>NZ_AP028067.1:2856057-3173396 GCF_030297155.1 Vibrio sp. FE10 | reverse complement strand
GGTCTTGCCACACCATCTGCACGCCTTCACGGTAATGCATAAGATCTTTTCTGCTTGAGATCTCTTGGATGTCACGGCCTTTGTACTCGATCGTACCGCCTGATGGCGCATACATTTTTGCGATCATTTTTGCCGTTGTTGATTTGCCTGAGCCAGACTCACCAACCACCGCTAGGCCGCGGCTTTTGTACATTTTGAATGACACGTCGTTAATCGCACGCATCATCGGGGTTTGAATGGTGGTACTGCTTATTGGGAAGTCTTTTACGACGTTCTTACCTTCTACCAATAACTGACCGAAATTTTTGCTCATAATTGTCTCCAGAATCCTTGTTCGCTTTGCTTGTTTTAGAGCGGTTAAACCACTTTGTTATTTGTTCACGCTGAGTGAGCGTGCAAGCTATAGCTTCCTTTGTACTATTGGGTCGCCGTACAGGTGGCAGTTAGACAAATGTCCCGGTTCGATTGCACGTAGTGAGGTTGGCACCTTAGTGCAGGCTTCATGTACACGGTCACAACGAGCTTGGAAGCGACACCCTTCAGGAATCTCTAACAGGTTCAAAGGGTTGCCTGGAATACCTGCTAACTTGGTTTTTGGCCCAGTTAGCGGTGGGAAAGAACTTCCCAGCCCTTTGGTGTAAGGGTGGAAAGGGTTTTCTAGAATATCTTGAGAGTTCGCAATCTCGATAAGCTCACCTGAGTACATGATGCCGATACGGTCAGAGAACTCGACCATCAATGATAAGTCATGGGTGATGAACAGAATCGAGAAACCAAATTCTTCTTTCAGTGCGTAGATCTTTTGTAGGATTTCGCGTTGTACAACCACATCAAGTGCTGTTGTTGGCTCATCCATAATGATCAGCTTTGGATTCAGCGCGAGAGCGATAGCAATAACCAAACGTTGACGCATACCACCAGAGAATTGGTGAGGGTAGTCACTCAATCGGCTTGGGTGAATATCGACGATCTCAAGTAGACCTTCAGCGCGTTTTTTCGCTTGCTCACGAGTCATGTTGGTGTGATGCATAATCACGTCACAGAACTGCTCTTCCATTGGTAATACTGGATTCAGTGCGTTCATTGCACTTTGGAATACCATCGACATCTCGCTCCAACGGAACGCTTGCATGCGTTCATCACTGTATTCCAGGATGTTCTCACCGTTGAAGATAACCTCGCCGCCACTGATGTATGCTGGCGGCTTATGTAGACGCATTAAAGAGAAAGCGACGGTTGATTTACCACAGCCAGATTCACCGGCTAGGCCAAATACTTCACCTGGAGCGATATCAAAACTTACGTTGTTACACGCGCGAACATCGCCAGCTTCTGTGATGTAATCCACGCATAAGTTACGGATAGAAATTAATGGTTTAGACATGATTATTTATCTCCGCTCCAAAGTGCATTTTGTGGTGGTAAGTCAGGTTCGCGTTCTTCTTTGTCTTGAGCTGCAAGCTTCTTCCAACGCTTCATGCCTTTATGAGAACGCAGTTGAGGGTTAGCAATCTCATCGACAGCAAAGTTAAGTAGTGCAAGGCCAGTTACAAGTAGTGTCAATGCGATACAAGGAGCCAATAGTTCCCACCAAGCGCCAATTAGCATTGATGAAGAGGTTTGAACGTTGTAAAGCATGATGCCCCAGCTGATTGTGTTCGGGTCACCAAGACCTAGGAACGAAATCGTTGCTTCCATCATGATTGCGTACATCACCGAGCCGATGAAGCTCGCGCCAACGATAGAGATAAGGTTTGGCAGAATCTCAACGAAGATGATGCGGAATGAAGATTCACCCAAAACTTCTGCTGCTTTTACAAATTCTTTTTCGCGTAGTGCCAAGGTTTGAGAACGAACAACACGCGCGCCCCAAGCCCAGGACATAAAGCCAATAACTAAGGTTATGGTGAGTGGCCCTGCTTCACCGATAAAGGCTGCAACTACGAACAGTAATGGGTATTGAGGGATAACCAACATGATGTTCATTGCGGCGGTTAAAATGTCATCGACACGGCCGCCAAAGTAGCCTGCAGAAACACCGATAACCGTTGCGAGTAGACATACAGTTAGACCTGCACCAAAACCTACAGCAAGAGATACACGTGCGCCGTATACCACTTGTGACCAAACGTCACGACCCATACGAGTTGTACCAAGTACGTGGTCTGCCTTTTTAGACATAATCAATGTACGACGGTCGTCTGCTAGGTTTTGAGCAACCCAGCCATCAGGGCTTGTTTGTGCAGACTTAACGACGAAGCCAGGGTATTCGTGTGGATTACCTGTACGTTTGTCTGGTACGTGTTTAGTGATCAATGGAGCAGCAATTGCGCCAAGGATAAAAATACTTAGGATGATGACGCCAGTTAGGGCCATCGGGTTACGCCAAATGAGTTTTAGAAAGTCTTTCATGATTATTTACCACCCTTACGAAGACGAGGGTCAAGAACAACGTAAAGCATGTCTGCAACTAGGTTAAAGAACAGCATGAACAGCGTCATGATAAGTAGCTGACCTTGTAATACTTGGTAGTCACGAGCATTGATTGCGTTGAAAAGTACGCTACCAAGACCTGGGTAGTTAAAGATGATTTCGATAATTAACTGACCACCGATAGCCATACCTAGCGACATAGAAAGCGCAGTGACACTTGGTAGCATCGCGTTACGAGCTGCGTAGTTGAATACCACTCGGTTTTCGCTAAGGCCTTTGCCTTTAGCCATCGTAATGTAGTCTTCTGCTAGTAGGTTGATCATGTTGTTACGCATGTTTACTAGGAAGCCACCAATTTGAACAATGGAAGCACACACCAAAGGTAAGAAAGCATGGTACGCAACGTCTTTAATGAATGCCCAGCTTGTCCAGTCAGGTATCGTACCTGCGGTATAGGCGTAGCCTGTTGGGAACCACTTCAAACCGATTGCGAAGGTAAATAGTGCAATCATTGCAATAACCACTTGAGGAACGGCTTGTAGAATCAGCATCCCTGGAGTAACAAATGCATCGTATTTACTGCCACGTTTCCACGCTGCAAAAATACCTAGGATTGAACCAATAGAGAAAGAAAGAATAACTGCGGTGCCAGCTAAGAAAAGCGACCAACCGAATGCGCCACCTAACAGCGTATTTACTGATAGTGGGTAGAACTGGATTGATGTACCAAGCTCCCAGCTTAGAATGTTCTTCATGTATGCGCCGTATTGAACCAGTAAGCCGCCATCAACGAAGCCTAATAGTTCTTTCATTGCAGCAATACGCTCAGGAGTAACTTGTACAGAAGCGTTCGCAAACATCATGGTAACTGGGTCACCAGGCATTGCTCTTGGAATAATAAAGTTTAACGTCGCTGCAACTAATAGCGCGACAAAATAAAATGACAAACGTCTTAAAAAATAACCCATAACTCACACCTTACTCACCCAGATTGTTTCCCTGTTTCTGGATTCAGGTCGCTCCTAGCGAAATTTGGAACGAAAAATCCCCTGACGACTAGCGCCATACTTTCAATTGAGAGTGTGGGGATTTTTATAAGCGGCGTAAGAAGTTACGCCGCAAAGATTGAACGATTACTTATTTAACTGGTTTTAGGTCCAGTACATGAAGTAGACGCTCTGGAATACCAGCCCAAATGTTTGGACGGCCTTTTGGATTTTCTTCGTTCCACCAACCAGTGAAGCGAGTTGTGTTGTATTGGTACATGTAAGCACCAGACATCACAGGGATCGTTACTTGGTCTGCAGCGATGATTTGCTGAATACCGTGTGCGATATCTAGCTGTTCGTTCTTATCAGCTGTTTTGTAGAAGCTGTTTAGAAGACCATCTAGCTTGTCGTTTTGGTAGAAGTGCATCGCGAAACGAGGCATACCATCACCAGATTGAAGTGATGAGTTGTAAGCACTATTCCAGTACGTGTATGGATCCGCACCGTGGAAGTAGTTTGTGTAAGCTACGTCGTATGTACCTTCAAGCATCGCTTGGTTGTACACAGAGAAGTCTGGCGTACGAGCTTTCGCTTTAATGCCGATTTCGTTTAGCTGTTCTACCGCTAGTTGAACTGTGTTGTTGAAGTCAGTCCAGCCATTTGGCGATTGGATCATTAGTTCGAAAGACTTACCAGATGGAGTATCAACAAAACCATCTTTGTTTACATCTTTGAAGCCAGCGTCAGCAAGAAGCTTCTTCGCGCCTTCAGCGTTGTAAGTGTTGAAGCCTTTGTACTTGTCATGAGTTTTTTCATCAGACCAAGCTTCAAACGCGTAACCAAGACCAGAAGCGAAATCATTTACTGTACCGCCACCGTAGAATGCGATGTCGATGATCGTTTGACGGTCAAGAGCCATAGAGAAAGCACGACGGAATTCAACGTTGCTCAATGCTTCATGCTTCGCAGCATCAGGGTGCTTGAAGTTAACGATGAATGCCTGTGTACCTGCTGGCGGGTACCAGTAGTGGTGTTTCGGGCTAGCTGCTGCGTATGTGCGGTCGATATCTGGAACGAAAGAAGACGTCCAATCCATTTCACTGTTTACAACTTTACCTAGGAATTGGTCGTTGTTCGCAATTTGTGGAACACGTAGACAGTCAACATCTAGGTTGTCAGCATCCCAGTAGTTCGGGTTTTCACACTGAATGTAAAGTTGCGCTGTAAATGTATCGATCTCTGTAAATGGACCAGAACCCACTGGATTTTCATTAGTGAAAGTTGATGGGTCTTTAATGTCTTTCCAGATGTGCTTAGGTACTACTGGTACTTTAGCAATCTCATAAGGTACGTTCGAGTTTGCTTCTGTTAGGCTGAACTTAACTTGGTGATCGTTCAGTTTTTCTACAGAAGTTACCCAAGAGTTGATACCAGACTGGTCAAGCTCTGGCTTCTCTTTTACAAGGTTGAAAGAAAAAACAACATCATCAGCAGAGAAAGTTTCTCCATCAGACCATTTAACACCCTTACGAATGTCGAAAACAACGCTCATCAGATCATCTGACATCTTGAAGTTTTCAGCTAGACGGAACACTGGAGTGTTACCGTGCATTTCGTTAAATACTACTAGCGGCTCATACATGAAGTCAGTCGTAGTATGTAGGTTAGTAGCACCAAGGTACGGGTTAAAGTTACGTACGAATGTAGTGTACTCTTTCGGGTGAACGGTCAGTTCGCTGCGTTCTGCAGCAGTTGCTACTGATGCAAAACCTGTTGTAGCAGTTGCAATAATTGCTGTTGCTAGTGCTGTTTTTTTTATATTGGCAAGCATAGCTGTTCCTTACTATTTGCTTTCATTTCACTAATGGATTGAATGTTATCTGTCGCTAATTGTTTAGTAGATACACACTCTAGTTAAAGGCCTACCTCTTCTTCGTTGCTCCAGATTTGTTGCTTCTTCTGAGAAGTGGTAAGAGTGGCCTGTAGGCCTTTGGCAGGAGTAAGAAAACACCTTATCGATGAATTAATCAAACTCGTTTCCCGTCAAAAACGTTAAAAACACATAACCACACGTCATTAACGTCAAAATAGGGTGCTTTGGTGGTTTTTTGCGCGCAATTGTTATGGTGATGTGACTCGCAATTGAATTTGTGGTTGTGATAAAGTGTAAGTGTTTACTTACTTGTTTGGTCTTTAATTATATGCCCTTGCTCTACATTGATGTAATTGTAGATCTTGGTCACTTGCTGATTTTACGTTAAATTTTCCTAGAAAATTAAATCTGCCGTTCTGTTGTGACTCGCTTCTCAAACTGCAACAAAGAGTCAGCTAACGGTTAGAAAAGGCGGAGAATAGGGCGAGTAAGCGCGACTTTTTAAAGGTGCGTTGAAGCTCAAGTAACGTGATATTTCTCTTGTTTAAAGACGTGAAAAAAGTGCATTCGAGCAGATGGTATTGCTCTTTGAATCGAAATGTCATGTACAAAAAAGCCCACACGAGGTGGGCTCCATTATTAAAGTATCGTGATGTTAGTTCAGGATTAGCTGGTCAGTAATTTCTGTAGCTTGTCTCTGAGCATCTCGATGTGAGTTCTTTCAGGTGTCTGTTCTTTACAGTGCTCTAAAATAAACTCGATAGAGCTCAATACCGTTCGCCAGCGAGGCGTTTTCGGTAAGGTTTCAAAGCGTAGATATTTATCTAAGGTGCGAGTTTGAAGCGTGCTTCGGTCTAAATAAACACGCCACAAGCCACTCTTCTCTGCGAAAGCAAACTTGGTTTCACCTGTGACTGACTCCCAATAAATGATCGCATTGGTCATCGCCTCCACTAACACTTCGCGCATTAGCTCTTGTTTGTTTTTACCTTCACCGGTTGCCTTATCAGCAAGGCGAGTGAACTCACCACCGAGCTCTTTCAGTTGCTGCAGTTTGTCTTTGTCGCCTTCAAAGGCGTAGCTTGAAAGCGCCTCAACCGCCGTTTCAAGGTTATTGATACGGTTCGAGTTAACACCACCACCGACATTGAAGATATACATGGTGTCGAGCCCTGAGCCTTCAGGTAGTTTGAGAATGTCACTTGGTATGCGCTGACGCGTGTCATCAATATAGATATCGATGTCACCACAGTAGTGAGCTTGTTCCACCTTGAGGTATTTAGGGGCAATGATTTCGTCGGCCATTGAGCGCTTCAGTTGTTCTTGTCCGCGTCTAAACAGTTTCGCTGCCGCTTCGTTGGCAAAGCGAATGCGTTGGTCTTCTCGAATACAGATAATGGCTTCTGGAGCTGATTCTAACTGTTCTAGCAAGCGTCCTTGAGTTTCGAGCAGGTTAGCTTCAACCATGGCACGGTGTTTGAGTTCCAGTTGCAGCTGATCATTCTCAAGGCGTCTCTGTTCCGCCTTACTTGCCGATAAGTGCGCTGTGATTCGAGCTGCCAGTTCCTGTTTGTTAAACGGCTTGGATAAGTAATCGTTGGCACCCGCTTCAAAGCCACGAACACGGTCTTCTGCTTGATTGAGTGCAGTGAGCATGATGATTGGCAGTTGTGCGTGGTCATATTGCTTACGCAGCGCTTCACACACCTGATAGCCACTCATGCCCGGCATCATGATGTCGAGTAGAAGCAGTTCAGGCTTTTCTTTCTCAATCAGTTCAATCGTTTCCGGACCGTCACATGCGGTGCGAACTCGATAGCCTTCCAATTTTAAGAAGCTGTCTAACACGCGTAAGTTGACCGGCTCATCGTCAGCAATCACTAACAACGGGCCATTCGGGTCTTCACTGATAACGCTGTTTTCTTGTTGTGCGTTATCAAACAAATCAGGTGCTTGGAAGTGAGAGTAGCTCCCTGATTCATTGTAACTATCCAATTCTTCTTGGGTAGCTAAAGGTAATGTGAAGCTGAAGGTCGTCCCAAGCATAGGCTGGCTACTTACATACAATGAGCCACCCATTAGCTCGATCAGCTGACGACTAATGGACAACCCAAGCCCTGCACCTTGGCGATAGTTACTTGAGTCTTGGCCTGCTTGAATGAGTGGTTCAAAGATGTGTTCTAGGTACTCTGCTGGGATACCTTGGCCGGTATCGACAACTTGTACACGAATGTTGTCGTCGATAACGCTTGCTGAGATAACAATCTTACCCTCGGATGTGTACTTGATTGCATTGCCGACCAAGTTATACATCACCTGTTCCAGTCGTTGAGGATCAGATGAGACTAACCCTAAATCACTTGGCACTTGGTTGATAATACGGATTGGTTTGTTGCCTAACAGATGATGAGATAACTCAAGCACTAAGCTGGTGGCAGCAGACAAATCTACGGCTGATTTCTTAATATCTAAGCTGCCATAGCGCATCTTGTGGTAATCGAGCAGGTCATCGACCAAGGTCGCCAATCTCTGACCGCTATTGATGATGATATCCAACTGGTACTTCTGGTTGGCAGGAATAGGGCCGTTGGCACCAGATATTAGTGCCTCTGCGATACCAACCATGCCATGCAGTGGTGTTCTGAGTTCATGCGAAGTCGTTGCCAAGAATTCATCTTTCAGTTTATTGGCAAGCTGCAATTCTTCGTTTTGTTTTTGAATCGTTTTGAGATTGTCCTCTAACTCATCATTTTGACTTTTAATCAGCAGCATTTTTTCACGAATAGAACGCTGCATCCTTTCAAAGCTGACAGCTAGGCGACCTATTTCGTCTTTACGCTCGGTATTGATCATCGTTTCATCAAGATCGCCAGCGGAGACCTTCTCGGCCGCCCAAGTGAGCTTTAACAATGGCGAGGTGATGAAGTTCGATAAGTAGTGCGATGCAACAAACACGAGAATGATCGCTGTTAGCATCACAATCACGAAGATCTTTTCTAATTGATGGATGCGAGCAAACGCCTCTTTTTCTGGCAGCTCGACAACCAATGCCCAAGTAGCGTACTTAAGCTCAATCGGGGTGTAAGCAGCGATGATCGCTTGATCGAGAGTGTTGTCAAACGTGCCTACTGCGGTTTCACCTGCCAGAGCTTTGTCGACAACATCTAAGCTCAGGTTAATCGATTCTTGAGAGTGAGCAAGGCTACGAGGTAAGTGGTCACTACCAACAAGAAGTGTTTGAATATTTGAGCTTTTGTTTAGATCAGCAATCAACTTGGTAATACCGTTAATTGGCAGTCTGAACATCGCATAGCTGTGCAAATACCCTTGTTGAACAATAGGCGCACCGAGCCATGCGGTTTGCTTGCCGTTTTCGTCTTTAAAGTCAGACACGATAACAGGGGTGTAATCTTCGTTGGATTTACGCTTGTCTGTTACGTCCTTAGTCAGCCTTTGAAAGGTGACCCCAAGGTTTGAATCTTTGTATTTGCCGGTCAGTAAGTTGGTCCCGTAGTTATCACGCTTAAATACGGAATAAGCGACGTTGCCGTTAATGTCGACTAATAGAATGTCATCAAAGTCTGAACGCTTAAGCAGTTCTTGATATGAGTTATGGTAGCGCTTATGCAGCAAGCGATAGCGTTCGCTTCCGATGAAACTGCTCGACTCAGGAAGTATAGATGTTTTGATTTGATCGCCTGAACCTTGAATGTAGCGCTGTTGAGCATTGCTGCGCGCTTCATCAATATCTAAGCCGAGTCGTTGAAAGGCATTGATTAAACCGTAGAAACGTCCACCACTGGCATTGGCTAGCTCTGAGCGAACAAAGCCCATGACTTGCGACTCTTGTGCCTGTAGGTAATCGACGATTTGCTGCTGCTTAGTATCACGGACCGAAACAAGGTGCGAAGTACTTTGTTCTTGAAGATCCTGACTGTGCGATTGAAGGAAAAAGATCGCGATAAGTGTCACTGGGGTAATACTGAGGACGAGAAACGCCAACATTAGGGTATTTTGAAGGCGCTTAAACTTCTGCTTTCGATAGAATCTAAACATAAATTGGGTACTACTTTCCTTTGATGTACTGCTAAAAGGGGCGAAAACAAGTACAGAGAATAGAATTAATGGGTTCCAATTTAACGAAATTAACGAGTTTTTTTACTTTGACAAGTAAGTGGTATTTAAAGCGTGTGCAAAAGCTCATTTTTATAGAGTTTTGATAGAAATATGAACAGACAGCGCAGAATATGACCCTGCGCTGTGTTAGATAGGCTACTTGTTTGCGTGGTATATCGCGAATTTTGTGGTCTTATTTAGAGTCGCGCATTTTCCAAACGCTTGTTCAATAATAGGGATGTATTTTAAGAAGCTGTTTGCAACAATAATCATCTCACCAGAGCGCTTGAGGTGCTTTGGCGCCTGCGCTAGCAGAGTTTCCGTTGCGCTGTAGCTTGTGTCTAATCCTGAGTGGAAAGGCGGGTTACTGATGATGAACTGATAGTCTTTAGACGTATCAGAATAAACATCAGAAGCGAAAACTTTGCCCGTTAGACCATTGGCTTCGAGGGTTGCTTGGCTTGATGCGACTGCGAACGCGCTGATATCACACATTTCTAGCTCGATATCAGGGTTTCGAGATGCCATAACCGCGCCTAACACGCCGGCACCACAACCAAAATCCAGTACTTTGCCTTTTAGTTTCGGCAGAGTATCTAGCAGAAGTTGACTGCCCACATCGAATGCACCGTGGCTAAATACACCAGGAAGGCTTTTAACAGTAAGTGATTGTTCATCAATACTAACTTCGTAGGTTTTAAACCAATCTTGTAGGTTGAACGCTTGCGGTTGCTCGAAGCACTGACCCCAGTAAAAAGAACAACGGCGCGCTGAATCGTATTTTACGACCTTGCCATAAGGGGCAAACATCTTCTCAATGCTTTTCACGCCTGAGCGGTTTTCACCAACAACAACGATTTCTGTATCTTTGCCTAATTTTGCAAACAGCATCGCGAGTAAGAACTCAGCTTCCGCTTTTGCTTTTGGCCAATACAGCATCACCAAGTCAGCTTTGGTCTCTTCGGTAAATTCAGCACCGTAAAAACGTTGAATCGAGCTGCAGTTATCCAATTGGCGGTAATAGCTGTAATTAGAGGTATACACGGTGACAGATTCACAGTGTTTGGCTAACTCAACAGGGAATAAGTCTTCTGCCTCACCAGCAACTAAAACATGTTTGCCTTCAAAGTAGGCGAGTTGACGTTGAGCAATCTGGCTTGGGGCAATGTAGGCGGACATAGGACACTCTATTGAATCGTTAGCAAAAAATGAGGGCGGATTTTCGCATAATCCGCCCAAAGCTTGAAGTGTTTAATACTCGTTCGCCAACCAAGTTGACATTGAGCTGGTTAACTCTTGTCTTGCTGGTTCAAAAAGTCTTTAAACTCTTCATCGTAAATATTGAAAAGGACGATCGTAATAGCAAAAATCAGTGGGCCATAGATCAGGCCGATTAAGCCAAACAGTTGAATACCACCCAGTAATGAGAAGAAGATCATTAGGGTGTTCATGCCAGCGCTGCCCTGCATTAATAGCGGGCGCAATAGGTTATCAATCGAGCCTACAATCGCAACGCAGTATACCGTTAGGAAAATAGCCCAAGTGGTATCGCCCGTCAGGAATAAGTACGTGGCTGCTGGAATCCAGATAAGCGCAGTACCAACCACGGGAATGAAGGATGCGAAGCCCATCATTGTGCCCCAGAATAGACCAGGGAAGCCTGCAATCCACATACCTAAGCCGCCCGCAAAACCTTGCGCTATTGCGGTTAAGAATGAGCCCATCACGGCTGATTTAGAAACTTGCTCAATCTCGGTTAGCAATTTGTCTTCTTGGCTGCGAGATAAAGGCAAAATATGACGAACAACGCTGATGATTTTATCGTGATCTCTTAATAAGAAGAACAAGACAAACAGCATTAAGAAAAAGTCCATCAAGAAGTTAGTCGCATCACCAAGGATCTTCGCACTAATCCCTACAAGTTTTGAACCAAAGCTGGTCGCAAATTCTGCGACTTTCTGGGCTATTGCTTTCGGTTCGATATTGTCAAAAGGTAGATAATTGTTCACGAACGATAAAGCTTTCACGACTAAAGGGTGTTCAAACAAGGTTTGAATGCCGCCGTGTGTTACCCATTGATAAGTGTTTTGTGAAAATAACGAGCCTTGCTGCACGATGGCTGCAAATACCGCCAATAAAGGGATGACGATAATAAAAGTGAGGATCACACAAGAAAGTAGAGAGACTACGTTCTCTTTATTCGGTATCTTCTTTTCAAGCCATTCGTGAATTGGAAACATCAGCAACGAGATGATGAATGCCATTACTATGGAATTTACATAAGGCTCGATAAGTAAGAAACAAGCATAAGCCGCCGCGAGTAGGGCAATGATGATTACCCAGTGGCTTGTATTGATTTTGAGTTTTTCTGACACAGTAATGGTCTCTATATTGGCGTTCTGAGTTTATAATGGCTGCAAAACAGAGAGTTAGCAATGAGGAGTTTGCATTATGGGATGTTGTGGTAAAGATAAAAAATGCCAAGATGAAGAACAGCAAACAAAAAAAGAGATCCCTTGGTTTCGAATGTTTCTAGGCACAATTATGTTGCTGGTTTTTCTTTTTTGGGAACGTTAAAGGCTTTTTAGTACAGAGCTAGCTTGTGTCGCCGAGGTATTTACTTTGAAAACAAGGACTCAAATACTAAAAAGGGCTGCAGTAATGCAGCCCTAAATTCAAACGCTTAGCTAAAGTGTTAGCTGTTTGATTCGTTGCTTTCTGCAGCAATAATAGCGAAACAGCGATCGGCTGCTTCTAATGTTGCATCAATCTCTTTTGAACCGTGCGCAAGAGACGTAAAGCTTGCTTCGAATGCTGATGGTGCAAGGTAAACACCGTGTTTTAGCATCAGGTGGAAGAAGCGCTTGAAGCGTTCTACATCACACTTGGTTACATCTTCGTAGCACGTTACTGTTTCTTGATCCGTAAAGAAGAAACCGAACATACCACCAACTTGGTGCACCAGCATTGGGATGCCGTGTTTATCCGCTAGGTGTTTGAAACCGCTTGCTAGCTGTTTAGTTTTCGCAGCAAGACGCTTCTCGTTGCCTTCTTCTCTTAATAGCTTAAGACATGCGTAGCCAGCTGCCATTGCAACAGGGTTACCAGAAAGCGTACCTGCTTGGTAAACTGGACCTGTTGGTGCGATGTACTGCATCACATCTCTACGACCACCAAAAGCACCCACTGGCATACCGCCACCGATCACTTTACCAAGACACGTTAGGTCAGGCTTGATGTTGTAGTAAGCTTGAGCACAACCTTCTGCAACGCGGAAACCAGTCATTACTTCATCAAAGATCAGCAACGCGCCCTCTTGGTCACAGATTCCACGAAGACCTTCATGGAAGCCTTCTACTGGCGGGATACAGTTCATGTTGCCAGCGACTGGCTCAACGATAATACATGCGATTTCGCCTTTATTTGCCGCGAAGATTTCACGTACAGAATCTAGGTTGTTGAACGTTGCTGTTAGTGTCAGCTTAGCAAAGTCAGCTGGAACACCTGGAGAGCTTGGTTGACCTAAAGTCAGTGCGCCAGAACCTGCTTTTACAAGTAGGCTGTCTGCGTGACCGTGGTAACAGCCTTCAAACTTAAGAATTTTGTCACGACCAGTGAAGCCACGAGCGAGACGAATCGCACTCATTGTTGCTTCTGTACCTGAGCTAACCATACGCAGCTGTTCCATTGATGGAACCATTTCAGATACTAGCTCAGCCATTTTGATTTCAGTTTCAGTTGGAGCACCGAAACTTAGACCACGTTGCGCCGCATCAATAACAGCTTCACGGATAACCGCGTGGTTGTGACCTAAGATCATTGGACCCCAAGAGCCAACGTAATCGATATATGCTTTACCATCAGCATCAAAAAGAAGTGGGCCGTCAGCTCGCTCAACGAAGATTGGAGAACCACCTACACCGTTAAAAGCGCGCACTGGAGAGTTAACGCCACCTGGAATAGTTTGCTGTGCCTTTTGATACAGTTCTGCTGATTTGGTCATTGATATATCCTCTTTTGACTGTCGGACCAATTGGCTCGCATTGTACCTATCCCGAATCCAACTAGGAATGCTTTCGCCGATATAATCCCCCGAATCTGGTTGTTTTGTGTGGTTACACGTTTTAATTGTCAGATTCTGGCGAGTTTACAACAGTAAAAGGACCGATCCTGTGGTGAATACTTGAACGTTTCAGTCAGGTATTAGATAATCACCAGAATATAAGAAAATACTCAACAACTATGGTCTCGAATTAGATTTGTATCATGTTGTTTTTGACACAGGTAAGAGAGGTTGTCGTGAGCGAAGTAAATATCCCATTGTCTTTTTCTGATGCAGCAGCTACCCGCGTACAAACGCTAATTGCTGAAGAAGAAAATCCAGAACTAAAACTGCGTGTATACATTACAGGTGGTGGTTGTAGTGGTTTCCAATACGGCTTCACATTTGATGAAAAAGTAAATGATGGCGACACTACCATTGTAAACAGCGGTGTAACGCTGGTTGTTGACCCAATGAGCCTACAGTACTTAATGGGCGGCATGGTTGATTACACTGAAGGCCTAGAAGGCGCACGCTTCTTTGTTAATAACCCGAACGCTACAACAACATGTGGCTGTGGTGCTTCATTCAGCGTATAGCTTGAACTGAAAAAGCTGAAGCTACATTAGAAATACTGCAAACGCCGAACCTATGTTCGGCGTTTTTGTGTTTATAGACTCCTTAAAAAACCGCAGTAAGCAAAGCCTCACGGTCGACTGCTTGGCTTTTTCACCGAAATCAGTACTTACCTCGATATTTAACCTATTATTTTTCAACGCATTCCCTCCACTTTTAGTACACGGCATATTTTTTAAACTGTCGATAGTGTCCAACTTCGTTTGGTTTTGGTCTGTTAAGGTTATCTCTGTGCATATGGAAGTTGCACATAACAGTGTTGAGCCAATTGGCGCGCCTTAATTACATCGGACAAAAGGATTTGTTATGCCCACTCTATTTCCTAACTCACCTCTTTTTCAGAAACTTAAGCAGCCGTGGCTGGTTTCGTTGATTCTAGTGATGTTGTTGTCTATCTGGCTTGGCTTAGGAGTGGGACAAGCGGAAGAGTCGCCTGAGAAAAAAGCGACCGAGATTCCGTTGGCTAAGGTTTCCTTTCAAACATTCAGCTCATCACCGACCTTCAAAACGATTGACCTCTATGGACGAACGGCGCCCGATAGGCACGCTCGATTAGGAGCAGAAGTTGCGGGTAAGGTCGTCCGACTGAATGTTGTTAAGGGCGATACGGTTAAAGCAGGGCAAGCCATTGCTCAGATTGATAAAGGCGATTTAGAGATCCAGTTGGAGCGAGCATCTGCGTTATATCGTTTGAAACAGAAAGAATTTAAAGCCGCGCAGTCTTTGAAGAAAAGAGGTCTGCAAGGCGAGATAGCCTATACCACCGCAGAGGCTTCACTTACGGAAGCAAAGGCCATGAAGCGCAATGCGGAATTGGCTTTAAAGAATACCGTGATTACCTCACCTTTCTCGGGTGTGGTTCAAGATCTGATGGTGGAGCTCGGTGATTTCGTTGGCGTTGGCGATCCTGTCGCTGGCGTGATTGACCTCGATCCTTTGGTTATTGAGGCTGATGTTAGTGAACGTCATATCCAGCATTTGTTAGTCAATCAATCCGCTTTGGTTCGCCTATTAGGGAGAGAAGAAGCAGAAGGTCGTCTGCGTTATGTTTCTCGAATCTCTTCAGCCTCAACCAATACCTTCCCAATTGAGATTGAAATCGATAACTCCGATGGCCTATTACCTGCCGGTGTCAGTGCCGAAGTCACCCTCAATCTAGAAACGAGAGACGCTATCAAAGTGACACCTGCCATGCTTGCACTAGATGAGGCGGGTAACCTTGGAGTTAAAACTTTGGTTTCAATTGATGACTCACCAATCGTGAAATTTGTCGGTATTCAACTGGTGAAAGCTGAGCAAGATGGAGTCTGGCTCACGGGATTAGGTCAGCGTGTCGATATCATCACGGTGGGGCAAGGTTTTGTTCGTGATGGTGATTCGGTGATTGCGGTTGAGCAAGGCGCTGAACTCTCTAACGTAACCGCAGAGTAGGAGATAACTGATGTATTCAATTATTGATGCAGCCTTGTCTCGTGCTCGAACAATGCTCTCCCTTTTGGCGTTAATTCTTGTCGCCGGTGTCATTACCTATATCACTATACCTAAGGAATCGAGCCCAGACATCACTATTCCAATTATCTACGTTTCAGTCGGGCACCAAGGGATCTCGCCAACCGATGCGGAGCGTTTATTGGTACGCCCTATCGAGCAAGAACTAAGGTCAATTGAAGGCGTAAAAGAGATGACGGCAACCGCTGCAGAAGGGCATGCCTCTGTGGTGTTGGAGTTTAACGTTGGTGTCGATCTCACCAAAGCGATGGCAGATGTGCGTGATGCGGTTGATCTGGCTAAGCCCAAATTGCCAGAAGATAGCGATGAGCCGACGGTCAATGAGGTGACACTCGCGTCTGAGCAGCCTGTGTTATCTGTTGTGTTATTTGGCACCGTCCCTGAACGTACTATTGTACAAATTGCACGAGAAGTAGGAGATAAACTAGAAAGCTATCGTCAGATCCTTGAAGTCGACATTGCAGGCGATCGTGATGACATTGTCGAAATCATTGTTGACCCTTTGTTGATGGAGAGCTACAGCCTAGATCAAGCGGATATCTATAACCTGATCGCTCTGAATAACCGAGTGGTTGCGGCCGGTTTTGTAGATACGGGTTATGGACGTTTCTCTGTCAAAGTTCCTTCGGTGTTTAACTCTCTAAAAGACGTGCTTGAGCTACCAATTAAAGTGGATGGTAAGCAAGTAGTGACCTTTGGTGATGTAGCGACGGTTCGTCGAGCATTTCGAGATCCAGAGAGTTTTGCTCATTTAGATGGTAAATCCGCGGTTGTCTTGGATATCAAGAAGCGCGCGGGTGAAAACATCATTGAAACCGTTGAGCTAGTCAAGGCAATAATGGCAGGTGCTCAGCAGCAAGCTGAATGGCCAAATAACCTATTGGTCAAATACACTTGGGATGAATCTAAAGATGTGAAGATCATGCTCAACGATCTTCAAAACAATATCTTATCCGCCATCATTTTAGTGGTGATCGTTATCATCGCCATTCTTGGTGTTCGAACCGCGTTATTGGTCGGAATTTCAATTCCTGGATCATTCCTCACAGGGTTATTGGTGCTGTCTGTGTTTGGTTTAACCGTCAATATCGTGGTGCTCTTCTCGTTGATTATGGCGGTTGGGATGTTGGTTGATGGAGCGATTGTGGTTACCGAGTTTGCCGACAGGCGAATGCAAGAAGGTGAAGGACGTAAAGCCGCTTACCGGGATGCCGCTAAGCGTATGGCATGGCCGATAACAGCGTCTACCGCGACAACGTTGGCGGCATTTGCTCCGTTACTGTTTTGGCCGGATGTGACGGGCGAATTCATGAAGTTCTTGCCATTAACGTTGATTGCGACCTTAACCGCGTCATTGATTATGGCACTGTTGTTTGTGCCAGTGTTAGGCGGCTTGATTGGTAAACCTCAATACGTATCACCCCAAAGCCAAGCGCGAATGGTGGCATTGCACAATGGTGATTTCTCACAGGCTACTGGTTTAACCAAGGCTTATTACCACACACTTTCGATTGCGATTAAACACCCATTTAAGATCCTCTTCAGTGCGATACTGCTCGCGGTTGCGGTTGGTTTTACTTATTCAAAAGCGGGTCTAGGTGCAGAGTTCTTCCCAGAAGTTGATCCTCCATTTTTTAACGTAAAAGTTCGTTCTCATGGTGATCTATCCATCCAAGAGAAAGATGTCATCATGCGCGATATTGAACAGATGATGTTAAATCATGATGAGTTCGATACCGTTTACACGCGTACTGGTGGTGACGACCAAATTGGTTTGATATCGATCACCCCTGTGGATTGGCAATACCGTCGCAGTGTTAAGGCGATCATTGATGAGTTAAAAGTGCAAACCGATCAATACGCTGGTGTTGAGATTGAATATAAGTTTCCAGATGCAGGGCCTCCGGTTGAAAATGACTTAGTGATTGAGCTCTCGGCCAAAACGCCAGAACAGCTCAATCAGGCGGCTAAGATCGTCAGAAGCTGGGCGGATGGTAATCAAGCACTGACCAACATCAGCGACACTGCAAGCAAAGATGGTATCGATTGGAAGGTGGATATTCGCCGAGACGATGCCGCACGTTTTGCAGCAGATGCGACCTTAGTTGGTAATACCGTTCAATTCGTCACTAACGGATTGAAGATTGGTGATTACCTACCTGATGATTCATCAGAAGAGGTCGATATCTTGGTTCGTTATCCGAATGATAAGAGAGACATTGGACGCTTTGATCAGTTAAGAGTAAAAACGCCAGCAGGCTTAGTACCGATTACTAACTTCGCGCAGATTGTTCCTGACCATAAGCAAGACACGATTAAGCGTCTTGATGGAAAGCGTGTGGTGAACATCATGGCGGATATGGATGAGGGCTATAACCTTGCCCTCGAACTGCCAAAGATCGAACAGTCGCTGAGTGAGTTAGGGCTACCGAGTAGCGTTGAGTTCCGTATTCGTGGTCAGAATGAAGAACAAGAAAACTCTTCAGCCTTTTTACAAAGTGCATTCATGGTTGCTCTTGCAGTCATGGCGTTGATTCTGATTACTCAGTTCAATAGCTTCTATCAAGCGTTCTTGATTCTTAGTGCGGTGTTGTTTTCGACGGTCGGTGTGTTTGTCGGTTTGCTTATCTTCCAGCGTCCGTTTGGCATTGTGATGTCTGGTATTGGGGTGATTGCATTGGCAGGTATAGTAGTGAATAACAACATCGTATTGATCGATACCTATAACCAGTTAATCAAAAGAGGCTTGGATAGGCGAGATGCGATTCTAAGAACCGGTGTTCAGCGTTTAAGGCCGGTAATGCTGACTACTGTCACCACCATTTTAGGCTTGATGCCGATGGTGCTAGAGATGAATATAGATTTGATTAATCAAAAGATAGAGTTTGGCGCGCCGAGTACGCAATGGTGGTCACAGCTTGCGACTGCTATTGCTGGAGGTTTGGCATTTGCGACGGTACTAACCTTGGTGCTGACGCCTTGTTTGCTGATGCTAGGGCGAGACAATAAACCCGATATGATCCAAAGCAACGACGATGAACGATAAGTACTGGTTCGACGGAAATAAAAAGAGCGCCTTGGTGGGCGCTCTTTCCGTTTATTTATAGGGTTCTTAACCTTAATTGGTTGCTAGTAATCTAATTAGTCGCTAGCAACTGGCCGTATCGTTCAAGGTTATTCAGTCGAATCTCAGAGTTAGCAATGAAGGTTGCTTTTGCTTTACCGGTTAACGACTTCGATTGCGGCAATTTCACGGTACGCGCATTTTTATGTACGCCATTGACCAAGAATTCATAGTGTAAGTGCGGTCCAGTAACACGACCTGTACCACCCAAAGTACCAATGGTTTGACCTTGTTTTACGCGCTGGCCTGTTTTCACCATACGTCGCTTCATGTGCAGGTACTTAGTGATGTAGGTGTTACTGTGTCGAATGAACACATAGTTACCGTTGAATTGGTTATAACCCGACTTCTGAACAATACCATCACCGGCTGCCCAAATAGGTGTGCCAACAGGAGCTGCATAGTCAGTACCACGGTGAGCTCGAACCTTGCCTGTCACTGGGTGTTTTCTGCGTGGGTTAAAGTTCGATGTTACACGACGGAAGTCAATTGGCGAGCGTAAGAAAGCTTTCTTCATCGCACGACCATTCTCATCGAAGTAGTTGCCGCTCTTGTCATCCAGTACCGCAGTAAATGAATCGCCTTGGTTTTTAAACACAGCAGCCATGATCTTGCCGCGGCCAATCACTTCGCCTTCAACCACTTTTTCTTGATACAAGATTTTGAAGCTGTCGTTCTTACGAATATCCAACGCAAAGTCGATATCCCAACCGAAGATACCGGCGAGTTCCATGATTTGGTTTGCGGTTAAACCTGCGCTAACGCCTGCATTCCAGAAGTTAGAGGTAATGTTGGCTTCAGCGTAATTGTATTGGTAGGCAACTTCTTTCTTGTCGATGCTAGAGGTAAACGAATCGCCAGACTTAGTGATTTTGAAGCTTTCAAACGCACTAAGTTGTCGTTTTAACTGAATAAGGTCGTTGTTTTCATCAAAACCGAATTGCAATACATCGCCAGGTCTTAGGTTAGACAGCTGCTTCTTAATATCATTATTGGTATTGAGTAGCGTGATCAGCAAGCGGTATGAGAGGCCAATACGTTCAAATAAGACAGAGGTGCTTTCGCCAGAACGAACGGTATATTTCTCCCAATTAAGCACAGCCGTCGGCGGTGCGTCACTCGAGCTAACAAGTGCAGATGCATTGATAGTCAGTGGGTAATGTTTCCCCACCACTAAAGCGCCCGTATCGTCACGTAAACTACTGACATCGGGGAGTAAGAAAATCGCGACGAAAATTACGGCACTAAAAAATGCGATAAAAGCCCGGTGCAAAATAGGAAGGCGTGCAAAAATAGACAACATGTTCCAGTTCGTTCTGTAAATATTATGAAAATCGACGACGGAATAGTGTAACTGGTTTCAAAATACATCGCTATTCAAGTAAGATGTCTAATTATTATATTTTTGCCAAATCTGTGGGAGTGAACAAGAATGGCGAGTATTGAAGCTGCACTAGCCGAGATCAAACGTGGCGTAGAAGAACTGATTCCAGAAGACGAACTGATTGCTAAATTAAAAGAAGGTCGTCCTTTACGCATTAAGCTGGGTGCCGATCCAACTGCTCCAGATATCCACCTAGGCCATACGGTTATCTTTAACAAGCTTCGTGCTTTCCAAGAGCTTGGTCATGAAGTGACATTCCTTATCGGTGATTTCACTGCAATGGTTGGTGACCCATCTGGTAAGAACTCAACGCGTCCACCGCTAAGCCGTGAAGACGTATTGAAGAATGCTGAAACTTACAAAGAACAAGTATTCAAGATTCTAGATCCTGCGAAAACGCAAATTCGTTTTAACTCTGAGTGGTTATCTGAGCTTGGTGCAGAAGGCATGATTCGTCTTGCTTCTAACCAAACTGTTGCTCGTATGCTTGAGCGTGATGACTTTAAAAAGCGTTACGCTGGTGGTCAACCGATCGCAATCCACGAATTCATGTACCCACTTCTTCAAGGTCACGACTCTGTTGCACTAGAGAGCGATGTTGAGCTTGGTGGTACTGACCAGAAGTTTAACCTTCTAATGGGTCGTGAACTGCAAAAAGCTGCAGGTCAAAAACCACAAGCGGTGCTAATGATGCCACTACTTGTTGGTCTAGACGGCGTTAAGAAGATGTCTAAGTCTGCGCACAACTACATCGGTATCAGCGAAGCACCAAGCGAAATGTTTGGTAAGATCATGTCTATCTCTGACGATCTAATGTGGAGCTACTACGAGCTACTGTCTTTCCGTCCACTTGAAGAAGTTGCGGAGCTGAAAGCTGGCGTTGATGCAGGTAAGAACCCTCGTGACGTGAAAGTACTTCTTGCGAAAGAGATCATTGCTCGTTTCCACAGTGAAGCGGATGCAGATGCGGCTGAGCAAGAGTTCGTTAACCGTTTTGCTAAGAACCAAGTACCAGATGATATGCCTGAATTCGAATTCGAAGCTGGCCTGCCAATTGCGAACGTTCTAAAAGAAGCAGGTCTTGTAAACTCTACTTCTGATGCGATGCGTATGATCAAGCAAGGCGCTGCTAAGCTTGAAGGCGAGAAGATTGAAGATAGCAAGTTTGTACCTGAAGCAGGTACTGCAGTTTACCAAGTCGGTAAACGTAAGTTTGCTCGTATTACTATTAAGTAATAACGCACATCAATAATTGAACAAAAGGCATCCACGGATGCCTTTTTTATTGACACAAAGTTGACGAAGTTTTTGAACGTGCATTGCTACACTATGCGCGCTGTCATATTGACAGTAATTCTGGAGATTTTTATGAACAATACCGACCATCCTCCTAGTTTGAATGGAGAAGAATAACCTGTCTCGGTATTGATCTATTGTCCTGCCGTTCAGGTAGGGTATCTTTGTTTTTCCCCCTCATTCTTTTCCACACACTAGATTCTAACAAGTAGACACATTAGCGCTTTAAGTTATTGATATATTAGCTTTAAGCTTTTGGTTCGCCTAGCTATACGCTCTTGATACACGAGTTATATGTTCTTGGTGTACTCGCTATAAGCTATTTGTTTTGATGGTCGTTACCTTTGCCAATCGGGAGATTCGCCATGACGGTAATGAACAACACTTTTTTATCTATTGAAGCTCTGTACTCAGAGAAAGACATCCAAGCTGTATCTAATGCCTTTCAACAGTACGGACGTGAGCAACAAATTAACCTTTTGAACCGTATGCCACTTGAAGATGCGGTGTTAGTACTCGGGCAATGCTCTCTTAGTACGATTCAGACTTTACTTAGTGAGCTAGAAGAGCAGGGCTTTGAGAAGCGCTCTCGACATCTAGCTCACCAACTAGGGCTGATTTATTCAGAGGTTGAACCTCAACAGGGTTACCTTTCAACTGGAGTGCTTAGCCATGTTAGGCAGCGTATCGGTTGGATTATTGCCTTAGCGCTGCTGGGTATTGTCTCTGGGCTTATCATTGCTCAGTATGAAGACATTCTTAGCCAACTAGTACTTCTGGCGATCTATATGCCAGTAATCGCTGCTGCGGGTGGCAATACAGGCACACAAGCGGCGACTTTGGTTATTAGGGCCTTAGCCACAGGGGAGTTGAAGAAACGCCAGTGGGCGAACGTTCTTTGGAAAGAATTTAGAGTTGCTATCTGCTTAGCACTTGCGATTGCCTTGGTGATGATAGGCCGCATCTTACTGTTTAGTGACAACCAATCAACGGGTGGTTACGACATTAATATGATTGCTTACGCGATTGCTGTCGCTCTGTTTATTCAAGTGACAATATCAACCGTGCTAGGCGCTGGGTTACCGATTGTTGCTCGGTTATTCAAATTAGATCCTGCGGTGCTAGTGAGCCCAGTACTGGCTTCGATAGTCGATATTTCAGGAATGTGGATCTATTTCACTGTCGTTAACTCATTCCTCGGTATCGCTTAGCTTCTATAAAAATAGCTAAAAACACCTTATAAACAAAAATGGCGCTGAAGATTTAAGATCTTCAGCGCCATTTTCTATTGTTTAATTGACCGCTTACAAGAAGCTAGCCGCTACTGAGATTTGCTCTGTGTTTGACTAAACTCGACCACATCTTTGTAGAAAGCACGTTCAAATTGGGTAATAGGCGCTTCGACTGGTTTGTCTGGGTCTGGCTTATCAGGGAAGTAATCACGCACAAACTGCACGAAGATCGAATTTGGATTACCTGACTTATCTAAACCAAACCCCGCCATGTTGTAGCTGCCATATAGTGAGCCGCTCTTTGCGATGATATTGCCTTGGATCGGTGCCTTTCGCATGCTTTGACGATATTTGAGTGTGCCATCAGTGCCTGATGTTGGCATTGCATCGATTAGGTTGAGCTGCTGGTTGTTATCCCAGATGTAACGCAGAACCTGTGCCATGGTCTGCGATCTCATTCGGTTATTTCTAGATAACCCTGAGCCATCAACCAACTGAGCTTTGCTTAGGTCAATGTTGGCCTTAGTCAGTAATATCTGCTTGATCGCTTCGGTGCCGTTATTGAAACTACCAGGCTGGACATAAAACGTTGCACCCAATGTTTTGGTGAGGTTGTCTGCGATTAGGTTGTCTGATTTCTTCAACATGGTATCGAGCAGTTTAGGAAGCTTTTCTGAATGGTGGCTCGCGACTAACGTAGTTTTGTCTGCTTTAGCTTTTTTACCCACAATTACATCGCCTTTAACTTGGATTTTCAGCTCTTTAAGAAGCGATGTCACGACTTGGTAGGTATAAAGCTCTGGGTTTTGAATAGCAAACTTGAGTGGTAGTGGTTTCTTACGCTCAACTAAGCAACCAGAGAGCTTGTAAGCGTTGTCTGGAGTCGTTATGAGCTCTAAGTCGCATTGTGTGGCCTTCTGCCCTGAGCGAGTTACGGTGGCTGCGGTGGTTGTCACGTCTATCGGATAATGAGCTGGAATATATACCCGTGTCGAACCGTTATCTTTCGTATAAATAGAAGCTTGCGCACAGTTGCTGTCTAAGGTCATCGCGCTAGAAGGCGCGCTGTAACAAACGCCTAGAATGTCCCAAGGCCAACCAACCGCTCGTTGATAGCCCGTATAAGCCGAGTTATCGAGGTATAAGTTGCCCTTGATGGTTTTAGATTGCGATTTAGCGTATTGAGATAAAAGGCTTTTTAGATCTTCTCGTTGTAGCGTTGGGTCACCGCTGAATGAGATCATCACATCTTCATTAGAACGAGCTATGTCGGTCGTGTAGTGAAAGTCATCCCCCAGTTCCAACTTAGTCGCCAAAGCCGTAACCAGTTTTAAAGTACTGGCTGGTGGGTAAAAACCAGTAGTGTCGGTATTCATTTCACTTGAATCGCCACTCAATGACTGCAGTATTAAGCTTGTGCTGCTGCCATCGGGCAGTTTATCTAAAGGGGCGTATGCGAAAACGTTAATAGAGGAAACGCTGATGGAAAAACTACACAGAAGTAGAGTAGGTAGAAGGCGCATAGAAGATTTTCTTGGATGGCTGATTTTTTCAGTATACAGATATAAAAAACGCCCGCTAGATAGCGGGCGTTTTGATTCTCAATTAACTAATTAATCAATTAGATAATCAGAATTAGAAGTCGTAACGTAGACCTAGAGCGATTTCGTCTTCAGCGTCAGCAGAATTTGCTAGGCCGTTTGATACTAGGTTAGTTGTACCGATCTTATCGCCTTCAGAGATTAGGTTGAAGTTGTAAGATACGTAGCCACGGAAGTTAGGCTTAAAGTAGTACGTTGCATCGATTGCGATGTTGTCTGCAGACGTTTCGCTATCAGTTTCAGCGTTGTTGTACGTAGTTGTGAATACAGTTTGACCTAGCGTGTAAGCCGCTGCAAATTCGTAACCAGTGTAGTCAACAGATTTATTGTTGTACTCATCGCCCGATACAGTAGTTGCTTGTTTTTCACCATCAGTGAATACACCTGCGAAGTACAGGTCAGAGATAGCGTAAGATGCAGAAAGCATGTACTCGTTAGATTGGTCTTGGTCTGCGTAACCAGCACCTAGTTTAGCGCCAGTTTCACCGATTGCGTAGATAGCAGATAGAGAGTAACCATCTTTACCGTTGTCAGTGAACTCACCGTTAGTTTCTGAACGGTCAGCGAAACGGTAGCTTGCTTTCAGGCCTAGGTCTTGGAATTGACCTTTGTAAGAAAGCATGTTGTCTGAACGGTCAGCTACAGCTAGTTTGTCTGCAGCAGAGTTACCGTGGTATGCCATGATATCTGTGAAGTCAGTGATTACGCCTAGAGCACCTTCGTTCTTACCGTAAGTTACTTCACCGAATGTACCGCCTAGACCAGCGTACGTGTAACGGTTAGTGATATCACCATCGTTGTTATCAGTAGCGCCGCCGTTTTCAGCAGTTGTGAATTCGCCTTCGTAGAAACCAACACCGTATAGACCGTCTTGGATTTCAACTTTACCTAGGAAGTTAAGACGGATACGTGTTTTGTCTTCAGCTTTGCCATCTTTTAAAGATAGACGAGCTTCAGCACGGCCGCCCATTTCAACAGAGTTACCGTCTTGGTTGTATAGTTCTGCCGCGTTAGCGCCAGTAGCAAGAGCTGCAGCAGATACAGCAAGCGCGATCATAGTCTTGTTCATGTTATTAATTCCTAATTACTGTCCATAAAGGTATTTATCAAGGATTTGAATCCTTTTTGTGTATTGCTCGTATTAATCAAGCTTCATAATCATGCTTAGAACAAAAGCGTGAAACTTGCCAGAGCAATTCATGGGGTACTTTTTACCCCTAAAGTTCCATAGTCAGTTAGTAAAATGATATCAATAAAAATAGTGAACACTGTTTTATTATATTTACTGTTAGTTAAGCTGTTGTTTTAACTTTGTTTTTATAAAAGTGTGATCTGCGTTTATTTGGTTTGTTTTTGTTTTTTTTAGGTATTTATTTGCTGACTTATTGATGGGGAGGTTAATATTCATTTTTGTGATGTCTGTAATTTAGACCTAGATAAAGCTTTTATAATACAAAGTGGAATAAAGGTGATTTAGCCATCAAGTTTGTTTACACTAAGCCAAATCGTTTTGTTTCTATCACCCAATAAGTATGTTGGGTGGATTTATGTTGGCCAAAGAAAGCTTTGGCATAGAGGTAAAAAATGGAAAAGGTTCCAATGACAGTACGTGGCGCTCAGAAGCTACGTGACGAATTAGATCGCCTACTTAAGCTACGTCCTATTATTTCAGCAGCTATTGGTGAAGCACGTGAACTAGGTGACTTGAAAGAGAACGCTGAATATCACGCCGCTCGTGAAGAGCAGGGTATCTGTGAAGCTCAAATTCGAGATATCGAATACAAGCTATCGCTAGCTCAGATCATCGACGTAACTCAAATGGATAACACAGGTAAGGTTATCTTTGGTACTACGGTTACTTTGATTGACGTAGATACTGATGAAGAATTCCGTTACCAAATCGTTTCTGAAGATGAAGCTGAAATCAAAACTGGCCGCATTTCGGTGAAATCACCGATCGCTCGTGGTCTGATTGGTAAGATGGAAGGTGACGAGGTTATTATCTCTACACCTGGCGGTGATAAAGACTTCGAAATCGACAAAGTAGAATACATCTAATTGAATTTACTTTGGTTCTAATAAGTAAAAAGGTCGCTAATGCGACCTTTTTCGTTTCTCACGCTACACTAAAAGATAAGCACAGTGGCTTTCTTGTTGCGGATCTAGCTTGATGACAAACTAGCTTATTTGCGTGGAATCTCGATTTTACGTGCTTCAGACTGACGGAACAGTACAAGAACTTTACCGATAGTTTGTACTTTCTCAGCTTTAGTTTCACGTACAATTGCATCGATAATCAGTTGCTTAGTCTCACGGTCTTCTGATGCTACTTTAATCTTGATCAGTTCGTGATGGTCTAGAGCTAATTCGATTTCCGCTAGAACAGCTTCAGTAAGTCCATTTGCGCCCATTAGCACTACAGGTTTTAAACTGTGAGCTAGGCCCTTTAGATGCTGCTTTTGTTTGGTACTTAGGTTCATTACGCGGCCAATTTTCTTTAGTATTAGGGTTGAAAAAACCTATTTTAACGCCATCTAATGCTGAAGACTATAATTTATTCAGCAATTAGTACTTTCCTCCAATTTAGGTATCCAATGAGTAAACAGAAACACTCGGCCAGTTCAGGCCGTTGGTTGAAGGAACACTTCGACGACAAGTACGCAAATGAGGCGAGAAAGAAAGGCTATCGTTCACGTGCTTATTTCAAAATGGAAGAGATTCAAGCGAAAGATAAATTGTTGTCTCCTGCGATGACCGTTGTGGATTTGGGTGCAGCTCCTGGCGGTTGGTCTCAATATGCTGCTAAGATTATTGGTGACAGTGGACAAATCATTGCGTGTGACTTGTTACCTATGGACCCAATCGCTGGAGTGAGCTTTTTACAAGGTGATTTCCGCGAAGAAGCAGTATTGGAAGCGTTGTTAGATCGTATTCAACCTAATATGGTTGATGTGGTTATGTCTGACATGGCTCCTAACATTGCGGGAAATAACTCAGTAGACCAACCAAGAGCTATGTACTTGGTTGAATTAGCTTTGGATATGTGTCGACAAGTTCTAGCTACCAATGGTAGTTTTGTTGTTAAAGTATTCCAAGGCGAAGGGTTTGACCAATACGTTAAAGATGTCCGTGAGATGTTTAAAACGGTTAAGGTCAGAAAACCCGACTCTTCTCGAGCTCGTTCTCGTGAAGTGTTTATCGTAGCCACTGGTTACAAAGGTTAACGATTCTGTTCGATTTTGAACCGTTAACAATATAGCTACAGGTTACAAACTGTAGTACCCTACCTTTAATTACAATTAGTTATCGAGAGGCTGACACCTTGAGTGACATGGCAAAAAATTTAATTCTGTGGCTAGTTATCGCTGTAGTGCTTATGTCTGTATTCCAGAGCTTCGGCCCTGGTGAAAGTAATGGCAGAGCAGTTGATTACACCACGTTTGTACAGGAAGTTGGCCAAGGCCAGATTCAAGACGCACAGTTCAATAACAGTGAAATCTCTTTCACCCGTCGTGGTGGTGGTGCTAAGTATGTAACTTACATGCCTGTTTATGATCAGAAGCTACTTGATGACTTAATTAACCAAAACGTGAAAGTTCAGGGCACACCACCTGAAGAGCAGAGCCTGCTTGGCACTATCTTCATCTCTTGGTTCCCAATGATCTTACTGATTGGTGTGTGGATTTTCTTCATGCGTCAAATGCAAGGCGGCGGCGGCGGTAAAGGCGCAATGTCGTTTGGTAAGAGCAAAGCTCGAATGATGAGCGAAGAACAAATTAAAACGATGTTTGCTGATGTTGCAGGTTGTGACGAAGCAAAAGAAGACGTTAAAGAACTTGTTGACTACCTTCGTGACCCAAGTCGTTTCCAAAAATTAGGTGGTAAGATTCCTACAGGTATCCTGTTGGTTGGTCCTCCTGGTACTGGTAAGACATTGCTTGCAAAAGCGATTGCGGGTGAAGCAAAAGTACCGTTCTTTACTATCTCTGGTTCTGACTTCGTAGAAATGTTCGTTGGTGTTGGTGCATCTCGTGTGCGTGACATGTTCGAACAAGCTAAGAAGGCTGCACCATGTATCATCTTTATCGATGAAATCGATGCAGTAGGTCGTCAACGTGGCGCTGGTGTTGGTGGTGGTCACGATGAACGTGAGCAAACACTGAACCAAATGCTGGTTGAGATGGATGGTTTCGAAGGTAACGAAGGTATTATTGTTATCGCTGCGACTAACCGTCCAGACGTACTTGACCCAGCACTACTTCGTCCAGGTCGTTTTGACCGTCAAGTTGTGGTTGGTCTACCTGATGTACGTGGTCGTGAACAGATTCTTAAAGTACACATGCGTAAAGTTCCACTGTCAGGCGATGTTGAACCATCTCTGATTGCTCGTGGTACTCCAGGTTTCTCTGGTGCAGATCTTGCGAACCTTGTTAACGAAGCGGCTCTATTTGCTGCTCGCGGAAACAAACGCAATGTCTCTATGGTTGAGTTTGAACTTGCGAAAGATAAGATCATGATGGGTGCAGAGCGCCGTTCAATGGTTATGTCTGAAGAAGTGAAAGAGTCAACGGCTTACCACGAAGCGGGTCACGCGATTGTTGGTCGTTTGGTACCTGAACACGATCCAGTGTACAAAGTATCAATCATCCCACGTGGTCGTGCACTTGGTGTGACGATGTATCTACCAGAGCAAGATCGCGTAAGCATGTCTCGCCAACATCTAGAGTCAATGATTTCTAGCTTGTACGGCGGTCGTCTTGCTGAAGAACTTATCTACGGTAAAGATAATGTTTCGACTGGTGCGTCTAACGATATCGAACGTGCAACAGATATTGCTCGTAAGATGGTTACGCAATGGGGCTTCTCTGAGAAACTGGGTCCTCTTCTTTATGCTGAAGAAGAAGGCGAAGTTTTCCTAGGTCGCGGCATGAGTCAAGCGAAGCATGTTTCTGACGATACAACTCGACTTATCGATGAAGAAATTCGCATTCTTATCGACCGCAACTACGCTCGAGCTAAGCAAATCCTAGAAGATAATATGGATTTGATGCACTCGATGAAAGATGCGCTTATGAAGTACGAAACGATCGATGCAGGTCAGATTGATGACCTCATGGAACGTAAGACTGACATTCGTGAGCCTGCTGGTTGGGGTGACCAGGCAAAAGCTGAACCTGCAAAGGAAGAAGCCAAGCCTGAAGCTGAGGAAAAACCTGAAGCTAAAGCCGAACCAAAAGCTGAAGAGTCAAAAGTTGAAGAAGCTAAATCTGAATCAGATGACGCTCAAAACAAAGATTCTTAATCGCTAAGCTATTAATTAAAACCCTGAGTACGCTCAGGGTTTTTCTGTTTCTAGCGCAAAGTGTTTTAACCTTTTAAGACCTGCCTTCCATGATATTACAAGCAAACAGTAAAACACTCCTTTTAGACCGTCCGCATGTGATGGGTATCCTCAATGTTACGCCCGACTCATTTTCTGATGGTGGTCAATTCAACTCATTAGAGAAAGCATTGCAGCAAGCTGAACGCATGATCAAAGCTGGTGTCAGTATTATTGATATCGGTGGTGAATCTACCCGACCGGGAGCGCCTGAAGTTACATTGGAAGATGAACTCTCAAGGGTTATACCTGCAATTAAAGCGATTCGAGCTAATTTTGATGTGTGGATTTCTATTGATACCAGCAAAGCGGAAGTGATGCGTCAAGCCGTTGAAGCGGGAGCTGACTTGATCAATGATGTGCGAGCTCTGCAAGAGCCGGGTGCTTTAGAGGCTGCTGCTCAAGCTCAAGTTCCCGTTTGTTTGATGCACATGAAAGGCCAGCCAAGAACCATGCAAGCTAACCCTAGCTATGACGATGTTTTCACGGATGTTGAAGACTTTTTAAAAGAAAGGGTTGAGGCTTGTGAGGCTGTCGGCATATCTAAAGAGCAACTTATTTTAGATCCTGGTTTTGGCTTTGGTAAAACCATAGAGCATAATTACCACCTATTAGCGCACCTTGAAAAATTTCATACGCTTGGCTTGCCAATCTTAGCGGGTATCTCGAGAAAATCGATGATCTTTAAGCTGCTAGATAAAGCACCAGCAGATTGCATGGTAGGAAGTGTTACTTGCGCCACCATTGCAGCGATGAAAGGTGCTCAAATTATTCGCGTTCACGATGTAGAAGATACATTGGAAGCGATGAAGATAATTGAAGTGATGAACAACAATCACTAAATAATAATTAAGGAAAATCAATATGTCTGATAAAAGACGTTACTTCGGAACAGATGGCGTACGTGGCAAAGTGGGTCAGTACCCAATTACACCTGATTTTGTTTTGAAGCTTGGCTGGGCTGCGGGTCGTGTTTTGGCAAAGCAGGGCACAAAGAAAGTGATTATCGGTAAAGATACTCGTATTTCTGGTTACATGCTTGAGTCTGCTTTAGAAGCTGGCTTAGCTGCTGCGGGTCTTCAGGCTACGTTTACGGGGCCAATGCCGACACCAGCTGTTGCTTACCTAACACAAACTTTCCGTGCTGAGGCGGGGATCGTTATCTCGGCATCACACAACCCATATTACGATAACGGCATTAAGTTCTTCTCTTCTGAAGGTACTAAGTTGTCAGACGAAATTGAGTTGGCAATCGAAGCTGAACTAGACAAAGATATCGAGTGCGTGGAATCTTCAGTACTAGGTAAAGCTGTTCGCTTAAATGATGCAGCAGGCCGTTATATTGAATTTTGTAAAAGTACATTCCCGCACAAAATGACATTAGCCGGAATGAAAATAGTGGTTGATTGCGCACACGGTGCTACTTACCACATCGCACCTGCTGTATTTAAAGAGTTGGGTGCTGAAGTCATTGCTATGGGCGTGGAGCCTAATGGCACGAACATCAACCACGAAGTAGGTGCGACAGATGTGCGTGCTCTGCAAGCTAAAGTGGTTGAAGAGAAAGCAGCTCTAGGCCTTGGCTTTGATGGCGACGGTGACCGTATCATTATGGTTGATGAGCTAGGCAACAAGGTTGATGGCGACCAAATCGCTTACATCATTGCTCGTGATGCGCTACGTCGTGGTGAACTAAAAGGCGGTGTTGTTGGTACATTGATGACGAACCTTGGTATGGAAAATGGACTTAAGCAATTAGGTATTCCATTTGTACGTGCTGCTGTAGGTGACCGTTATGTAATGGAGCAGCTTCTTGTTAAAGGCTGGAAGATCGGTGCAGAAAACTCTGGCCATGTGATTCTATTAGATAAAGTAACGACGGGTGATGCCATCGTTGCTGCGCTGCAAGTGTTGGCTTCAGTGGTTGATAGTGAAATGACACTGAATGAACTTTCTCAAGGTATGACGTTATACCCTCAAGTTTTAGAAAATGTTCGTTTCAGCGGTGACTCAAACCCACTAGAAGCAGAGGCGGTTAAAACGGCTGTTGTTGAAGTGGAAGCTGAGCTTGGCGAAAAAGGGCGAGTATTACTGCGTAAGTCAGGTACAGAGCCTCTATTGAGAGTGATGGTTGAAGGTGAAGATGCTGATCTTGTTCAGAAATCTGCACTTAAGATTGCTGATGCTGTAAAAGCGAATTGCTAATTAAATAGTTTATCGCTGTGGCGTGCATCATCATGCCCGTGATTAGGTCTGTTTAACTTATGCCTTGCTGAAAAGCGACACAAACGAGTTTTGTGTCGCTTTTGACCTTTTTTTAACCACTCGTTTGTTAAAGGCTTATTTTTTAGCAAATTCCCCTTGTCAGTCATCGTCGCATTCGCTAGTATTGCTCGGCCTTCAGTTAGGAGGTCGCTAGCCTTGTTCTTAAAAATAGTTTTTTGAACGGCGCTGGCTCAACAATTAGGAACATAGGTGGAAAAATGTTTACAGTTCTACTTGTGATTTACCTGTTGGCAGCGCTTGGTGTAATTGGCCTAGTGTTGATTCAACAAGGTAAAGGCGCAGATATGGGAGCCTCATTCGGTGCTGGCGCTTCAAACACTGTGTTTGGTGCTGGTGGCTCAGGAAATTTCCTTACCCGAATGACTGCAATTTTTGCAACTACATTTTTTATCCTTAGCTTAGTGCTTGGTAATATGTCTACACATAAAACTGAGTCACAATGGATTAACCCGACTGAAGGTCAGGTAATTCAGCAAGCTGAAGATGCAGTGAGTGAAGTTCCGGCGCAAGGCGACGAGATTCCACAATAATCTGCAAAGATTTGATGCCGAGATGGTGAAATTGGTAGACACGCTAGCATGAGGTGCTAGTGCCTTAGGGTGTGAGGGTTCGAGTCCCTCTCTCGGCACCATGTTTACAAACTTGTAAAACATCTTGTTGGGCGTATAATGCTCACAAGTCGGACGCGGGATGGAGCAGTTTGGTAGCTCGTCGGGCTCATAACCCGAAGGTCGTCGGTTCAAATCCGGCTCCCGCAACCAATTCCAATGCTATTATATAGCGTGTATTGGTAGCAAGTTTGCACAGTGTGAACCTCACTGTGAGTTAAGTGTAATATCAAATATGATGGCACTTAACATATAAGGGTCCAGCAACAAAAACCCCGGCTTATACGGGGTTTTTTGTTATCTAAGCATTTGTAAATGCAATTTAGATAATGTTTGCTTGGAATTTAAATTGGGCTTTGAGCCCTTTTTTTGTTTCTGGAGTGGTTAAATGACTGGTTTAGAAAGACAACTTACTGAAATGCTTGACGCTCCAGTAGCAGCATCAGGTTATGAGTTAGTTGGATTAGAATTTATTCGTGCTGGTGAGCACTCAACGCTACGTATTTACATCGATTCACCAAATGGTATCAATGTAGACGATTGCTCTGAAGTTAGTCACCAAGTAAGTGCCGTAATGGACGTTGAAGATCCAATTTCAGTGGCTTATAACCTTGAAGTTTCTTCACCAGGTTTAGAGAGACCACTGTTCAAAGCAGAGCATTACCAACAATTTATTGGTCACGAGGTAAGCATCGTTTTGAAAATGGCTGTCGGCAACCGTCGTAAATGGAAAGGTGATATCCAATCTATTGAAGGCGAGACAGTAAAAGTATTGGTTGAAGGACAAGAAGAAGAATTCGTCCTGAGCAATATTGCGAAAGCTAACCTGATCCCTAAATTTTAGTTCTCCTAGAGAGATGAGCTTAAGAGGCTAGATTAATGAACAAAGAAATTTTGGCGGTAGTAGAAGCTGTTTCTAATGAGAAAGCAGTTCCTCGTGAGCGTATTTTTGAAGCGCTTGAAATCGCGCTTGCAACGGCAACAAAAAAGAAAAGCGAACTAGAAATCGAAGTTCGTGTTGAAATTGACCGTAAAACGGGTAATTTCGAAACTTTCCGCCGTTGGGAAGCTGTTGAGGAAGTTGAATTCCCAACAAAAGAAATCTCTATTGAAGCTGCGAAGTACGATGACCCAGAGATCGAACTTGGCGGTTTCATTGAAGATGACATCGAATCAGTAACGTTTGACCGTATTACGACTCAAACGGCTAAGCAAGTTATCGTACAGAAAGTACGTGAAGCTGAGCGTGCTCAAATCGTTGAGCAGTTCATCGATAACGAAGGTGAGCTAGTTACTGGTGTTGTTAAGAAAGTAAACCGTGACACTATTATCCTAGACCTAGGTAGCAACGCTGAAGCGGTAATCCTTCGTGATGACCAGCTTCCTCGTGAAAACTTCCGTCCAGGTGACCGTGTTCGTGGTCTTCTATACGCAGTTAAGCCAGAAGCTCGCGGCTTCCAGTTGTTCATTACTCGCTCTAAGCCTGAAATGCTAGCTGAACTATTCCGCGTTGAAGTGCCTGAGATTGGTGAAGAGCTAATTGAACTTAAAGGTGCTGCACGTGACGCTGGTTCTCGTGCTAAAATCGCTGTTAAAACAAACGACAAACGTATTGACCCTGTTGGTGCGTGTGTTGGTATGCGTGGTGCACGTGTACAAGCTGTTTCTAACGACCTTGGCGGTGAGCGTATCGATATCGTGCTTTGGGACGATAACCCGGCGCAATTCGTAATCAACGCAATGGCTCCTGCTGATGTGGCTTCTATCATCGTTGATGAAGATACACATTCAATGGACATCGCGGTTGAAGCTGACAACCTAGCGCAAGCTATCGGTCGTAGCGGTCAAAACGTACGTCTAGCTTCTCAACTAACTGGTTGGGAACTGAACGTAATGACTGTTGAAGATCTTCAGAAGAAGCACCAAGAAGAAGCCGTTGCTTCAATTGAAAACTTCATGAAGCACCTAGACATCGAAGAAGACTTTGCTCAAATGCTTGTTGAAGAAGGTTTCTCTACGCTTGAAGAAGTAGCCTACGTTCCTGTAAACGAGCTTCTTGAAGTGGACGGTCTAGACGAAGGTATCGTCGAAGAACTACGTAACCGCGCAAAAGACGCACTGACTACTCTAGCGCTAGCGAAAGAAGAAACTTTCGATGGTGTTGAGCCTGCTGAAGACCTACTTGCACTTGAAGGTCTTGAGCGTGAAATGGCTTACAAGCTAGCTGCAAAAGGCGTTGCTACATTGGAAGACCTAGCTGACCAAGGCGTTGATGAACTAGAAGGCATCGAAGACCTAACTGCAGAGCGTGCGGGCGAGCTGATTATGGCTGCGCGTAACATCTGTTGGTTCGGCGACGAAGAATAATTCAGCAAGGAGAGAGAGCGGTATGACACAATTAACAGTTAAAGCACTGAGTGAAGAGATTGGTACGCCAGTTGACCGCTTAATTGAACAACTTGCTGATGCAGGCATGAAGAAAGCAGGGTCGGATCAAGTGACTGATTCAGAGAAGCAAACATTGCTAACGCACCTTAAAAAGGAGCACGGCGATACTTCAGGTGAAACAGAACCGACTCGTTTAACTCTTCAACGCAAGACCCGCAGCACGCTAAGTGTTGCCGCTGGAGGCGGTAAGAGTAAGGATGTTCAAGTAGAGGTACGTAAAAAACGTACTTACGTGAAGCGCAGCGCTATTGAAGATGAAGCGAAACGTGAGGCTGAGGATGCAGCTAATCGTGAAGCGGAAGAGAAAGCACAACGCGATGCTGAAGAGCAAGCGAAACGTGATGCTGCAGAGAAAGCACAGCGCGAAGCCGAAGCAAAAGTAACACGTGAAGCGGATGCAAAACGTGAAGCTGAAGAGAAGGCTCAACGCGCACAAGCTGATAAGGCTAAAAAAGACATGAATTCAAAAAATGCAGACGCTAACGCACAAGCGAAAAAAGAAGCGGATGAACTAAAAGCTCGTCAAGAGCAAGAAGCAACTCGTAAAGCAGAAGCTGAAGCAGCTAAGCTTGTTGAAGAGGCTCGTAAGTTAGCAGAAGAAAACCAAGAACGTTGGTCTGAAGAAGAGAAGAAGAAGAAAGAGCAAGAGAAATCTGCGGATTACCATGTGACTACTTCTACTTATGCTCGTGAAGCAGAAGATGCGGCTGATAAAAAAGATGAGAAAGCTCCTCGTCGTCGCAAGAAGAAACCTGCTCCAGCAGCTCAACCTGGCAACAACCGTGGTGGTCGTAACCAACGTGGTCGTGGCGGTAAAGGTAAGCTAGCTAAACCAACTTCAATGCAACAAGGCTTCGATAAGTCAGCAACTGTTGCTAAATCTGATGTTGCTATCGGCGAAACTATCGTTGTTTCTGAACTGGCTAGCAAAATGTCAGTTAAAGCAACTGAAGTTATCAAAGTGATGATGAAGATGGGCGCTATGGCGACTATCAACCAAGTGATCGACCAAGAAACAGCACAACTTGTTGCTGAAGAAATGGGCCACAAGGTTATCCTTCGCAAAGAAAACGAATTAGAAGAAGCAGTGCTAGCTGACCGTGATAGCGATGCTATCGCAGAAGGTCGTGCTCCTGTTGTTACTATCATGGGTCACGTTGACCACGGTAAAACTTCTACACTTGATTACATTCGTAAAGCACACGTTGCTTCTGGCGAAGCTGGCGGTATCACGCAGCACATTGGTGCTTACCACGTAGATACTGACAACGGCATGATCACGTTCCTTGATACTCCTGGACACGCGGCGTTTACAGCTATGCGTGCTCGTGGTGCTCAAGCGACAGATATCGTTGTACTTGTTGTTGCAGCAGACGATGGCGTAATGCCACAAACAATCGAAGCAATCCAGCACGCGAAAGCGGCAGGCGTTCCTCTGATTGTTGCTGTGAACAAGATCGACAAAGAGGGTGCAAACCCAGACAACGTTAAGAATGAGCTAGCTCAATACGACGTTATCCCTGAAGAATGGGGCGGTGAGAACATCTTCGTTCACATCTCTGCAAAACAGGGTACAAACATCGATGGTCTTCTAGAAGCTATCCTTCTTCAGTCTGAAGTTCTTGAACTTACAGCGGTTAAAGAAGGCATGGCATCTGGTGTTGTTGTTGAATCTCGTCTTGATAAAGGTCGCGGTCCAGTTGCAACAGTACTAGTACAGTCTGGTACTCTAAACAAAGGCGACATCGTTCTTTGTGGTCAAGAGTACGGCCGTGTTCGTGCAATGCGTGATGAAAACGGTAAAGACATCGAAACTGCAGGTCCATCTATCCCTGTAGAAATTCTAGGTCTTTCTGGCGTTCCTGCTTCAGGTGATGAAGCAACGGTTGTACGTGATGAGCGTAAAGCGCGTGAAGTTGCAAACTACCGTCAAGGTAAATTCCGTGATGTTAAACTAGCTCGCCAACAAAAAGCGAAACTAGAGAACATGTTCGCGAACATGACGGCTGGTGAAGTTGCTGAACTTAACGTTGTACTTAAAGCAGACGTTCAAGGTTCTGTAGAAGCGATTGCTGACTCTCTACTGAAACTGTCAACTGACGAAGTTAAAGTGAACATCGTAGGTTCTGGTGTTGGTGGTATTACGGAAACTGATGCAACGCTTGCAGCAGCTTCTAACGCTATCATCCTTGGTTTCAACGTACGTGCTGACGCAACTGCGCGCGGTACTGTTCAGAATGAAAACCTAGATCTACGTTACTACTCAATCATTTACCAACTGATCGACGAAGTGAAACAGGCGATGGGTGGTATGCTTGCTCCTGAATTCCGTCAAGAGATCATTGGTCTTGCTCAAGTTCGTGACGTATTTAAGTCGCCTAAACTTGGTGCAATCGCTGGTTGTATCGTTACTGAAGGTACTATTAAGCGTAGCAACCCAATCCGCGTACTTCGCGAAAACGTTGTTATCTACGAAGGTGAACTAGAGTCACTTCGTCGCTTTAAAGATGACGTTCAAGAAGTTAAAAATGGTTACGAGTGTGGTATCGGCGTTAAGAACTACAACGACGTTCGCGTTGGTGACCAGATCGAAGTATTCGAAATTGTTGAAGTTAAACGTACTCTAGACTAATCAGTCTGTACGACTCGACATATTGACTAAGGTTACTAACATTACTAGTAAAGGTAATAAGTAATCGGTTGTTGAATACACCATGGGGGGCTGGTAATTACCAAGCCCCCCATCTTTCTAAGTGAGAAAAGAAAATGTCAAAAGAATTTAGCCGCACACAACGTGTGTCTCAGCAGCTTCAAAAAGAGCTAGCACTTATCCTACAACGTGAAGTTCGTGACTCACGCATTGGTATGGTAACGATTTCAGATGTAGAAGTGTCTCGTGACCTTGCTTACGCAAAAGTGTTCGTGACTTTCCTATGTATCGGTGAGCAAACACCTGAATCATGTCTTGCTGCTCTTAAAGAGCATGAAGTGCCAGTTCGTATGGCTCTTGGTAAGCGTATTCGTCACCGTCTAACACCTGAAGTTCGCTTTACTTACGACAACACTTTGGTTGAAGGCATGCGTATGTCTAACCTAGTTAGCGAAGTATTGAACGACGACAAGCGTAAGCAAGAAGAAGCTGGCCGTACTGAGGATACTCAGTCTAAGGACGAAGAGTAATGGCTCGCCGTCGTAAAGGTCGCCCTATAAACGGGGTAATTCTGTTAGATAAGCCGACAGGTATTTCATCTAATGATGCACTGCAAAAAGTAAAACGTATTTACTTTGCAGAGAAAGCAGGGCACACCGGTGCTCTGGATCCTCTTGCGACTGGCATGCTGCCAATTTGTCTTGGTGAAGCAACGAAGTTTTCTCAGTTTCTATTAGATTCTGATAAGCGCTACGTTGTTATTGCTAAGCTTGGTGAGCGTACCAACACTTCAGACTCTGATGGTGAAGTGGTTGAAACGCGTGATATCAACGTGACTCAAGAGCAACTTGAACGCTGCATTGCAAGCTTCAAAGGTGAAACCGACCAGATACCATCAATGTTCTCAGCATTGAAGTATCAAGGTAAGCCTTTGTATGAATACGCACGTGCAGGTATCGAGGTTCCTCGTGAGTCTCGCAAGATCACTGTGTACTCTATTGAGCTACTTCGCTTTGAAGGCGATGAAGTTGAGATGGAAGTGCATTGTTCTAAAGGGACTTATATCCGTACGATCACCGACGATCTTGGTGAAATGCTAGGTTGTGGTGCTCATGTGACAATGCTTCGTCGTACTGGTGTTGCAAAGTACCCGTATGAACGCATGGTTACCTTGGAGCAGCTGAACGAAATTCTAGAGCAAGCACAAGCGCAAGAAATTGCACCTAAAGAGTTGCTTGATCCATTGCTAATGCCAATGGACACGGCTGTAGAAGATTTACCTGAAGTTAACTTGAATGCGGAACTGACTGATCTTGTTCAGCACGGTATGCCCGTTCAAGTCGCAGGCGCTCCTGCTGAAGGTACCGTTCGCATGACAAGCGGTGAAGAGAAGCTGTTTGTTGGCGTTGCTCAAATTGCTGAAGATGGCCGAGTTGCACCGAAACGTTTGGTTGTTTTCAGAGATGAAGAGCCACAAGCGTAACGCCTATACCAATCGTAGTAAATAACTGGTCATCCTAGCTTGTTAAAACGCTCGATAACTTCGTTATAAATTTTGATTGTAGAATAACTACTTATCGAAAATTTCTGCCTTGTTCTCAAGCCTTTTTCCTACGCTATTTATGATCACTTACTTACTGTGATTGGTATTAAATCGAGTCTGATATTAGCGCTGAGTCGTGAAAGACGAGTAGATAATACAGAAAGCGAGCCCTTAATTTTAATGGTTCGCTTTTTTCGTTTTTCATCAGTTCGATTGTTATTGCACCAACACGTAAACTTCCCTATAATCTTCGGCTCGCGTAGCGGCTGAATCAGAGATTGGCTGCTACAAATATAAACTTACTCTTATCAGGAGAGATTTATGTCTCTGAATGCAGAAACTAAAGCAGCAATCGTTGCAGAATACGCACAATCTGAAGGCGACACAGGTTCACCAGAAGTACAAGTAGCACTACTTACTGCTTCTATCAACCACCTACAAGGTCACTTCAAAGCGCACAAACACGATCACCACAGCCGTCGTGGTCTATTACGTATGGTTTCTAGCCGTCGTAAGCTTCTTGATTACTTGAAAGGCAAAAACCTTACTCGTTACCAAGACCTAATCAAGCGTCTAGGCCTACGTCGCTAATAGCGATGTCTGCAAAGACAGTTTGAAGAAAAGGAGCATTTATGCTCCTTTTTTTGTGCCTGTAAGAAAATGTTTGGCCGGATGCACAGAATATCATCTGGCTTTTTCTGATAGGAAATATCTCTCCTAATAAAAATAGTTTATACTACGCCCGCCTATGCGTTTTCGACGCTGGGCAATCAACCTCTCAAGACGTTACAGTCACATGTCGGCCAATAGGTCGCGACTATTCAAAGGCGGATTTGGTCTTAATTCGGCGTATGAACTCATACAAAGAAGCATCATTCCCAAGTCTCTTTTCACTAGTCGCGATTGGTAATATCTTGAGTCATTCTTCACTTAATCTAAAGTCATGACTTTAGAGCTAAGGATATACAATGTTTGAAAAACCAGTTGTAAAATCGTTCCAGTACGGTAACCACACCGTTACTCTAGAAACGGGCGTAATGGCACGTCAAGCTACTGCTGCTGTAATGGCGACTATGGACGATACATCAGTATTCGTTTCTGTTGTTGCTAAGAAAGAAGCTGTTGCAGGCCAAGATTTCTTCCCTCTAACAGTTAACTACCAAGAGCGTACATACGCTGCGGGTAAAATCCCTGGTGGTTTCTTCAAGCGTGAAGGTCGTCCTTCTGAAGGCGAAACGCTAACAGCTCGTCTGATTGACCGTCCAATTCGTCCACTTTTCCCAAGTGCGTTTAAAAACGAAGTTCAAGTTATCGCTACGGTTGTTTCTATCAACCCTGACGTAAACCCAGACATGATCACTATGATCGCAACGTCTGCTGCGCTTGCTATCTCTGGTGCTCCATTCAATGGTCCTATCGGTGCTGCACGTGTTGGTCACATCGACGGCGAACTTGTTCTTAACCCATCAAATACTGAGCTTGAAAACTCTAAACTAGACCTAGTTGTGTCTGGTACAGAAGGCGCAGTACTAATGGTTGAATCTGAAGCAGATAACCTGTCTGAAGAAGAAATGCTTTCAGCTGTTGTTTACGGTCATGACCAACAACAAGTTGTAATCAAAGCGATCAACGAATTTGCAGCTGAAGTTGCAACTCCATCTTGGAACTGGGAAGCACCAGTAGTTAACACTGAGCTTAAAGCTCGTGTTGCTGAACTGGCTGAAACTCGTCTATCTGACGCGTACCAGATCACTGAGAAAATGGCTCGTTACGAGCAAGTTGGCGCAATCAAAACTGAAGCGGTTGCTGCTCTTCTAGCTCAAGACGTAAACCTAGATGAGCGCGAAATCCGCGGCATGCTTGGTTCTCTAGAGAAAAACGTAGTACGTAGCCGCATCATTGCTGGCAACCCACGTATCGATGGCCGTGAAAAAGACATGGTTCGTGCGCTAGACGTACGTACTGGTGTTCTTCCACGTACACACGGTTCTTCTCTATTCACTCGTGGTGAAACTCAAGCACTTGTTACTGCAACGCTTGGTACACAACGTGATGCACAAATCATCGACAGCCTAATGGGTGAGAAGAAAGACAACTTCCTTCTACACTACAACTTCCCTCCATACTGTGTAGGTGAGACTGGTTTCGTTGGTTCTCCTAAGCGTCGTGAAATTGGTCACGGTAAGCTTGCTAAACGTGGTATCCAAGCAGTAATGCCTTCTGTTGACGAATTCCCATACACCGTTCGTGTTGTATCGGAAATCACAGAATCTAACGGTTCTTCTTCAATGGCTTCTGTATGTGGTACATCTCTAGCACTTATGGATGCTGGTGTTCCAATCAAAGCTTCTGTTGCGGGTATCGCAATGGGTCTTGTTAAAGAAGGCGACGATTTCGTTGTTCTTTCTGACATCCTTGGCGACGAAGATCACTTAGGTGACATGGACTTTAAAGTAGCAGGTACTAACGCTGGTATCACTGCACTTCAAATGGACATCAAGATCGAAGGTATCACTAAAGAGATCATGCAAATTGCACTTAACCAAGCGCAAGGTGCACGTAAGCACATCCTTTCTGTAATGGATGAAGCTATCTCTGGTGCTCGTGAAGATATCTCTGAATTCGCTCCACGTATCCACACAATGAAAATCAGCTCTGATAAGATCAAAGATGTTATCGGTAAAGGCGGCGCAGTTATCCGTGCTCTTTGTGAAGAAACAGGTACTACAATCGAAATCGAAGACGATGGCACAATCAAGATTGCTGCTACTGAAGGCGCAGCTGCTAAAGAAGCTATCCGTCGTATCGAAGAAATCACTGCTGAAGTTGAAGTTGGCCGCATTTACCAAGGTAAAGTTGCTCGTCTAGCTGACTTCGGTGCATTCGTTACTATCCTTCCAGGTAAAGATGGTCTAGTACACATCTCTCAAATCGCTGACAAGCGTGTTGAGAAAGTGTCTGACTACCTAACTGAAGGTCAAGAAGTGCCAGTTAAGGTTCTTGAAATTGACCGTCAAGGCCGTGTACGTCTAAGCATGAAAGAAGCAGTTGAAACGCCAGCTGAAGGCGAAGCACCTGCTGCTGAGTAATTCTTAGCCTACTAATGGGACTATTGCTTTTTAGTGATTTCTAACCCATTGGTAAAAAAGCATGTTATAAAGGGGAGCATATCGCTCCCCTTTTTTATTGCGGTCATAACAGGAGTAATTATTTGTGAAATGGTTTCAAACCGCGAGTATGTGTTTACTGCTTGTACTAACTGGTTGTGCGACAACATCAGATAACACCTCACGTTGGGTTTATCCACCAATGGCTGTGCCGCTTCAACCAAGTGTTCAGCAAGAAGTGCAAATAGCACGCCTGAGTCAGTTATTACAGCGCCCAGACTTGAACGATGAAGTTCGAGCTAAAATGTTGTTCGAGCGTGGTAACTACTACGACAGCGTTGGCCTGCGTGATTTAGCACGTCTTGATTTCAATCAGTCTCTTTCATTGAATCCCGCTCAACCTGATATCTTCAACCTTTTGGGTGTTTACTTTACGCAAGTAGGGGAGTTTGATGCCGCTTATGAATCTTTTGACTCTACGTTAGAGCTTGATCCTGCAAACTCATATGCAGAACGAAATCGCTCTATCGCACTCTACTATGGCGAGCGCTATGACTTAGCCAATGAAGATATGATGAAGCACTACGCCGATGATCCTAGCGACCCGTTCCGCGCTCTGTGGCTTTACATCATTCAGCATGAACTCACGCCAGAACAAGCGAAGCTTGATTTGCAAAATCGTTACGAGAGTCGTGATGAACAGTGGGGCTGGGTATTAGTTGCGATCATGCTTGAAGATATTACTGAAGAGCAGGCGTTCAAAGCTATCCTAACAGGGACTCGTGACAACACGCTGCTAGCTCAACGCCTGACTGAAACGTACTTCTACCTTGCTAAGCGTCACCACATGAATGGTGATTACGCGAATGCTATCTCTTTGTACAAGTTAGCGGTTTCTTTTAACGTGTATGAATACGTAGAACACCGTTACTCTTTCTTAGAGTTAAGTCGTATTTTTAGTACGCTTAAGGCCGAACATTTAGCGCAAGCTAAGTTGGCCGCTGCCGAAGAAGAAGCTAACGCTAAGTAAGCGATACATTTTGATTCCGAAAAGCCGCTGCCTGTCAGCGGTTTTTTTATGACTCTTTTTTATACTCCTTTTTTATAAACGGGGTCTCGTTTTTGATTGCTTTTTATTTAAACAACATTAAAATAGTTAGCCTTGCTAACTAAATGTGAATTCTGTGGTTGGAAATCTATGTTGGATCAGAATCTAGAAAAAATTGAACGCTTTGCTTCTAAGATATGGCGAACTCAAGTGAGTGAAGATCCTATCTGCCAATTGAGCTTCAATGAGTACGATTATTTGAAGGTCATTCAAGCTTCACCAGAACCTATTCGGCTAACAGACCTTGCTATTGAGATGCAGGTGACAAAACCTTCAGCCACGACTATGGTTCAAAGGCTAGAAAGAAAAGGGCTCGTAGAACGCCAAGCTTCGCTTGAGGATGCACGCTCTAAATTGGTCATTTTAACCAAGAAAGCTGAAATTGGTTTGGAAGAAGAGAGCAAGATTTATCAGGTGATGGCACAAACGCTTGAGAGCCGTTTATCTGAGCAAGAATCCCAACTGTTGAATCAACTGTTAGATAAAGCGTTGAAGTAATTATTTTAAATATTTAGTTAGCCTTGTTAACTAATTTTTAGAGCCGTATCTCATTTTAGTGCGGCTCAATAGATGAAAGAAAGTAGAGTAAGAAATGAGTAACTCAATTAGTCGTCAATTCTGGCGATACACAATTCCTACCGTAGCGGCTATGTTGGTTAATGGCCTTTACCAAGTGGTAGATGGCATCTTTATCGGCCGTTATGTAGGCGCTGATGGACTTGCGGGTATTAACGTCGCGTGGCCTGTTATTGGTTCGATTCTCGGCATTGGTATGCTAGTGGGCGTGGGTACGGGTGCCCTTGTCTCGATTCGCCAAGGCGAAAAAGACACCAAAGGCGCTAAGCAGATCTTAGCCACGGGTCTGACCTTGCTGTTGGCGATAACGCCAATTGTCTCTGGGTTGTTGTTTCTGTTTGCTGATAACTTTTTGCTTTGGCAAGGCGCAGAAGGTCGAGTGTATGAGCTTGGCCTGCAGTACTTACATATCCTAATTGGCGCAAGTGTCTTTACCTTAGGCTCAATTGCGATGCCATTTTTACTGCGTAACGATGACAGCCCGAACTTAGCCACGATACTGATGATTGTTGGTGCGGTGATCAATATTGTATTGGATTACCTGTTTATCGCTCAGTTTGGTTGGGAGTTGAAGGGGGCGGCATTGGCAACCGCAATTGCTCAGTTTGTTGTAACCGGTCTGGGTCTGGCTTACTTCTTCTCACGTCGCGCAAACTTACGTTTACGTTGGAATGAACTGAAATTGAAGTTATCGGTTATTCCTGACATCTTCGCTATCGGGACATCCAGCTTCTTTATGTATGCGTATGGTTCGATGATGGTGGCGCTGCACAATGCCTTGTTCTCTCAATATGGCGACCAGTTGATGATTGGTGCTTACGCTATTTTGGGCTACATCGTGACGGTTTATTACCTCACAGCGGAGGGCATCGCAAATGGCATGCAGCCTTTGGTGAGTTACAACCATGGAGCTCGCAATCAAGCGAATATTCGCAAGTTACTGAAGATTGCGATGGTGAGCTCTGTCTTGATTGGTGTGGCGTTTGTGTTGCTGCTGAACGCGTTCCCACGTGAGTTTGTTTCCGTCTTTAACTCGGATGAACCTCAGCTAGTTGAGTACACAGTGTTAGGTATTCGACTACACATGTTTGCATTGGCTCTTGATGGCTTCTTAGTGGTAGCGGGTGCTTATTATCAAGCGGTGAACAAGGGCAGTAAGGCGATGTTTGTGACGATAGGTAATATGCTTATCCAATTACCTTTCTTGTACATTATGCCTAAGTTGTACGGTGTGCCGGGGATCTGGATTGCGTATCCATTGTCCAATATCGCGTTAAGCGTAGTTGTTATGATTATGCTCTACAAAGACGTAAAGAAGCTCGATGCTGCGCCGCTGGAAACCGCGACAGCGTAGGTCGTTTTTCTTAAACTGAATGATAAAAGGTCTAGCGAATGCTAGACCTTTTTTGTATCTGTTACTGATTGATTCAACAAGAGGAGTTAGATGTTCTTAACTTCTAAACCTGCAAGTTGGTGCCAGTAACCGTTGCATTGACGGCTTTCAATGGTCATCGGTTTTTGACCATGCTCATTGGCTTTGAAGTTGTTGATCTCAGAGAAGGTATCGATACCTAACGGGCTTAAACGAACCACGTCGACCAAATCATGCATGCTCGGCAAGTCATTGACTAGGTTGTAGCAGTAACCCGATTGGGTTTGGATGCCGTTAAGGTTAAAGACCGACTGACCTTCTTGGCTATCGACTTGCAGACCTGTTGGATATTTGATGCAGCAGGTTTCGCAATCGTCTTTGGCTTTGTTTTCAGCGCGAGCGGTAAAGCAGCGTGCTGAGTAAGCAAGCGGTAAGTAGCCGTGGCTAAACACTTCGACTTCGAACTTATTACGAATATTAAGCTCTTCGCATTGTGTCATGACGTTGCTCAGCCATTCACGAGAAAGCTCAACGGGCATACACCAGCGCGTCATACCTTGCTTCAAGAACAGGTTCAGCGTGCGTGCATTGTAGGTGTTAACCGCAGGGCCAACCACGAAAGGTACTTTGCTTTCGCTGGCTAGTTGAATGGCAGATACATCGTTGGCTTCAATCGCAAAGTCACCATTGTCGATGTACTTCTTCATGATGTTGACTTCGCTTGGCGCTTCCAACAAGGCCATCGTCGATAGCACCACTTGCTTACCAGAAGCTGACAGCTCTTTGGCAATATCCATCCAGTGCTTGGCTTTCATCTCACGGCGTTTTGAACACACCGCTTCACCAAGGTAGATGATGTCGGCAGAGCTAGACTTTGCTTGCTCATAGAAGCTTTCAACGTCCTGTTTTGGCCAAAAGTAGAGTAGAGGGCCTAATGCGTATTTCATTGAGTTCTCCATTTGGCGCTATTGCCATTTACGGTGGTAAGCACCAAGGGTGGTTTGTGTGCCTTCGGATACATTCGCCAGTGTCGCATTCCAAGCTTGTTCTACTTGGTATTGTTCTGGGTTCGCTAAGTAGCGATCAATGGCCGCACGCCACGTACGAGTCACTTGTTCAACATAAGCCGGGCTGCGTTGGCGGCCTTCAATCTTCACAGAAGCAACATTTGCAGCAAAAAGCTCTGGCAGCATTGATAGCGTGTTAAGGCTAGTTGGCTCTTCAAGTGCATGGTAGCGCTTACGTTCACCATCGATGTCCGCTTCAAAACGACCCTTACACAGTGTTGGGTAGCCCGCGTTTTCGCCTGCTACGTACTTGTCGATAAGAATCTCATTCAAGCGCGACTCTAGTCCTGTTTCTGTTTCTTGCCAGCGTACATATTTCGCCGGAGAACAAGCGCCCACCGTGTTAGGGGATTCACCTGTCATGTATGAAGAGAGGTAGCAACGGCCCTCAGCCATGATGCACAAACTACCGAAAGCGAATACTTCAAGGTCAACGTCAGAGGTGATGTTACGAGAAAGCTGTTTGACCTGATGAATCGACAATACGCGGGGTAATACCACACGTTTTACATTGAAGTTCTTGTGATAGAAGTCGATTGCAGCCGCATTGGTCGCAGAAGCTTGAACTGATAGGTGTAGTTCTAGATCTGGGTATTTATTTGCAGCGTATTCAAGAACCGCAATATCCGCGATGATCAGCGCATCAACACCTAGCGCTGCCGCGTTGTCTACGGCATTGGTCCAACGTTCGAAACCATTTGGGTGAGCAAAAGTATTTAAGGCAACGTGAATTTTCTTGTTGCGGTCATGCACGTATTGCACGGCACGATCGAGCTTTTTACCCGCAAAGTTAAGGCCTGCAAAGTGTCGGGCATTGGTATCGTCTTTGAATCCGATATAGACAGCATCCGCACCGCAATCAATGGCGGTTTTCAAAGCAGGTAAGTTACCCGCTGGGCATAAGAGTTCCATTTGCTCACTACCAGTAGAATGAAATTGAAGCGGGCATTTTATGAAGAATTATGAATGACGGAATTGATGTAAGGCAGGTTTAGATGGATAAATCTGCTTTTACTCCGTTTGAGGTACTGACGAGTGGTGCTTTTGTGCTTTGAGTCGTTTTCGGTTAGCGAATCTTTATGGTTTGGCTTATTTACATCACGAAGCCAGTCGTATTGATTCGCTAGTTTTTGTGGCGGCGGTTTTGTGCGAACAGCTCTTCAACATCTTGTTTCGGTTGTGGTCGATAGAAGTGGAACCCTTGAATGGAACTACAGTTGAGATTCGATAGCAGAGTTGCTTGCTCACTGGTTTCGACACCTTCTGCAACCACAGTTAAATCGAGAGATTTACCCAGGTTGATGATGTTTTCGATTACGGTGATTTGCTTTGGTAGCGTATCGATATCAGAGATAAACGCACGGTCAATTTTGAGCTCGTCAATCGGGAAGCGAGCTAGGTAAGACAGCGATGAATAGCCTGTACCAAAGTCATCGATGGATAAGGCGAATCCTAATTTCTTGATAGCGTTGAGCATCTGCAGTGTGTGCTCACTGTCACTCATCACAGCACTTTCTGTCAGCTCAAAAGTAATTGCGCTTGGATCAAGCTCTGTTGAACGGAGTAATTTCTCAACGTAATCAATCAGTTTCGGGTTACCAAACTGTTCTGGAGACAAGTTGATAGCCACTCGACCTGGCAGGATACCTTGCATCTTCCAACGCTTAACTGTCGCAAATACTTCACGCATCACCACACGACCAAGTTGTTCGATAAGACCAGCACGTTCCGCAACTGGGATGAATGCGGCAGGGCTAATGTAACCTTCAACAGGGTGCTTCCAACGAACCAGAGCTTCTGCGCCGTTGATGGTGAAATCACGGGCATTCACCTTTGGCTGATACCAAACCTCGAGTCCATTTTGTTGTAATGCCTTCTGAAGCTCTATCTCAAGCCACAGTCGCATACGCGCTTCTTTGTTCATCTGCTCGTTGAACTTAATCAGACGATTACGCCCACGATCTTTGGCTTCATACATCGCGGTATCAGCGTTTTGCAGCAGGATACGAGCATCAGTACCATCTTGAGGAAAGCTCACGCTACCAATAGAACAGGCTAGACGTTTACTGAAATGGTGAAGGTCGAAGGGTTGATTGATCAGAGCAATGATCTTTTCAGATAAGGCTTCAGGTGTTCGTTGATGTTCCGGTTCTGGCAGGATGATACCAAACTCATCTCCACCAAGGTGGCCAACAACCGCTTGGCGAGGCAGTAGGCGTTTTAGGCGAGATGCGACTTCTTTGATGACCTTATCACCGATGTGGTGACCCAGAGAGTCATTGATATTCTTGAAGTTATCAATGTCTAAGTAGAGCATTACAACGGGTGTATTGTTATGAATGAATTGCTCAAGGCGCTTAGTAAATCCTACTCGATTGTAGAGTTTGGTGAGCGCATCAATATAGGCATCTTCACTGTTTGCCGGAGTAAACTGTTTTGCTGTTTCCTGTGCATCTTGGATGAGGACTAATTGTGTACTGTTTCCTAGCACGGCGGTCGAATCGATATGAAGTTGAACCTTACGTTCAAAGCCACATCGAGCCCCAGTTAAACAAACCAAACCTGACTCAGAAATAATAGAACTCAGGCTATTGTTGAAGACAGTTTTGGTTTGTTCATCGATAAACAGACGGCCCAGCTCTTCACCTAGTAACTCTGAAGGTGAGTTGAAACCAAGTAATCTTGCTGCGGCAGGGTTAGATGACAAGATGTAGTCGTTCTCAACCAAAAGTAGCCCGTCTGGCAGCAGTTGAGAAAGCTTGTGGAACTTCGCTTCAGATTCTTCCAGAGAGCGAACGAGGACTTGATTTTCTGAGGTGTCAAAGGCGTGAAATACGATGTAATCGGTTTTGTTGCCGCTAGTGAGGGGAGCAAGACTGAAGTGAAGGCTAGTGTCGAGGTCAGTCTCGTTGAGAGTGACTTCTGCTTCAATCGCTTCACCATTGAATGCACGCTCATAATAGGGCTTTAGGTGTTGATAGAATTGCTCGCCTAAGGTTTGGCGATCATTCATGCCTGCAAGCTCAGTTTGAGTTAAACCAGCAATATCACAGTAACGCTCATTCACCATAAGGTAATTATGTTGAGCATCAAGAACTGCAAAAAAGAACGGGCTGTTCGCAGTTAACTGAGTAAACCAATGTTGTAGTTGCTGGGGAGGCATCAAAGTACTACCAATTCTCCAAGAGCTTGAATATTCACTATAGATAAATACTTATTACTTGTGTGTAATTGTCGGTATCTACCTGTGAGCGCAGCGATTCGCTGTAATTCTCATTACCTGAGTTACTATAACTGTGATTTTCAGGATATTAAAGGTCGAGTATCAAAGAGGAGTAAATTTGATACATAACAGTAACTGAGTTTTTAACATCATTTATGATGCATTCCATATTATTGACAAAGTTACGGATAAGTCACGTGATAAACAAGATTCGCACTCAACTAGTTCAAAATGCCGCATCAATTTTGCGATCTCCAGTCCAGTTATTGCCTAAAACAGTACAAAAAAGAGCCTTATTGGAGGCGCTGAAAAGTGTATTCAAAGAAGCTCTAGAAGACGGTGACTTTGAGTTCCTTGAAGATAAGTGGCTTAAAGTTTCGATCAAAGATATGGGATTAAGTTGGTGTATTAGCTACCAAAATGAGCAACTAGTTGTAGCTGATAAAGAGGTTTCTGAAGATGTAAGCTTTAGCGGTAACCTTAATGATCTTGTGCTTATTGCAGGGCGTAAAGAAGACCCAGATACGCTTTTTTTCCAACGTAGACTGTCGATTGAGGGCGATACTGAGCTTGGTTTAGAAGTCAAAAACTTGATGGATAGCGTAGATTTGGACTTATTGCCGACTCCGATGAAAACTTTGTTAAATCAATTAGCTGATTTTGTGCAGAAGGGAGTACAATCCCCAGATACACAAAGTGAGGTAATGAATGCTTATTCGAACTGAAGCACCGGCAGATATACTTGTCATTGATCGTTTATTGAAATCTGTTTTTGAAACGGATGCAGAAGCTAATTTGGTTATGAGCTTACGTGAGAATAGTCATTTAACCTTGTCGCTGGTGGCTTGTTCAGATGACGGCGAGGTGGTTGGTCACCTGATGTTCAGCCCTGTGACGCTTGATGGCGAAGACCACAACTGGCAAGGCTTGGCTCCTTTAGCGGTAAAAGCAGAGTGCAGAAACCAAGGCATCGCAAAATCTTTGGTTGAAGAAGCCTTCTCTACTTTGGTGGATTTTGGTTACCCAGCCTGTGTTGTGCTCGGTGATCCTGCTTACTACGGTCGTTTTGGTTTTAAAGCCGCAAGTGAGTTTGGCTTTAGCTGCATTTGGGATGTACCTGAAGGTGCCTTCCAAGCTATCGAGTTAGTCGACGGCGTACTTGCTGGCCATTCGGGTAAGATTGCCTACAGCCCAGAGTTTAACGACTTATAGGCCTTATTCACTAAGCAATATGATGCAAACTGAATTAGTCTAAATAAAGGAGCTTGATGCTCCTTTATTTTTTGTTAGTATCAGCCCCAATGAGCTCCTTTTCAGCTCGCTCTAACAAGACCAATATCAACAAACCTAAGGTTACACCGCTAGATATGTCACAAACACACGCGCAATACCTGCAAGAGATGGGCATCAGCCAATGGGAGCTTAGCCACCCAGAGCGTTTGGCTGGCTACGAATCTGAATTGATTCCGCTATCGAGCGACTGCAAGTTACTATTGGTTTCGCCTGAAAAACCTCAGGAAGATCTCGCCGTGATGTTTGAACGCGTACTTAAAAGTATCAAGCTCGACTTATCTCAGGCTTTACACCTTCAACCCCAACATTTGTCTGCTGTGGATTTGGGTTCGGTTGAATGGATCTGGTTTGCTGGTTGTGAATCTGCCTATGAACTGAAGGCAAAAACACTTCAATCTCCATTACTGTCTGACATTAACGGTAATAACCAACATCGCCGCGACTTATGGCAACAAATTTGTGCTTATGACTAATCAATTATTACCGACTTCAGAACAACACCTCGACGCTATTTGGCAAATTGAGCAGACTGCGCATTCTCATCCTTGGTCTGAAAATATGATCCGTGATCTTAATAGCCGTGGAGGCAGCCACCGTGTTCTTGAGGTAGATGGAGAGGTTGTCGGCTATTTCTATGCTCAGAACATTGTCGGTGAAGTGACTTTGCTGACGATAGCGGTTGACCCAAAGCAGCAAGGTAAAGGCTACGGCAAAGCTTTGGTTGAGCACTTTCTTGATATGTGTGAACAGGCTGATGCTGAAAGTGCTTGGCTGGAAGTTCGCGAAAGTAATGTGCATGCGTTTAATCTTTACGAGAAAGCTGGCTTTAATGAAGTCGATCGCCGTCGTAACTATTACCCAACCAAGCAAGGTAATGAAGATGCGATCATTATGAGCTATCTTTTCATGGCCTTTAGCTAATCATATTATGTCTTTTAGTTAACCCCGATTAGCTAACTACAGAATCTGCGATAAATAGGGTGTAAACTGACCCTTTAGAAAGTGACACGCTTTCTGTATAATCCGCACACAGAATTCAAGGGCAAGTATTATCTACTTGCCCTTTTTACGCTTTAGATCAGCAAAGGGCGACTATGTCTTTCCAACAAGAAGTGAGCAAACGTAGAACGTTTGCAATTATCTCTCACCCGGATGCGGGTAAAACCACGATTACTGAAAAAGTTCTTTTATTCGGAAACGCGATTCAAAAAGCGGGTACCGTAAAAGGCCGTGGCTCTAACCAGCACGCTAAATCTGACTGGATGGAGATGGAAAAAGAACGTGGTATCTCGGTAACTACGTCGGTAATGCAATTCCCATACAACGATTGCTTAGTAAACCTACTCGATACTCCAGGACACGAAGATTTCTCGGAAGATACGTACCGTACACTAACTGCGGTTGACTCTTGTTTGATGGTTATCGATGCTGCGAAAGGTGTCGAGGATCGTACTCGTAAACTGATGGAAGTAACGCGTCTACGTGATACACCAATCGTAACGTTTATGAACAAACTTGACCGTGATGTTCGTGACCCAATGGAAGTGCTAGATGAAGTGGAAAGCGAGCTAGGTATGGCTTGTGCTCCAATCTCTTGGCCTATCGGTTGTGGTAAAGAGTTTAAAGGCGTTTACCACATTCACCGTGATGAAACGATCTTGTATGAATCTGGCCACGGCCATGAGATCCAAGAAGTTCGTATCATCAAAGGTCTGGATAACCCTGAACTAGACGAAGCTGTTGGTGAAGATCTGGCGAGCAGCGTTCGTGAAGAGCTTGAATTGGTTATTGGCGCATGTCCTGAATTTGATCATGAACTGTTCCTTGCTGGCGAGTTGACTCCTGTTTACTTCGGTACTGCATTGGGTAACTTCGGTGTTGACCACATGCTTGACGGCCTAACTCGATGGGCTCCAGCACCTCAAACACGTCAAGCAAATGAGCGTGATGTTGAAGCGACTGAAGAGAAGTTCTCTGGTTTCGTCTTTAAGATCCAAGCAAACATGGATCCAAAACACCGTGACCGTATCGCATTCATGCGTATCGTATCGGGTACTTACGACCAAGGTATGAAGATGAACCATGTTCGTACGGGTAAGAACGTGAGTATCTCAGATGCGGTAACCTTCATGGCGGGTGACCGTGCGCGTGCTGAAAAAGCATACGCAGGTGACATCATTGGTCTGCATAACCACGGCACAATCCAGATTGGCGATACCTTTACTCAAGGCGAAAGCTTGAAGTTTGCGGGTATTCCTAACTTTGCGCCTGAGCTATTCCGTCGTATTCGTTTGCGCGATCCACTGAAGCAAAAGCAGCTTCTAAAAGGCTTAGTTCAGCTTTCTGAAGAGGGTGCGGTTCAAGTATTCCGTCCTTTGCAAAATAACGATCTGATCGTTGGTGCTGTTGGTGTACTTCAGTTTGATGTGGTTGTAGCGCGCTTGAAAGCGGAATACAACGTTGAAGCGATTTACGAAGGTGTGAACGTTGCAACAGCACGTTGGGTTGAATGTGATGACGCTAAGAAACTAGAAGAATTCAAACGTAAGAGCCAAGCTAACCTAGCGTTAGATGGTGGTGATAACCTGTCTTACATTGCACCAACCATGGTTAATTTGAACCTAGCTTCTGAACGTTTCCCAGAAGTTCAATTCCGAGCGACGCGCGAGCACTAATTTCTCCGCGCTCTATTCGAGTTAAACAAAAACGTCTATTGTTCTGCAATAGACGTTTTTTTATACGTGTTATTTGAATTCAGAAGCTTGAGGAAAGTATGTTCAGTTGGATAAAAGCTTGGATTAAGAAATACGATAAGTGGTGCGAAGAGCTTGGCTTAACGCCTGAGAATAAGCGCAGCTGCGTGCCTCATCGCCGTGATCCTCAAGGACAACAAGCAGAGAGTGGGGAAGATGACACCAGAATTAAGTGATTTTCCGCTGTTTGATACCCATTGCCACGCAGACTTTGATGCCTTTGAGCAAGGTATTGCACTTGATAAAGGTATTGAAGGTTACGTTAAAGAGGCGAAACAAGCGCAAGTTGAGAAGCTTCTTATTCCTTCTATTGGCCAGAGTAATTGGAAAAAACTCGACAAAATCGCTCAATCTCACCCTAATGTTTACTATGCCTTGGGCTTCCATCCTTACTTTTTAGAGCAAGCGGAGGATGAGAAATTTTCGGAACTTCGCCAATTACTCTCTTCAAAAAACAGCCAATGTGTTGCGATAGGAGAGTGCGGGCTCGACTTTTTTGTTGATGTAGATAGAGGCAAGCAAGAGCGTTTTTTCATCCAACAAATGGAACTCGCGAAGGCATTTGAACTGCCGTTAATCATCCATGAAAGGAAGTCTTACAACCGACTTATTGAGCTAATAAAGCAGCACAAATTCACTTTGGGTGGCGTGATTCACGGCTTTTCGGGGAGTGAGCAGCAGGCTTTAGCGTGGATCAAGCTCGGTTTCTATATTGGGGTCGGTGGAACGATAACTTACCCAAGAGCGCAAAAAACGCGCACAACCATCGCTAAATTGCCCCTTGAATGCTTGGTGTTGGAAACGGATGCTCCCGACATGCCTGTGTACGGGAACCAAGGAAATGTTAATCATTCCAAATATTTAGTTACGATATTAAATGAACTTATTCTGCTTAGAAATGAGACAAAGCAATCGGTTGCAGCGCAAATATGGCAAAATAGCCATCGCGCATTCGGTATATGTGAATAAAATCGAAGGTTTTTGTTTATCGTTTGCGTAAATTGCATTGAGCTTGTGATTTAGCTCACATTTGCGTGTGAATGGTACATGAATCTTGTACGAAAGTGTGAGGATGGCATTACTTTATTAGTGGTCGCATGAGTATAATTGCCTCCGCTTTATAGCCCCATTTTGTAACACGCCAATAAATAACTAATAAGGAAGTCATAAACTATGAGCCTGTTTATGAGCCTCGTCGGAATGGTTGCACTGATTGCAATCGCAGTACTACTATCTGACAACCGCAAAGCTATTAATCTAAGAACAGTGGGTGGCGCTTTCGCTATCCAATTCGCACTTGGTGCATTCGTACTTTACATCCCTTGGGGTCGTGATCTGCTTGCAGGTTTCTCTGCTGGTGTAGCAAACGTGATCGACTACGGTAAAGACGGTACTGGTTTCCTATTCGGCAGCCTAGTTAACTTCTCAGTTGACGGTATCGGTTTCATCTTTGCTTTCCAAGTACTACCAACTCTGATTTTCTTCTCTGCACTTATCTCTGTACTTTACTACATTGGTGTAATGCAAATTGTAATCAAAGTTCTTGGTGGTGGTCTTCAGAAAGCTCTAGGTACTTCTCGCGCCGAGTCTATGTCTGCAGCAGCAAACATTTTCGTTGGTCAAACAGAAGCACCTCTAGTTGTTCGTCCTTTTGTTCCTAAAATGACTAACTCTGAACTATTCGCAGTAATGTGTGGTGGTTTGGCTTCTGTAGCTGGTGGTGTACTAGCAGGTTACGCATCTATGGGTGTACCTCTAGAGTACCTAGTTGCAGCGTCATTCATGGCAGCACCTGGTGGTCTACTATTCGCTAAAATCATCAAGCCTGAAACAGATACGCCAGACGATAACATCGCTGACGAAATGGACGGTGGCGATGACAAACCAGCTAACGTTATCGACGCAGCAGCAGGTGGCGCATCAGTTGGTCTACAACTAGCTCTTAACGTTGGTGCAATGCTACTAGCATTCATCGGTCTAATTGCTCTAATCAACGGTATCCTTGGTGGCATCGGTGGTTGGTTCGGTATGGAACACCTAACTCTAGAACTTCTTCTAGGTTGGATCTTCGCACCGCTAGCATTCATCATTGGTGTTCCATGGGAAGAAGCAACTATCGCTGGTTCTTTTATTGGTCAGAAGACAGTTGTTAACGAATTCGTTGCATACCTAAACTTCGTACCATACATCGGTGAGAACGCTCAAATCGTTGAAGCGACTGGCCAAGTAATGTCTGTTAAGACTCAAGCAATTATCTCGTTCGCTCTATGTGGTTTCGCAAACCTTTCTTCAATTGCGATTCTTCTAGGTGGTCTAGGTGGTATTGCACCAAGCCGTCGCCACGACATCGCTCGTATGGGTGTTAAAGCGGTTATTGCTGGTACTCTATCTAACCTGATGGCAGCAACAATTGCTGGCTTCTTCCTGTCTTTCTAATCAGTTAGAAATCGATATATAGACGCCATAATAATATCGCCCCGTAGCAAGAAATTGCTGCGGGGCTTTTTTGTTTTTAGGCCCCGTGATTTTTGCAAGAGCATGAACATATGCTCGAAGTCGAAAATGGGTCTAGAATGTTTTTTTGAGATACAAACCGTTTGCGTTCTAAGGAGCACTACAATTTATTGATGGATACCTATAATGTATAAGCTTAAGGGATAGGATGTCTCTGTTGGCAAGAAAGTAACCGCTTGGATTTATCTAAAGGTTATTCTTCTGGGATTTAGCCAAACTTAGCGATACGCTATAGATGTTAGACACAACATGACTGATTTGTTGTGCCATAGACCAAACTGGTACTGTGCGGTGACAAGGATTGCAATTGGTAGCGAAAGTTATCAAGTCTTCAGGGAACCAAGTCCGTTCATTTGTGGCTACTGAGCATTACTAAATATCCATCTATACTGGATGGAAGGCGAAGTAGTTAACTATTTGAATATATTGATCGGAGATAGAAATGAGCGATTTAAAAGCAGCAGCTCTACGTGCACTTAAACTTATGGACCTAACGACGCTAAATGACGACGATACTACTGAAAAAGTAGTGGCGCTTTGTCATGACGCGAAGACTGCAGTTGGCAACACCGCTGCAATCTGTATTTACCCTCGCTTTATCCCAGCCGCTAAGAAAGCGTTGCGTGAGCAAGGTACTCCAGAAGTACGCATTGCGACTGTAACTAACTTCCCTCATGGTAATGACGACATCGAAATTGCTGTTGCAGAAACAAAAGCAGCGGTAGCGTACGGCGCAGACGAAGTTGACGTAGTATTCCCATACCGTGCTCTTATTGCTGGCAACGAAGAAGTTGGCTTTGAGCTAGTTAAACAATGTAAAGCAGCTTGTGGTGATATCACGCTTAAAGTGATCATCGAAACAGGTGAGCTTAAAGAAGAAGCACTGATCAAGAAAGCTTCTCAAATCTGTATCGAAGCGGGTGCAGATTTCATCAAGACTTCAACAGGTAAAGTGCCAGTAAACGCGACTCCTGAGTTCGCACGCATGATGCTTGAAGTTATTCGTGACATGGGCGTTGCTAAAACAGTTGGTTTCAAACCAGCTGGTGGTGTTCGTACAGCTGAAGATGCTCAAGCTTACCTAGCAATGGCTGATGAGCTACTAGGCGCTGAGTGGGCAGACAACATGCACTACCGTTTTGGTGCTTCAAGCCTACTGACTAACCTTCTTAATACATTAGAAGTGACAGACGAAACTGCTGATCCAGCAGCATACTAATTTACTCGTCATATTTGACGCCGCAGCGTTGTTGCCTGCGCAAGTTCCTCCTAATCACATAGAGCTTCTATGCTCATAGGAATGAACTTCGATTTTCTTTCAAGAGAATAGCCGCCTAACTGCAACGCCAAATATTTAGAGTATTGATAACAATTAAGTCTGTTTGATGGAGTGGCGTTAAGTCACTCCATATTACCTCTTTCCCTACACACCATACTCACTAGAGTTTGGGAGGCACTAATGTATCTACCTCAAGAAATTATTCGCAGAAAACGTGATAACGAAGTACTGACCACAGAAGAAATTAACTTCTTCATCCAAGGCGTCGCTAAAAACACGGTTTCTGAAGGCCAAATTGCTGCATTCGCAATGGCTATCTTTTTTAATGAAATGACGATGCCAGAACGTATCGCACTAACATGTGCAATGCGTGATTCAGGCATGGTGATTGATTGGAGCCACATGAACTTTGATGGCCCAATCGTTGATAAACACTCTACTGGTGGTGTTGGGGACGTAACTTCTCTGATGCTTGGCCCTATGGTGGCAGCATGTGGCGGTTTCGTTCCAATGATCTCTGGTCGTGGTTTAGGCCACACTGGCGGTACGCTAGATAAACTAGAATCTATCCCTGGTTACAACATTACACCAACCAACGATGTGTTCGGTGCCGTAACCAAAGAAGCTGGCGTGGCGATCATCGGTCAAACGGGCGATCTAGCACCGGCTGATAAGCGCGTTTACGCGACTCGTGATATCACAGCAACAGTAGATAACATCTCGCTAATCACAGCTTCAATCCTATCTAAGAAACTGGCTGCTGGCCTTGATTCTCTAGTGATGGACGTAAAAGTAGGTTCAGGCGCATTCATGCCAACGTATGAAGCATCTGAAGAGTTAGCAAAATCTATCGTGGCCGTAGCAAACGGTGCAGGCACTAAAACAACAGCAATCCTAACGGACATGAACCAAGTTCTGGCTTCTTCAGCGGGTAACGCAGTCGAAGTACGTGAAGCGGTTCAATTCCTAACAGGCGAATACCGTAATCCACGTTTGTTGGAAATCACACTAGCGTCGTGTGCGGAAATGTTGGTGCTGGGTAACCTAGCAAAAGATTCAGATGAAGCGCGTGAAAAACTGATGGCAGTACTGGATAACGGTAAAGCAGCAGAGTGCTTCGGTAAGATGGTAGCGGGCCTTGGTGGTCCAGCAGATTTCGTAACGAACTACGATAACTACCTAGAAAAAGCAGAAATTGTTAAACCAGTGTACGCACTCGAAAGCGGTGTAGTATCAGCGATGGATACGCGTGCAATTGGTATGGCTGTAGTTGGTATGGGCGGTGGTCGCCGCGTAGCAACAGACAGCATTGATTACGCAGTCGGTTTTGATAGCTTCATTCGCCTTGGCGAAGTAGCAAGCGACGATAAACCATTAGCAATGATTCATGCTCGCAATGAACAACAGTGGCAAGAAGCTGCAACGGCATTACAAAATGCAATCACTGTGGGCGGAGAATATACAGCAACGCCAGATGTTTACCGTCAGATTCGTTCTGAAGACGTGTAAATAACAGGTATCGGTATACCTCGCGTATACCGATAAACAGAGTTCTGGTGCAAAGAGCAATAAGTTGGTGAAGAAAATGAAAAGAGCATTTATTTTAGTTTTAGATTCATTCGGTATCGGTGAAACAGCGGATGCAGATACATTTGGCGATGTAGGTTCGGATACTATGGGTCACATTGCTGACCATTGTGAGCAAGGCCTTGCAGACAACGCGGATCGTGAAGGTCCACTAACGCTGCCAAACCTGTCTAAGCTAGGTTTAGCTATGGCTCACAAAGAGTCTACAGGTCGTTTTGCTCCTGGTATGGATGCAGACGCTGAGATCATTGGCGCTTACGGTCATGCTGCTGAGCTGTCTTCTGGTAAAGACACGCCATCAGGTCACTGGGAAATCGCAGGTGTACCGGTATTGTTTGACTGGGGCTACTTCACCGACAAAGAGAACAGCTTTCCAAAAGAACTGACTGATCGCATCCTTGAGCGTGCTGGTTTATCTGACTTTTTAGGTAACTGCCACTCATCGGGTACAGAAATCCTAGATAACCTAGGTGAAGAACATATGAAGACTGGGCTGCCAATCTTCTACACGTCTGCAGACTCTGTTTTCCAGATCGCATGTCATGAAGAGACATTCGGTCTACAAAACCTATTAGACCTTTGTCAGATTGCTCGTGAAGAGCTAGCTGATTACAACATTGGTCGTGTTATCGCTCGTCCGTTTATTGGTGCTGGTAAAGGTCAATTCGAACGTACTGGTAACCGTCGCGATCTTTCTGTTGAGCCGCCAGCGGCGACTGTTCTTCAGAAGCTGGTTGATGAGAAGGGCGGCAACGTTCACTCAATTGGTAAGATCTCTGATATCTACGCAGGTTGTGGTATCACTCAGAAAACCAAAGCAACAGGTATCCCAGCACTATTTGAAGCAACTAAAGAAGCGATCACTGAAGCGGGCGACAACACTATCGTGTTCACTAACTTCGTTGATTTCGACTCAGCTTACGGCCACCGCCGTGATGTTGCTGGTTACGCAGCGGCGCTTGAGTACTTCGATGGTCGCATCAATGAAATTATCGATATGATGAAAGAAGATGACGTGCTTATCCTGACAGCAGACCACGGTTGTGACCCAACATGGCCGGGTTCAGACCATACTCGTGAGCATATCCCTGTGATTGTTTACGGTAACAAGGTTCCAGCAGGCTCTCTAGGCCGTCGTGATACCTTCGCTGATATCGGTCAAAGCTTAGCGTCATACTTCGGCACATCGCCAATGGGATATGGTACAAGCTTTTTATAATAGTTAACTAGAGAGAGGGAAACCTCTCTCTTCTTTTTTGTTTTGAGATTAAGGATATTTTCAATGGCTACTCCACATATTAATGCTGAAATGGGTGATTTCGCTGACGTAGTTCTAATGCCAGGCGATCCGCTACGTGCTAAATTCATTGCTGAAACCTTCTTAGAAGAAGTGGTTCAGGTGTGTGATGTTCGTAATATGTTTGGTTACACCGGTACTTACAAAGGTCGTAAGGTGTCGGTAATGGGGCACGGCATGGGCATCCCATCTTGTTCTATTTACGCGACTGAGCTGATCAAAGACTTTGGTGTGAAAAAGATCATTCGTGTCGGTAGTTGTGGTGCAGTGAGTGAAGATATCAAAGTACGCGATGTAGTTATCGGCATGGGTGCGTGTACCGACTCAAAAGTGAACCGTATTCGCTTTAAAGGTCATGATTTCGCGGCTATCGCAGATTACAAAATGGTGCGTGCGGCAGAAGAGGCAGCTAAAGCTCGTGGTGTAGACGTCAAAGTCGGCAACCTTTTCTCTGCTGAACTGTTTTACACGCCAGATCCTGACATGTTCGAAGTGATGGATAAATACGGCATTGTCGGCGTAGAGATGGAAGCGGCCGGTATCTACGGTGTTTGTGCCGAATACGGCGCAAAAGCTCTGACGATTTGTACTGTTTCGGATCACATCAAAACAGGTGAGCAAACCACATCAGATGAACGTCAAACGACCTTCAACGACATGATGGTTATTGCACTCGATTCTGTGCTTCTTGGTGATCAAGAGTAAGAGTTGCTTTGTGGTTTAGGTCGTTTCTAGCTCTCAAATAAACATAGCTAGCCAAACCAACAGATAACAAAAAGCCCCGTCGCTGCTTGAGCGTCGGGGCTTTTTATTGGTAATGATTTATTACTGAGTGCTATTTCTTGGATTCTGAAGGCTATGTGATTTCAATCGAAATAAATCATGTTACCTAATCCGAGGTTTTTATTTCATGATTCCAAGGTCAAAAGCCCAAGGCACGATGCACGAGTTTATGAGCTTACATTTTTAAGCAGTAAGTTCTCACCCGACTTAGTTTGTCGTCTGCGAATCAACATGATGAATAACACACCACTGACGAAGCCCATCAAGACCATACCGATCATGTAACGATCACTCTTGCGATAATGGTGATCAGAAATCGCCGTCATTTTACCTGTTTCAAAGGTCACTCGAATAAAGCCGATGATGGTTTTTTCTGGCGAGTAGATAGGTTCAACTAACTGCTGCCTGCCGATACTTGCTGTTGAAAGTGGCGTGTCTAAGCCAAGAACCTCGCGTACCGAGAGTGCTTTTTCGCTTGAAGCCAGTCGAATCCCCTCTGCATCATAGATAGTGGTATCGAATACCAGTCGATCTTGAGAAAGCTGATTGGTTAGCTCAAGCAGCCGTTCTTGATCTTGTTGCGTGATCGCTTTGCTGGCCGAAAGTGAGGCCTGCGAGATAAGTAATTTAGTCAGCGTTTCTAGCTGCTTTGCTTGGATCTTCTCGTTACCTTTACTGATCACGACTGTATTTTTAATCGTTACAACGAACATAGTAGCCAGCAAAATGAGGGCTAGCATTCGTAAAGCGTTACGTATTGAGAACAATGATTCATTCATGTTTCACGAAGCCTGAAATAAACAAATGTTATGATTAAGACATATTGAGACTTGCGTTTTCAAATTGCAATAGGTTAACGTTTAGCATAGTTAATTAGGAATCATACACATGGACGCTCAGAAATATCTGCCGATTAAAAGGCATACAACATTATTAACTCGACTCCCCGAGACTCGTTTTGCTTCTCAACTCGCTAAAGCCAAAGCCAACTGGATTATATTTGGCGAGTACTTGTCTCCTCAATCTTTTGATGACATCGACTTTTTCACAGGCACTTACAACACCATTCTTGATACGTGGAAAGTTGGGCATTATGAAGTGGCGTTGATGTCTGGAAATTTAACCCCAGCGCACGAAGAAATTCTCCAGGCCTTAAAGCTTGATTATGCTTGCCTTAGCGAGGTCCCAGACTTATCTAAGCCAGGTTTGATTGTAATGGATATGGATTCCACAGCGATTCAGATTGAATGTATTGATGAAATAGCAAAGCTAGCAGGTGTTGGAGAGTTAGTCTCTGAGATCACGGAACGAGCGATGCAAGGTGAACTCGATTTTGAACAGAGCTTACGCCAGCGAGTAGGCGCGCTTAAAGGTGCTGATGAAGCTATCTTAGAACAGGTTCGTCAATCACTGCCTTTTATGCCTGACTTAGTAGAACTCGTGAACACACTGAATAAGCTGGGTTGGAAAACGGCGATTGCTTCTGGTGGCTTCACATACTTCTCTGATTATTTAAAAGATACGCTTGATCTTGACCATGCTCAGTCAAATACTCTCGAAATCGTTAACGGCAAACTGACAGGTGAAGTGTTAGGTGATGTTGTTTCGGCGCAAACTAAAGCGGATATCTTGGTAGAACTTGCTGAAGAGTATGAACTGGAACTGCACAACACGGTTGCTGTTGGTGATGGTGCCAATGATTTGGTGATGATGCGATCTGCAGGCTTAGGTATTGCCTACCATGCGAAGCCGAAAGTAGAGCAAGAAGCTCAAACCGCTGTGCGTTACGCAGGTTTAGGTGGCGTGCTGTGTATCTTGTCTGGCGTATTAGCTAAGCAGCAAAAAATCAGCTGGCAAGCGAAGCCTTAGTCATATTCGGTAAGCGCTAAACAAAAACGTATTTACAACGGATACAAAAAAGCAGGCGATGAGCCTGCTTTTTCTATTTTTGTCTCTGGAATATCGATGACCTAGATCGATAGTCCAGAGGCTTGGATTAGCGAGTCAGCTCTAATCGAATCAACACTTCATCAGTAATATCTTCTATCTCGCCATAGCCTATAAAAGCGGTAATCTCGTTCTCTAACTTTTTCGCTTGATGCATACTGATTCGAGACAACTCTTCTAAGTCTGACTGGAACAAGCTGGTCAAAGGGTTGAAGATTGGCGCTGTCGTAACTCGCAATACATACACATCACCTAAGTGCTGTGCCTTCTTAATGAATAAGATGCGTTCTTTTGCAGATGCGAAATCTTTGACCAATTTAGTGTGAACGGATTGGATCTTGTCGCCAAATTTAACCGCAGCAATGTACACATCATGATGCTTAGGCTCAGCACCTTGAATCTTTTTCAAAGGCTCCGCTAATAGCGAATTAGAGTGGCCTTTGAAAATCGGTTCCAGTGAAAACTTTTGGTTGTGACCAAGCTTAGCGAGCAGTGCTAGATGCTTATTCAGTGGGAAGTTCACACCAATGATCTTACAACGCAGTGTTGAACTTGGTTTATCAATGAATATTGGGTTACTGACCATCTTGCTCAACAGAATATTATGCAGAGATTCAAGGAGCGAGTGGGTTGGCAATATCTCTTGTTTCTTAACCAGTTTGCTTTGGTTTTGATCGATCAGGCCATTTAAGAATGCGATGGTACGCATTGTTTTGGCGTTCTCAGCGATAACCAATTGCACATTACGACCGTTGGGGCTCACTCGAATAACATGATAAGGAACCGTACTGAGCGGTAACTTTTTGTCATAGAGTTGCAGCTCATTGAAGTTCACCAACACAGGGTCATTAATCTTCAAAACCATTGGGTGTTCAAGGGTAACGCTAAGACCACGTTTAGAAATGTCTAAGGTGTTTCCATTTGCAGCCGCTCCGTCTTGAGAGGTCAGTTGTAGCGGCGATTTAAATTGGTATCTCGGTTCTTTACGGCGAGTTTGAGAATCAAAGTAGATACTCTGAATATTACCCACTACTGCGCGTGGATGACGAAAGCGATTCAGTTCACTGCTTGGAATACGTGGTTTTTCACTCAATAAGTAATCGGCTGCACTTTCGTGGTCGCCAATTTCTTGCAAGATGCCACAGTGCGTCAATTGTGCTGAGCTTTGAGCCAGCGTATCTGAGTGTTTCGCTAATGCTTGTCTTTCGGTATCCGATAGTTCGAATACCGAGAACTTAAACGCTTTCCAACTGCTGCGTTTGCCACCTATGTGCCAAAACAACTGTCTTTGTTCACGAGAGGCTTCGGGTAGCATCATTGAATAGAACAAAGTCTTATTTTGATGCTCATGAGTAAACGAATAGATGACGTTACTTGTGCCTTTAACGCCAGGCTTAGCAAGCAGGTTCATTCGTTGTTCGTTAAACAGAGTCCCGAGCGCTTGCTGGTTTCGTTCATCGTGCCAGTATTGCCACAATGGATGGTTGTTATCGGTTAGCAATGCCAGTTTAAGTTCGCTACCACTGAAGAACAGCGGAAGGTTACAGGTGTGCTTGAGATAGGTATGTTCGATGCCTCGAGTACGAGTTCGAATAAACCGGTCTTGATTCTCGTGACTGGTTTTCTTGCTAGAGCTATTCAAAGATTCATCAAGCAAGCGAGCAACGAGGCTTGAATCGCTAATCTTGATCGTTCTCAGGAACTTAACAGCATTATTTTCGTAAGATTCGTCAATGCCCAGCACTCGAAATTCCACGATGTCGTTTCTGTCTGTTTCCAAAGACTTCTCAACAAGCTCTGTGAATTTTACTTCGATGATTTCGCCAAGGTTATATCTAAAGGCACTTGGTACTTTGAATTTGGCACCTGAAGGAGAAATGTCGACTGTCACACCGTGTAGGCTTTGGCCTTTGGATGTGGTGATCTCAACCTGAGAACTGATCTTGAGTCGGTTTTCTTGACGTTTTAGGTCATAACCAAGGTTGATAGCCTCGGCTTCATAAGGGCTATTCGCACTGGTGATGTCGTTGTTGTCTTGGGAGGACGTTTTAACAATATTACGAAGCGGTTGAGTTCGCGGGGTCATGACTAGCTCCCACGTGCCTTCGGTATAGCCTTTAAACTTTTTGGTACCACGCTGATACGCATTTAACGCAATGTCATCAAGCCAGTGCTTACGTCCATCGAGCGTAAACTGACGGCACTCATTATCAATACGTCCGCGTAAATCAATGCTCTTTGTACACGGAGCCATGATACGATTCAGTTCCATTTTAACGAGCAATTTCAGAGACGGGGATTCACCTTCTGTCATTTGAGAAAGAAGGAAGTCGAAATCCTCAGCGTGATAGGCTGGGATGAGTCGCTCTGCTACAGATAGAATTTCAGATTGCTGCATACTTTTCTTGTTAGAATGGACGGTACGTTTATGTTATCGACTAGTTTAAATCGATCTTTAAGTATAAGTGGTATGACTGCAACTTTTATTTTCACCCGTACGGTCAAATAAGTCACAAATTGACAACATCATTGTGTAACTGAGTAAATTATTGAGGTTTTATGGCTAAGGCAAAACGAGCATATGTGTGTAATGACTGTGGTGCTGACTTTCCACGTTGGCAAGGACAGTGCAATGCATGTGGTGCTTGGAACACGATTACCGAAGTTAGGTTAGCTGCTTCACCTCAAGTTGCGCGTAATGAACGACTCAGTGGTGGTTACGCGGGTGGCGCAACGGAATCTTCGGTTCAAACTCTCTCTGAGATTGATCTACAAGAAGTACCTCGTTTTAGTAGCGGCTTTAAAGAGCTCGACCGCGTACTTGGTGGCGGTGTCGTTCCTGGCGCTGCGATTCTGATCGGTGGTAATCCCGGTGCCGGTAAATCAACCCTGTTACTGCAGACCATGTGTCAGCTTTCTTCGCAATTACCGACTCTCTATGTCACTGGGGAAGAATCCTTACAGCAGGTAGCGATGCGTGCCTCTCGGTTGGGCTTACCAAAAGAGCACTTAAAAATGCTCTCTGAAACCAACGTAGACAAAATCTGCCAGGTCGCCGAGAAAGAGCAACCTAAGATAATGGTTATCGACTCGATCCAAGTTATGCATGTCGCTGATGTTCAATCATCGCCAGGCAGTGTTGCTCAAGTTCGTGAGTCAGCAACCGCACTAACGCGCTATGCGAAACAGAATAACGTTGCTGTGTTCTTAGTTGGACATGTAACTAAAGACGGTACACTGGCTGGCCCCAAGGTACTTGAACACATTATTGACTGTTCTGTTCTATTGGATGGCGGAACTGATAGCCGCTTTAGAACGCTGCGCAGTCACAAGAACCGTTTTGGTGCGGTCAATGAATTGGGGGTGTTTGCAATGACAGGCCAAGGCCTTAAAGAAGTCAGCAATCCATCTGCTATTTTCTTGTCTCGCGGCGAAGAAGAAACATCAGGCAGTTCAGTGATGGTGGTATGGGAAGGGACGCGTCCACTTCTTGTTGAAATCCAAGCGCTGGTGGACTATTCGCAGCTGGCAAACCCGCGTCGTGTCGCGGTTGGTCTTGAGCAAAATCGACTGTCATTGTTATTAGCTGTGCTGCATAAACACGGCGGCTTACAAATGGCTGACCAAGATGTGTTTGTGAATGTCGTCGGTGGTGTTAAAGTAACCGAAACTAGCGCAGATCTAGCATTAGTGATGGCGTTACTTTCTAGCTTTAGAGACCGAGCACTACCGAAAGATGTGGTTGTGTTTGGTGAAGTAGGCCTTGCGGGTGAGATTCGACCAGTACCAAGTGGACAAGAGCGTTTGAATGAAGCGTTTAAGCACGGTTTTAAGCGGGCGATAGTACCTGCTGCGAACATGCCTAAAGGCGGCATTCCTGGAATGCAGATCCACGGGGTCAAAAAATTATCAGAGGCAATTAATGCTTTTGATGAGTTGTAATTGAGCTCACTTCAGCTACTCTATACAGCAGAAAATCAGTCTAACTTGAACGCTAATTGCGCTTTAGGTTAGCACTAAACCTAACAATCATTTAGATTGTTTCTACAGATTGCCTTTTCGTTTTTGTTACGAAAAGGCAAAGTTTTTTAGTCCCAAATGCATGCAAAGCTATCAGTCCTCACAGATTGTGATATACTCTGCGCGCATTTTATATCCTATTAACAGAGTAAGACAATGGCAGATTTATCGAAATACAGAAACATTGGTATTTTCGCGCACGTTGATGCGGGTAAAACAACTACCACTGAGCGTATCCTTAAGCTAACTGGTCAGATCCACAAGACTGGTGAAGTACATGATGGCGAATCAACTACTGACTTCATGGAACAGGAAGCTGAGCGCGGAATTACTATCCAATCAGCAGCTGTAAGCTGTTTCTGGAACGGTCACCGTCTAAACGTTATCGATACTCCTGGACACGTTGACTTCACAGTTGAAGTATACCGTTCTCTTAAAGTACTTGATGGCGGTATCGGTGTATTCTGTGGTTCTGGTGGTGTTGAACCACAATCAGAAACTAACTGGCGCTACGCTAACGAATCAGAAGTATCTCGTCTGATCTTCGTTAACAAACTAGACCGTATGGGTGCAGATTTCTACAACGTTGTTGACCAAGTTAAAAACGTTCTAGGCGCAACTCCTCTAGTTATGGTTCTACCAATCGGCCGCGAAGATGAATTCGTGGGTGTTGTAGACCTTCTAAGCCGTAAAGCATACGTTTGGGATGACACTGGTCTTCCTGAAAACTACGAAATCCTAGATGTTCCTGCGGACATGGTAGACGACGTAGAGCAATACCGTGAAGAGCTAATCGAAACTGCTGTAGAGCAAGACGATGACCTAATGGAAGCTTACATGGAAGGTGAAGAGCCTTCTATCGAAGACATCAAGCGTTGTATCCGTAAAGGTACTCGTGACCTAGCGTTCTTCCCAACTTACTGTGGTTCTGCATTCAAGAACAAGGGTGTTCAAATCATCCTTGACGCTGTTGTAGATTACCTACCTTCTCCAACTGAAGTTGATCCTCAACCTCTAATGGATGAGAACGGTGAAGAAACTGGTAAGCACGCTATCGTTTCTACTGAAGAAACGTTTAAAGCTCTTGCATTCAAAATCATGGATGACCGTTTCGGTGCTCTAACTTTCGTTCGTATTTACTCTGGTAAATTGAACAAAGGCGACACGATCCTTAACTCATTCACAGGTAAAACTGAGCGTGTTGGCCGTATGGTTGAGATGCAAGCTGATGACCGTAACGAACTAACTAGCGCACAAGCTGGTGACATCATTGCGATCGTTGGTATGAAGAACGTGCAAACAGGTCACACTCTATGTGATCCTAAAGATCAAGTAACGCTTGAGCCAATGGTTTTCCCAACTCCAGTAATCTCTATCGCTGTATCTCCAAAAGATAAAGGCGGTTCTGAGAAAATGGGTATCGCGATCGGTAAAATGGTTGCAGAAGATCCATCTTTCCAAGTTGAAACTGACGAAGAAACTGGCGAAACTATCCTGAAAGGTATGGGTGAGCTTCACCTAGACATCAAGGTAGATATCCTTAAGCGTACTTACGGCGTTGACCTAACAGTTGGTGCTCCTCAAGTTGCTTACCGTGAAACTATCACTCAAGCAATTGAAGATAGCTACACGCATAAGAAACAGTCTGGTGGTTCTGGTCAATTCGGTAAGATCGATTACCGTATCAAGCCTGGCGAACCTGGTTCTGGCTTTACGTTCTCTTCAAAAGTTGTTGGCGGTAACGTACCTAAAGAATTCTGGCCTGCTGTTGAGAAAGGCTTTGCTGGCATGATGGAAAACGGCGTACTAGCTGGCTTCCCTACGCTAGACGTTGAAGTTGAACTTTACGATGGTGGTTTCCACGCAGTCGATTCATCTGCAATCGCATTTGAAATCGCAGCGAAAGGTGCATTCCGTCAATCTATGCCTAAAGCTGGCGCGCAACTTCTTGAGCCAATCATGAACGTTGACGTATTTACTCCAGAAGATCACGTTGGTGATGTTATCGGTGACCTTAACCGTCGTCGTGGCATGATCAAAGATCAACAAGCTGGCGTAACTGGCGTTCGTATTAAAGCTGACGTACCACTTTCAGAAATGTTTGGTTACATCGGTCACCTACGTACAATTACTTCAGGCCGTGGCCAATTCTCTATGGAATTCGCACAGTACTCTCCATGTCCAATGAACGTGGCAGAAGAAGTAATCGCTAAAGTTAAAGCAGAAAAAGAAGCTGGTAAGTAATTAGCCCTTTTCTAAATTAACTAAAAAAGCCCCGCAAGTGAAAGCTTGCGGGGCTTTTTGTTGCTTGTAACATACTGCGAGATGCGAGATGCGAGATGCGAGATGCGAGATGCGAGATGTGGCCCTTAAAAAGTAGACACAGGGGTTTAGTTGATTAGCTCAACATTCATGTGATTAGCCCCGTACTAAGTGAGTACGGGACAAATTTAGATAGAGCTAAAAAGAGAGGGACTAGCGTTTCAAATCAATGTAAATCTGCTCTACTTTGGCACGAGCCCAGTCTGTTTTACGCAAAAACTTTAAGCTAGATTTAATGCTTGGGTCTTTTTTGAAACAGTTGATGTTCACCATGTAACTCAACTCTTCCCAACCGTAATGTTCAACCAATTCTGTCAGTAGCTTCTGTAGAGTGATACCGTGAAGTGGATTATTGTCTTGTGTCATGAGATGTTCTCGCCATTTATTTGAGCTCAGTATATCAGTTTCGCTTTATGAATTATCAGACCATTTCAGCTCGTAATCTGTCTCGATAATAGAAAGTTCTTCTCGACCTTTATTTCCAAACAACTGAACCTGACTTTGCATCCAAGCTTCAAAGCGTTTGATTTTCTCACGATGAAAATATCCCGCTGGCGCACATAGGAAATAATTGTATTTGGGCCTAAGTGCGATGTTACCTATCCGTACCAGCTTCTTTTCCTGCAAATACCGATAAACCAAGCTGTGCTTAACCAGTGCGACACCTTGAACGGATAGCGCACCTTCCAAAACAAAATGCGAACCATCAAATTGCAGTGATGAGCGTCCTGCTTTCGCTCCCACAACATCTAACCATAGATTCCAATCCATATCAGGCCAGCGGTCTTCAATTAGCTCTGCTTTGTGTAGATCGTCGATGCCATAAATACCATGCTTCTCTTGGTAGATGGGGTGGCAGACAGGGTAAACCACTTCGTCCATTAACCAACGCGATTCAATGTTTGGATAATTACCATGACCATATCGAACGCAGACATCGACATTAGAATCTTCAAACGTCACGAGCTTGTTGGTCGGTTCAATCAACATGGATAGATCTGGGTGACGATCGCGAAAGTCGCCAATTCTAGGCACCAACCAGTGTTGGGCAAATGATGGCACGGTTGAAATAGACAGTTGAGTAGGGTTTGGGTCTTGGTTAATTCGTCTCACACCATCTTGAATGTGGGCAAAGCCTTTCTTAGCTTGCAGGTAAAGCACTTCACCTTCATGAGTGAGTACTATTTTTCGGTGCTGACGAATAAACAAGTCTGCACCTAACCACTCTTCAAGTTGGCGAATTTGTTGGCTGACGGCAGCCGCCGTGACAAATAGCTTTTCTGCTGCGAGCTTAAAACTGCCAGTTTCAGCCGCAGTATAAAAATAGTAGATCCCTTGGAATGGTGGGGTGCGTTCTCTCACATTAGTTTTCCTTAACTGAATGCCAGTATCTATCGTTTGTCGTAAGTACGTTGTTGGTCGATTATTGACCATAACAAAGCAGGCAATCAATAGGAGAAAGGTTATGAATACAATAACTGCGGGAAAAAATAGTCATCAAGCATTCTTTTCATCATTGTCAGTTAAGAAATTCTATTCTAAATTTAAACTGTATCTTCAGAACCGTAGAACGAGAAAGCACCTAGCTGAACTGTCGGCTCATTTGCTTGAAGATGTTGGTATTACCCGAGGCCAGGCTAATGAAGAGGTGAGAAAAGCATTTTGGGAATGATTAAGATGATCAGACGTAACTCTTTCTTTTTAGGAGGAGTTACGCCAAAACCAATGCTAGATCTTTGAGATATCAGAAACTTCTTCATGCAGCCATTCAGTAAACGCCGCAATACGCTCTTTTCTCGGTGAGCTAGGATCAAAACATAAGTTAACTTGAACGCCAGGTGTCATCCCAATATTAAACGGTTTAACAAGCAGGCCGCGTTCTATAAAGTCACCAGCTAAGCTATCTGTTGCCAGGCAAACCCCATGGCCCGCCATCACTGTCGTTAACCCCATATCAAAGGTTCCCACCTCCATCCATTGAACTGCGGTGTCTTGCATTGGAATGTTCGCTTGTCTGAACCATTCTTCCCAAGGAAAACAACCGCCTTCAAATTGGATTAACCAACACTTAAGTAGTTGTTCTGGTGAGGTGAAATTCAAAGAATTGGCGAGCTCGGGAGAGCAAAAGGGATATAGAGGTTCGTTGAACAGCACTTCAAGTGCTAAACCTTGTTCAACACACAGATCTTCCCCTTGTCGAATCGCGACATCAATTTCACCATGCTTCAAATTTGGTGTGTCACACCCAGTGAGGATCTTGATTGGTATCTCAGGGTGCTTGACTGAGAATTTCCAAAGCCTCGGCAGCAACCAACGAGATGCAAAAGAGGGAGGACTTCGAACAACGATAACGCCTTGCAAAGGTTCAGACTGAATCTTATTCAATCCGACAACAAGCTCTTTAAATCCATCTGACACATGTTGGAAGAGAGTCCGCCCCTCTTGAGTTAATGCCATTTCACGCCCTTTCCTAATGAACAGCTTGCACTCTAGTTGTGCCTCTAACTGACGGATCTTTTGGCTGACAGCTGCTTGGCTAACAAACAGCTCTTCTGCTGCCTTGCTGTAGCTACTCAAGCGAGCTGCGACTTCGAAGTAACGAAGTCCGGAAAGGTGGCGCAGTCTATTGTCCATAACTTCTTCTTATAGTTCTTGTTAGGAATGGTTGTTCGCTTATCGAACAGGTTGTTTTCATAATAACGACAGAACGATGGCAAATACAAGAGAGTAATTATGGAAGTATTAATCAGTTGGACGAGGTTTTATGGTGCTAAGTTATTTAAAAATAAGAATATAAAAGTAGGTAAAGTTAAGGCGAAACAGAATAAGGCTTTATGTGCGGAACAGCTGAGTCGTCGAGTGAAAGAAGACATAGGGTTAGAATATGAAAACAACGATGCAACTGATTATACTAAATATTTATAATCATGACTTATGTAGCCATTAGCGTGAAGGCTAGTCTCGCTGGTTCTATCTCGGCCACAATATTCATTTGTACTCGCTTAATCCAGCCTGACTTTACCCATTAATCATCGAGTACTTATAAAATCCTATTCCTACTAAACTAAATGCTTAGTTTTTAATTTACGTTGTCTTATTTTTGAGACTGAAACTCTGATTTATATAGAAACAAGCATCGTAATGTTTTTTTTCTTTCTTTGTCTAATGGATATAAAACAGACAGTTATTTTGGGGATTAATAAATGAAAATTAAATTACTATGTATTATTAGACCCTTTAATTTTATATAAGCAATTGAATTAAATTAAATTAAATAAAAAACAGTTTGAATCCATCTCCGTATTAATAGTGTTGAGATTGATTTATTGAATGGCGCTTGTGTAACTCATTTGTCAGTTCTATATATGTAGTGTTCAGTTTTTCTATATCTCCTGAGGTTTTCTATTGGGCTAGATAAGGTGAATGGAAAGACGAGAGGGTGGGGGCTGTATGAAATCTATTTTAAGAGTTTCGGAGCGTAGCCGTTTCCGAAGCAGTTTAAAATCAAAAATGAAAGGCATCGCTATTATCGAGTTTACGGTTGTGGTGAGCCTGTTTTTTGCGCTTTTCTTAACGGTTGTCGATCTTGGTATTTATGGGTTTGTTAAATTGACCATGCAACATTCGGCAAGAGAGGGCGCAAGATATGCCATCACAGGTCGTTCTGATCTGGATCCTGATGCGTCGAGTGACCGCGAAGCAGCAATATTAGAAAAAATTTCTCAATCCTCGAGCGGTTTGCTCGACAAAGTGATGGATGTCCAAAACATACGTGTTGAAGATGTCTATGGCAACGCAGTCACTGGCTTTGGTGGCTCAGGAGACATTATTTCTATTCATCTTGATTGCGAGTGGCCATCTGTAAATCCTTATATGTATGTTTTGCTTGATGACGGGAAGTTTAAATTTACCGTTAGCGCGGCAATGAAAAACGAAGCTTTTTAAGGAGGGACAGGATGTTTCCTTTACAGATAAAGAAAGCCGCAGAGAAAGGGTTTGCGGCAATCGAAATGACGTTAATAGCACCATTGTTTATGTTGCTTATTGTTGCGGCTGTCGATATCACGCACCTCATTCAAGCCAACCACATCATTATTAGTATCAGCCGAGAAGGTGGAAACATTATTTCTCGGAGTAATACAGATACCCCGCAAGAAGTGATGGACATCATCGCCACGACATCGGGAACATTGGATTTGACGCAAGACGGGGTCATTTACATTACCGAGGTCGTTGGGCAAGAAGATGCTTCTCCCTACATTAAAAGCCAATACCGATGGAACCAACACGGGCTAAGTAAAAATAGTGCTATTTGGTCGAGCTGCAGTAATTGGGCAAATGATGGAGAGTGTTCTGATGTGGATGCAGATGATCCTCCACTCATTAACAATTTAGCCGTTGCGCTTGATGATGGGGAGATCGTGTACAGCGTAGAAGTATTCTATGACTATTCGCCGATTTTTAGTCGAGTATTCGATGAGGAATATATTCTGAGCGACACAACATATATGTAAGGGAGGTTAAAATGGATAAGGGAACCCCAATCAAATATCATTACAGTCGTGGGTTAGTGGCTTTGATGTCAGTCATCGCATTGCCTTTTATTCTGTTAGTTGTCGGGCTTTCTGTTGATGCTGGACGTGCTTATATCGTTAAATCGAAACTATTTGCAGCAGTCGATGCTGCCAGTATTGCCGCTGCTAGAGCGGTTGCTAATGGTGAAGATGCAGGGCGTGCTGCTGCTCAAAAATATTTTACCGCAAATATCCCGGCCGACTTTTATTCTGCAACACCTAGCTTGGGCGCAGTCAATTTCTCCTATGATTCATTCGGTAATATTTCGATTGATATTTCAGCTACGGCGCAAGTGCCGACAATCTTTTTACCTTTAATAGGGTTAGACACATTTAACCCTGGCGTGTCAGCACAATCTATTCGTCGCCCTGTCGATTTAGTGTTAGTGATTGATAACACAACTTCCTTGAGGCTTGGCAGCATAGGTGATGTGACTCAAGACGTCATTGATAGGTCTAAGTCATTCGTTGAAAATTTCCATGAAGGGTTTGACCGAATTTCATTGGTTAAATTTGCTTTCGGAGCCGAGGTTCCAGTGGGGTTTAATGCAACTCGTGGCCATAGCAGAAGTACTATCAAATCTGAAATAGACAGTTTTAATTTTGGTAGTACGTCTAATGCACAATATACCAATGCATCGGAGGGGATCTATCGTGCTTTAAATGAGCTTAGAACGGTTACCGATCCCGCTAACTTGAAAGTGATCGTGTTCTTCACCGATGGAGCGCCAAATACCTTTGCGACAACGTTTGATTTTGAGGACGGTGATTCGCATACGGGAGCTATTCGATCGAGTGATGGCAGCAGTGGTACACCTCGAGGGCTTTGGAGACATGACTCGATTGCAACGACGTTAAGTGGAGGTTATGAGGGGCGTGATATTGATGATCATATCAGCGAGATGCCCGACTACTATACCACTCATGATTCAAGCGCTACAGAGTTCAATATTCTGAATCCGACACATTCAGTACGGCCAGTGTCACAGTATGATCCTGATAGTCATTCTGCTGGTGACTTGTATACGCGGGTGAATAGAGTTGCTCGTAACTTGGTGGAAGACATTGCTGAGGCTGCAAGAGGAGAAGATATTTACGTCTTTACCTTGGGGTTAGGTTCATCATTAACATCGGCAACCGGACCTGATAGTGAGTTTGGAGAAGACTTACTGTTACGAATGGCAAATTCTAGTGCGCTTTTGGATGATCCAGACTTAAGTGCAGATTATGACCCAGCCCAACTAGAAGGTGTGTATTGCCATGCCATCGATGAGGAAGCATTAGGCCCTTGCTTCGACGAGATGTTGGATGTGATTATCCGTTTAACTTTGTAACGTCTTTCTGGTTTAGCACTTTTACATATTGATAGGTTAAAGGGATCTCAATCGAGAGATTAGAAAAATAAAAGAGGGAGCTTTTGGCTCCCTCTCAATGCTATGTGTATTTTTGTCGTTGATTACTCTTCCCAAACCACCAATTTATCTTTTGGCCAGTTATGGCCGACTTCGTGATATTTCTGCTCAAGGATATGTCGCTTTATCTTAAGCGTTGGTGTTAACACGCCATTCTCAATGCTCCACGGTTCCTTAATCATTAATACGCCTTTGATCTTCTCGTGTGAGGCGAGTTGTTCGTTCATCTTCTCGATAACACGCTTGGTCGTTTTCTCATAACGAGCTCGATCAAAGTTAGGGAAGTCATGGGGTACAACAAGCAGGATAGGACCTGGTAAGCCTAAGCCTATCAAACACATCATTTCTACGCGGCTGTATTCAAAGAGTTTGTTCTCGATTGGAACGGGAGCAACAAACTTACCTTTAGCGGTTTTAAAGGTATCTTTCTTACGTCCACGAATCGTTAAATAGCCTTCGCTGTCAATATCACCAATATCACCCGTATGTAGCCAACCCTCAGAATCAAAAGACTCTTGAGTCGCAATATCATTTTTGTAGTAGCCAGAGAATAGCCCTTTGCCTCGAACCAAAATCTCTTCGTCTTCAGCTATTTTGAGCTCGATACCCGGACCAGCATTACCAACACTACCAATTTTGTCTGCTCTAAATGGATAGTTGAGCGTGCTGTAGGCGAATGATTCTGTCATTCCCCATGCCTCGGTGATGTGCAAACCAACGCTTTCATACCATGCGAGTAAAGCCGGTGATACTGGCGCTGAACCACAACCAAGAACGCGAGCTTGGTCTAAACCCAGACCATCAGCCAGTTTCTTCTTAATGATGTTATTCACAAATGGAATTTTAAGTAAGAAGTTCAGTTTTTTCTGTGGCAGCTTATCTTGGATTCGTTGTTGGAATAGAGTCCATAAACGAGGAACTGAAATAAACAAAGTTGGACGATGCATTTTCACATCGTCAATAAACGTGTCTAAAGATTCAGGGAAAGCAGTGACCACACCACCCATTACGGACGAACCAAAGATGTACACTCGTTCTGTGATATGGGCAAGGGGCAGATAAGAAAACAGACGGTCGCCGGGTTGGATACCAATGTGATCGATTAATCTCTGAACTGACCATGTAAAGGCACCATACGTGAGCATTGCGCCTTTAGGTAACCCAGATGTACCCGATGTATACACAAGCGACATTAGCTTATCATCGTGATGCTGAGGTCGTTTAGTGGATGGTTCATGTGTCTCTATGAGCTGCTCAAAAGTATGTTGGCACTTCGCCGCAGTATCGTAGGGTAACGAGATACTGACTAAGCTCGGATTATCATCGAGTACTTTTTGTGTAGCTGCAGGATCATCAAGCTTACCTGCAATTACGATCTTACTTTCACTGTGTTCAATACAGTATTGAATGGTATCTGCACCTGCTGTTGGAAAGATTGGGACGCTGACAAAATCTCCTAACATCATGGCAAGATCACAGATAAACCACTCTGCACAGTTTTTTGAAACGAGAGCGACTCGATCGCCGGGTTGGGCTCCGAGTCCTTCTAATGCTGACGCCAGTTTTAGTGCTTTGTCGGCCACTTCTTTATAAGTGAATTCAACAAATTTGCGGTTAATTATTTGTTTTAAATAGACTTCATCTGGGCGTTCTTCTGCCCATTTTAAAATCATGTCATTGGGTGTAGGGAGAGCTGTTGCTTTTTCTTGGCTAAACTCGTTAGGCTGAATCATTGTCTAACTCCATGTTTTTCGCTAAGTTATTTTTGTTAAAATCATGTTAAATGTACCATGATTTTTTCTTTTAGGGAGTAAAATTAGCGTTTTCTGTTATCCGTGCAGGCACGTCTGTAACTTGCGGGTGTTACTCCGGTCCTTTTCTTAAAGATTCTTGAAAAATACGACACATCCTTGTATCCACATTGGTAAGAAATAACAGCGATTTTTGATTCGGTATCGGCTTCGATTAACTTTTTGGCTAACAGGATTCGTTTATCGCACACAAAGTCTCTAAAGCTTACTCCAAAGTGTAGATGAAACTTCTTAGAAAAGTAGGTTGTTGAACAATGGCACTTTTCCGCAATCTCGGTTTCTCTGATTTCTTTGTTGATGTTGTCCATAACAAAGTTAACGACTTCAGATGTAAACAGCTTTGCAGGTAGTTGATTATTGTTGTTCGTATCTCGGTCTAGATCAAAGTGAGGCTCGAAGATATGTTGCGTTTTACGCTGTAGTTCTTCGAACTTACTGGTCAGATGATTACTGCTCGTTTCTATTATAAAGAATATATTCTTATGATTTCGAACGATATTAGGTATCTGACCTGCACAAATAATGACTATTCGCTTGTTTAGATTTTCGCAAATAGACAGTGCCATTGTAAGTAGTTGAAGTTCATCCGTTCGATTCAATATATAGAATACTAACCTTACATCTAAGTTACTGATTATAGATATGTCTTGTTTATAGTTCTCAATAGGGAAGTAGTGACTAATTTTATTGGTAATAATTGAGTTGAAATCACTGTCTATATCAGAAAGTAGTGGTGTTATTATTTCCATGGGTATTGAACCTGTGTCATATCAAAATAAACAGTAAGAAATAAATGTAAAAATGGTATTTATTAAATAGATTAGAAGTACCACAAAAAAGTGCAAGTAAATGGCAAGAAAATCCTAACCGAATATATTGTTCAGCTCTAGATTTAGTTTACAGGTAAATAAACCTGTAATGTAAATCAAGGAGAGATTCTCATGAGTAAGTTTTTGAAAAATTGTAAAGAATTCATGAATGATGAAGAAGGTCTTACTGTCATTGAATACGTAATTGGTGCTGCTATGCTCGTATTGGGGTTAACGACAATATTTACTGGTATTGGTACTGCGCTATCAACGAAACTAAGTACAATCGTTGATCAAATTAGTACCTCATAAGAGTTTACCAAAATGAACTTTAAAAGAGTGGGGCGCCAGAAAGGATTAACTGTGGTGGAATATGTCATTGGAGCTGCTTCACTTGTCATTCTCGCTTGGTTAATATTTTCAGGAATAGCAACTGCTCTAATCAGTAAGTTTCTTTCTATTGTGGCGGGTATCTAAATTAATGATAAGTGAATCTTTAGTGTTTTGGGCATTGCTTATTATTGTTTCGGTATACGATGTTGAGAAACATCGTATACCAAATAAGGTTCTGATTTTATTTTTGTTTTTATACTTTTTATCAGTGTTAAATAGTGGGTTTTCTTTAGATGTATTAGTTACTTCATTTATAGGTGCTGTAGTTCTTTTCTGTTCAGGCTTGATTTTGTATTTTCTGAAGGCCATGTCTGCAGGGGATGTGAAATTATTAGGTGTTATTGGGTTGTATATTGGGTGGGGCTCATTACTTGATGTGTCTTATTACATACTCATCGCTGCCGGAATAATAGGAACATTATATTTACTTTATAATCGAGCCAATAATAGTGAGATGACAGTTAGACGATACTTTGAAGAAAAACTAATGCTAGTTAGCGGGATATCACCTGATATTAAAGGTAAGCCTGTTGTGCATTCTCGGTACTCAAATAAAGTAACCATGCCATTTGCTCCTTCCGTTGTTATAGGTTTAGCGATGTACAGTTATTTTACATAGATCAAACTAAATCACTAATCGATGTGTTGGAGAGGACATATGGATATGAGAGGGATATCTTCCCCGAGCAATTTAAAGCCTCAAATATCAGCTCCAGTGGTACCGACTTCCATCGAAATGCTTGGTGTTCCTGAGGTTGTTGTTGAGAACCTATTGCTCAAGCACCTATCAGCTTACCCTAAATCTGATGTGTTAGATTTGTCTAACTATTTATGTGTTGTTACACATGTCATAGAAAATGGACTAGCCACACTCAGAAATAAATCTCTTATCGAAGTATTTCAACCTACTTCTGCTTTGTCTTTGGAATCGTCTTCTCATAGTCACGTCCGTTATTCCTTGTCAGAGAAAGGCTTAGAAGAGGCCGACCTTGCATTCAAACGAGATGCTTATTTAGGTCCAGTTCCTGTTTCTCTTAAACAATATACTGAAATTGTAGAGCAACAAGATTTAAGGGCGGAACTTGTTACTCGTCCTGATGTGGAAGCTGCATTGAGTGATGTTTACGGCGTACAAAAAATGATCTCGGTGTTAGGGCCTGCAATAAATTCGGGTAGGGCGCTGTTGTTGTATGGGCACGCTGGGACAGGTAAAACTTTTGTAGCGTCTCGTATCGTGAACGCGCTTCATACTTCAGTTTTTATCCCTTATGCCGTTTACGCGTTAGGGAATGTCATTAAGGTTTTCTCTGCGCAACATCATACCCCGTTAGATCGTAATGGCAGTGAGCAGACCGTTTCTCTCCGAGATCAATACGATAAGCGATGGCTCAATTGTGAACGTCCTAATATCCAAGTGGGTGGGGAGCTCACCATGGATATGCTTGAGGTCAATCATTCCGAGCACAATCGCGTTTGGTTAGCACCTTTACAAATGATGGCTAATAACGGCATTTTTGTTATTGATGATCTGGGGCGCCAACCCATGCCAGTGGATGCTTTGCTCAACCGCTGGATCGTACCAATGGAGTACTTCTTTGATCACCTGTCATTACCGAATGGGCAACAAATCACCATGCCATTCGTTTTAACGCTCGCATTTTCTACCAATTTGAATCCTGAAAAGATCAGTGACCCTGCCTTTCTACGTCGCTTGGGCTATAAAATAGAATTCAAGCCTCTGAATCAGCAAGATTATGAAGCGCTGTGGGTGAGCGTAACTGTTGATAAAGAGATAGAGCTGCAAGATGGTTTCTTTGAGCGTTTGTCTCAAATGCATACGCTGCACAAAGTACCGCTTTTCCCTTGTTTACCGAAAGACCTTGTTGGTATTAGCAAAGATATTCTTTCGTTTGAGCAACTCCCACCCGTTATCACATTCGACATTCTAGCCATGGCATGGAAAGTCTATTTTACCTCTGATGGACACGAGGAAGAGAATAATGAATAAGAGTCAAGTTTTCCTACTGTTTTTACTGTCCGTAGTATTCGGTTTAGCCGCTGTATTTTTCGCTAAACAATGGATGGACAATCAAGTTCAACCGACGATTGAAGTCGAGCAAGTTGAGCGTCATCCGGTTGTAGTGGCATCTCAAGAAATTGAAGCTGGAACCATAATTGAAGAGCAATATTTAACAACGAAGTTGATGGAAGTTGATTGGATCAATGAAAACAACTATTCGGATAAAGCGGAGCTTATCGGAAAAGTAGTCGCCAATACTATTTATTCCGGAGAGGTGCTTCACAAGTTACGTTTTACTGTGCCAGGAGAGGGGTCAACACTTGCTGCTCTCATCCCTGAAAATAAACGTGCGGTAACGATACGTGTTGATGATGTTATTGGTGTGGCCGGTTTCTTATTACCGGGGAATAAGGTTGATATTCTCAATACCGTTTCTTACGGAAAAAATTCTGCAGCGACTCAAACGGTATTAAAAGATATTAAGGTTTTAGCCGTCGACCAAACGGCTAAAACGAAAGAAAACAGTCCGATTATCGTTCGTGCGGTAACACTTGAGATGACGCCAAAAGAGGCGGAGAAGCTTCTCACGGCTAAAAGCAAAGGTAGTATTCAGCTGACCTTGAGAAATCCACATGAAGTAGAGAAAAAAGTGGTTCGTCGATATGTGCCTAGACCAAGTGTCACCATTATCAAAGGTACAGAAACATCTAGTGTGCGCGTCAAGGATTGAGGTGAGATATGAAAATATTATTAGCGTGTGTTTTTAGCCTGATTTGTTTTTCGGCAACCAGTGTTGCTGCACTACAGACGGGAAAAACGGTCACGGTTCCACATCACAAATCTACGCATGTGGTGCTGTCGGGAAAAGCGGCGAAGGTTTCTCTTGGTGATCCTGAAGTCTTAGACATTGTGATTTTGAAATCTAATGAGTTGTTCTTAATTGGTAAAAAATTAGGGGCGACAAATTTGATGGCTTGGGATTCGCGAGGTCAGTTGATTGAGTCGATTAACATCGAAGTTACCCATGATCTTAATAGCTTAAAGTCAAAGCTATACGAGTTTCTTCCTGATGAGACGATTGAGGTTCATAGTGCGCAAAACCGTTTGCTGTTAAGTGGGCAAATCAGTAATCAACAAAAAATGAATGTGGCGATGCGAATTGCCGAAACTTATGCGGCAGGACAAGCCGCGGATGATGCTAAAGAGAGTGGCAGTGAGCAAGCAGCCGCAACGGGTGTGATCAACTTGATGTCTATTGGTGGCGCACAACAAGTTATGCTTGAAGTGACGGTAGCCGAGGTTCAGCGAAGCTTAGTGAGAAAGTTCGATGCTAACTTCCATTTCTTCCAAACCAGTGGTTCTAACTTTTCGTGGGGCGCTTCATCCGTCCCTGCTGGTGTATTGGGCGCAACGCCAATTTTCGATATCCCAACCTCTACCGATTACGGAATTCTAGGTTCTTTCATCGATAGTAATACCTTGTTTACTTTTGCTCTTGATGTCGCGAAGCAAAACGGTGTGGCTAAGGTATTAGCAGAGCCAAACTTAACCGCATTGAGTGGCTCAAAAGCTGAGTTTTTAGCGGGTGGTGAGTTTCCTATTCCTGTTCCAGACGACGATGGAATTACCATAGAGTACAAGGAATACGGGGTCGGGTTGAAATTCATACCTACCGTACTCAGCGATAAAAAAATCAATCTTAATCTAGCGGTTGATGTGAGTGAGATTGCCAACAGCAGTTCATTGACTATTGATCCTGGGTCGACGAATGCGACTTATTTTATCCCACCAATCACACGTCGAAGCGCTTCTTCTACGCTTGAACTTGCTGATGGTCAAACTATCGGTATTGCAGGGTTGTTGAGTGAGAATGTTCGAGATGTCAGTAACAAAATGCCGGGTATTGGTGATGTACCGATTTTAGGTCAGCTTTTCAATAGTCAGGAATACATATCGGGTGAAACCGAGCTGGTCATTCTTGTCACACCTCGACTCGCCAAGCCGGTGGATAGAAGTAAAATTACACTGCCAACGGATGCCTTTGTTGATCCTAATGATCTGGAATATTACTTATTAGGTAGAAGTGCTTACATTGCTGAGCCTTCTGATTCTGAAGACAGCAGCAATACAAATTCAGACAAAGGAATCGCGCCAACTGATGGTGGTAGTGAAGGTTCATTTGGTCATGATTTATAAGGAGATAGATATGATTAGAACAATGATGGTCTTTCTCGTCATTCTATTAGCGGGTTGCGCGAATGACGCACCTTTGGGTCAGTCGGTTGCTAAGCTGCAAACAGAACAAACGTACAACCCTAATGCGACTCAAGAGAACTTACAGGTTTTACCTGATGGTACCGGGGAACGCATGCAAGCTGGCTACGATAAGTATGTGGGTAAAGGTGATGAAGAGCTTTCCGGAAGTAGCAGTCAGGTTTTAAAGAGCGTTAATTAGTTTGGAGGTACTTTATGTTGTATCAAGTATCAAGAACACCTAAAAAACAGGGCGGGTTGGTGGTCATATTTGTGACCATTGCGCTGTTAGTTTTCCTAGCTGTATCTGCTTTAGCGGTGGATATAAACCATATGTTAGTGAATAAAACTCGCCTGCAGAATGCGGTTGACTCAGCGGCTTTAGCAGCAGCGACAATTTTAGATAGCAGCAAAGATCAAACCGCGGTATCAACAGAAGTTACATCAACATTAAATGCAATGGCGGGATCTTCTGGCAATCATGAATTTGATTTTTCGACTGCTGTAATAACCGTAGAGTACTCGAATGATCCGCAAGATTTTGTTGGAGTGGCAACGTTCGGTGCTGATGACGATGTTTATGTGCGAGTCAATGTCAGTTCATTGGATATGGATGAATTCTTTATTCAGATGTTTGGCTTGGCCAAAAGTGTATCTGCAACCGCTGTTGCAGGGCCAAGTTCTGGTCAACAAGTCGTAAACAACATTGTACCGATTGGAGTGTGTATTGGTGATGGAACCTCAGATAATGATGTAAATGAAGATGGCTATCACGATACTACTGGCGCGGAAATTACCAACGTATTTGGTTATGAAGTCGGTAGTGTTCAGGCGCTTAAAGTCGGGGACAAAAAGCTGTCTCAGATGGGGAATGGTAACTACCACTTGCTGGACTTTGGATCTGGTGGGAGCACAGTTAGAGAAGCTTTGGCTGGATACTATGATTACTCAGTTGCGATTGGCGATGATGTCACAACTAAGCCCGGAGGAACGGTTGGCCCTACAGGTCAAGGGCTGAACACTCGTTTTGGTGATTACGGTGGAGGATTGGCGAGTTCAGATTATCCTTCCGATTACGTAACGACAGAACCTAGTTCTAAAATTACGATAGACAGCAAAACGGGCGATATAGACTTTGATGGTTCTTATACCTATGCGCAATATGAGGCCGCTACAAACGCATGCATTGTTAATAACGGTTCTGGTTGCGTTTCCGGTGGCACTGCATGGCGACGTATCCTCCCAATTCCTATGGTCGACTGTTCAGGGAAAAGTGGTGGAGTAACCACTTTTACTGTTGAGAAAATAGGGTGTTTCTTCTTATTGCAAAAAGCGCCAACAAACAATTCTGGCACGCCTGCTGTGTTTGGTGAATTTATACACTCTTGCAGTGTCGCTGGTGGCTCTAGTGGCTCAGAGTCATCCACTGAAGGTCCATATACGATTGTGTTGTATAAGGATCCTGATGGAGAGGGGTCGTAGTTATGAATAGTAAATTCAAAAAACAGCAAGGTTTTGCTGCGATTGAAATGATGATTGCGACACCGGTGTTACTGTTTTTCTTGGTGTTGGTTCTTGAGCTGGGAAACATTTTAATCCACTACAACATCATCTCAAAATCTGTTCAAAATGGGGCCCGTTATGCGGTTACTGAGGTTTATGGAACACAAGGTGGAACAGTAGCGCCTACTGCAGAAATTCAAAACATAGTGGTTTATGGGAAGAATACAGTCGGTACTGCAATACTCTCGAGCCTTGTCACTTCTGATGTGACAATTACCCCTCCTTCTGGCGATAGTTACGTGCGAGTAACGGTTAATTACAACTATGTTCCGCACTTTTTATCTATCCCATTTTCATCGGAAAGTTTATCGGTTCCTTTGAGCGTATCGTCCGTGATGAGGGTTTTCTGATGAAGTTAATCAAGAAACAAAACGGTTTAGCCATCATTGAGTTTACGATTGTTTCTTGGTTGATATTCTTGCTGATTTTTTTGATTGTTGCCTTAGGGGCTTATGTATTTTCCCTGCAAATAGTGAACGAAGCGACAAGAAAAGCAGCAAGGTTAGCCACCGTTTGTTACGTGTTGGATCGAGATAATATTGCAGGGGTTGTTGTAGAAGATATACCCATATTAGGCTTTAGTGATAGTAATTTGGAGGTTGCGTATTTGGATGCTGCAGGCGCTGAGATTACTTCTGATCTGGAAGCAAACCTGAGTGCGATTAAGTTTGTACGAGCAAGAGCGACAGGTTATGGCATTCAACTGATCAGTAACCTAAGCTTTTTAGGAACGAATGGTTTTTTGGCTGCACCTGCATTTGAGACAATTTTACCGTCTGAGAACTTAGGTGTGATAAGAGCGAATTCAAATACTAGGACAAGATGTCCGAAACAAATACAGGGTGAGTAGCATGGGCGAAGCAATTGATATTTTACCTAATGAAGACGATGCGATTCGCCTTAAAACTAACTTGAATGTATGGCTGATTTACAACAATGAGAATTTTCACGCTCATATGAGACAGCAATTGAAACGTTGTCGAAACGTGCATATTGAGTCTTTTTCTTTGTTAGGTATGACTGAAGAGTATGTGAAGAATATTGATGCCCCAGATTTAATCTTTGTTGAAGCAAGCGGTGGCTGGGCTCAGAAAATGGTGGATTTGCAAAGCTACAATCTTCAGTTAGAAGAGCATGATTTATCTTTGGTTGTGTTTGGTGATGAAAGTGACAATGGGTCATTAAAAATAGCGCTAAGACTCGGTGCTTCAGATTTTCTGTCTCACGATATATCTATTTCTGGTCTTCTCCCCTTACTAAAGAAAACAGCGGCAGAGAAAATCGAAAACTCTAGCTACGGAGAAGTGTTCTTATTTATCAACACTAAAGGTGGTATGGGGGCGACAACCTTAGCGCTCAATACGGCCGTAGAAATAGCAAGTTATCATCCGAATGAGGTGCTGTTGCTCGATATTGACCTCCAGTTTGGTGTTATTCCTGAATATTTGAATATCACGCCGACCTACAGCATCTCAGATGCTATCGATAGCTCCAATGACTTGGATGAGATGTCTTTGAGTAGCTTAGTGAATAAGCACACATCAGGGTTACATGTTTTAAGTTTCAAGCATGAAAATAACGCAGATGATTATGAACATGCTCAGAAAATCGGGAAGTTACTGCCCGTATTACGTCGCTTCTATCGCTATATTATTATCGATTTTTCTCGAGGGTTGGATCATATTTTTGCATCGGCTATCTCTCCTGCGACTAAGGTGTTACTTGTTGCTCAACAAACCTTGGTTTCGGTTAAAAATAGTAATCGATTAATTCGAACGCTCAAGTTTGAGTACGGGTTGCAGCAGGACTCAATTGAGATCATTGTGAATCGTTATGAAAAGCGACAAACCATCAAGCTAACAGACATAGAACAAACCGTTGGAAAGCATGACATCCATTTAATGCCTAATGATTTTAAGGTGGCTCTTGAGAGCGCCAATTTAGGTTTGCCGTTGGTTGAATCGAAGAAAAAGAGCTCGATTACACGGTCGATTATTGATTTGTCTCATATCCTTTCTCCGCCAGAACAAGAAGAGAAAGGTTGGCTTAAAAAAATATTTTCATAACACGTTTGTTACAGCATATATGAGGGATCGTTATGTTCTTTAAACGAAAAAATATTAATCCGGAGTTTGAAAAGAAAGTAGAACAGTTTTCCCAAGAGGAAGACGGCGTTGTATCGCCCCTCATTCAAAAAGTAGCTAACGTATCTCATGAAGCTAAGAGTTTAGAGGCGAGTGAGGAGCAAGAGAAGTCGGTGAATGAGGCGAAAAAAGTCTTAGAGCAAGAATTGTCGATTAAACACTACTTTCATAAACAACTACTTGAAACATTAGATTTGGGGCTACTTTCTAGTTTGGATAAAGAGCGCGCCAAAGTAGACCTTCATGAAGCGATCGTTCAGTTAATGGCGGATGACCAAAGCCACGCATTAAGTGCTGAGGGGCGTAAGCGAGTCATCAAACAAATTGAAGATGAAGTATTCGGCCTTGGTCCACTTGAACCATTATTAGCCGATAAAACGGTGTCCGATATTTTGGTCAACGGACCTAAAAGTGTTTATGTCGAACGCCGAGGCAAATTAGAAAAAACACCGTATACGTTTTTAGATGATCGTCACTTAAGAAACATTATTGACCGTATCGTAAGTCAGGTTGGACGCCGGATTGATGAAGCGTCGCCGATGGTGGATGCTCGATTAGTTGATGGTTCACGAGTGAATGCCATTATTCCCCCTTTGGCCTTAGATGGCCCTTCCGTTTCGATACGACGTTTTTCGGTAGACAGCCTAACCATGGATAATCTGCTGGAATACAAGTCAGCCTCTCCACAAATGGCAAAGTTCATTGAAGCTGCAGTAAAGGGTGAGCTCAATATCCTTATTTCTGGTGGTACAGGTTCAGGAAAAACGACGACGTTGAATATTTTTTCTGGGTTTATTCCTAGAGATAAACGGATTATTACCATAGAAGATTCCGCAGAGTTACAACTGCAACAGCCACACGTGATTCGTTTAGAAACACGCCCAGCAAACCTTGAGGGTAAAGGTGAGATTAGTCAGCGAGAGCTGGTAAAAAACACTTTGCGTATGCGACCTGACCGTATTGTGGTCGGGGAGGTGCGTGGTAGCGAAGCTGTCGATATGTTAGCGGCAATGAACACGGGTCATGATGGTTCACTTGCCACGATTCACGCGAATACACCTCGTGATGCTCTAAGCCGTGTTGAGAATATGTTCTCGATGGCGGGTTGGAATATTTCAACGAAAAATCTCAGAGCGCAGATTGCTTCTGCTATTCATTTAGTGGTTCAAATGGAGAGACAAGAAGACGGTAAGCGTCGGATGGTCAGTATCCAAGAGATCAACGGGATGGAAGGAGAGGTTATCACTATGTCTGAGATCTTCCACTTCCAGCGTCAAGGTATAGACGAGAATGGCAATATCATAGGTTATTACACTGCAACAGGCGTGGTACCTCAGTCTCACGACCAGTTAGTTAAGCGTGGTCTTGATTTGCCGTTTGAGCTCTTTACTGAATCACATAGTTGAGGAGCCGATTATGGATAACGTAACTGTATCGTTGGCCCTATTGTTTGTCGCAGTGTTGTTTATTTCGCAAGCCTTGTTATTGCCAGCTGCCGGGAAAAAAGCCAAGCACAAAGAGTTATCTCGTCGCTTAAAAGAGACGCAAAGAAATATTGATGAAGAGAGCTTGTCTCTCTTAAAAGAACATTACAACAAAGAGTTATCACCACTCGATCGGAAGTTGATCGTTATTCCTTTCTTTGCCGATCTAAAGCGCATGCTTGAGTTAGCAGGTCTCAAGCTCACATTAAGCCGCTTCTTATTAATCGTATTTTTGTGCGGAACGTTATTGGCTTTGATTGCTTTGGTTTTCAATCAGGTGTGGTTCATTTGTGTTGCCGCTTTTGTCTTTGTTTGGGTTGTTGCTTATCTGTTTGTTCAAAACAGAGTGACCTACAGAATGGCAAGGTTTGAGGAGCAGTTACCAGACGCCTTGGACATCATAAGAAGAGCCTTACAAGCGGGTCAGCCATTAGTTCAGTCTTTTAATGAGGTTGGCGAAGAGATGCCAGAGCCTATTGGGGTTGAGTTTAAGAATACTTATAACTTACTGAACTATGGTTACGACTTAAGGCTCGCTATTTTACAAATGACAGAAAGAGTACCGACGGTATCGATGCTGGCTTTCTCAAGTGCGGTCATGTTGCAGAAAGAAACGGGGGGTAATCTCTCTGAGAATCTACAAAAAGTATCTGAAGTATTAAGAGCCCGCTTTAAGCTAGAAAGAAAAATCAAAACCCTTTCAGCTGAGAGTCGACTTTCTGCTTGGATACTGACGCTTTCTCCTTTTGCCCTGTTTTTCGGTCTTAAATTCGTAAACCCTGAATACATCGAACCTTTGTACAGCGATCCTAGAGGTATATCTATGGTCAGTGTCGGCGTGATTTTGTTGGCGATTGGGGCATTGTGGATAAGAAAAATAATAAATATCGAGATATAGATTATGGAATTCTTTGATTTAGAAGTATGGAAACAAACACTCTCTGAGTTCGGTATCAGCAGTCAAATTCTGCTGTACGGAATGATTCTGCTTACCACTATGCTACTTACTCTTACTTTAGGGTTTCTTTTTGTTGGTACTCGTTCCCCGTTGGATAAAAAGTTAAAACAGATTTCCGGAGGGAATCATACTGGTAGTCGCAAACCTTATGACTTTACCAATACTTTGGAGTCGCTGACGCCATTTATTGGCCGAGGGAACAAAAAAGATAACGAAACGTATTCAGAAAAGCTAATGCATGCTGGGTACCATGAAAAAAGTGCACTCTCGGTATTTTACGCCTTCAAAGTGCTTTCAACTTTGATAGGGTTTGTTTGTGCATTCACAGTGTTTTATTTAGACATAGGTGATAGTTATAACAACTTGCTGATTGTGACGTGTATTTTTGTCGGCACATTCTTACCTAATTTTATATTGAGTAAAATGCAAAAAGAGAGACAGAGAAAAATCAGAAACGGTGTCCCTGATGCTTTAGATCTTTTGGTGGTGTGTACGGAATCAGGCCTTGGTTTTAATGCTGCACTAGGGCGTGTCGCTAACGAGTTATACATTTCACAGCCCGAACTTGCCGATGAGCTAGATACTGTGTTTGCTAAAATTCAAGCGGGTGTCACCATGCCAGATGCTTTGAGTCAACTTGTAGAAAGAACGGGGCTTCGTGAGTTGGAAGGGCTTGTTTCTTTGCTCTCGCATGCTTCAAGAATGGGGGGCAGTTTAGCTCAAACCTTACGTGACTATACCGAAGATTTTCGAGACAAACGCCAACAAGCTGCGGAAGAAATTGCAGCAAAAATCCCTACCAAAATGCTATTTCCCATGTTGTTGTTCATTTGGCCTTGCTTCTTTATCGTTGCTCTTGGGCCCGGAATGATGATTGTAATGGATGCACTGACATCTCCAGGAGCGAGTTTATGATGCGAATGAATAGAATGGTTTTACTTTTACTGCCGTTAGTAATTCTCGGTTGCGCTTCTTCTGATGAGCCTACCAATCAGTTTGATGCCGAATTGTATTCGGGGAAGCCAATTGACACCTTAACCAGTGACGATCCGCCGGTCAGTGAAAAAGAAGCAATCATGCGTGGTGATGTCGCTTTGAGAGACAACAACATCGATTTAGCTCTTTATGAGTACATCCGATCTCTGTCTTTTCCTGAACAAGAGTTTCACGACAAAACGCTATTTACGATCGGTCGAATTCACTCATCGAGAGGTAATTACGCTCTCGCTGAAAAAGCGTATTTGGCGGCATTAGATTTTAACCCTGCGCATACTGAAGTATTAGAGCAGTTAGGTGTTTTATATACCAAACAACGCCGTACAGATGAAGGTCGAAGCTACTTCTTTAAAGCGATCAATGCAGACCAAGTTCGTTTAAAAAGCAGTGAAACGATTAAAAACTACCAAGCGTTAAGTCAAAGTGAAGTGGCAGGTTTGAAAGTTGACAGTATGTCTCCTGCTTTGGCTTACATGGGAATCGGAGTCTTGGAAGATGTAGAAGGTAAACATCAGATAGCCCAAGAGTATTTTAAAAAGTCGCTGACTATCGATAAGACTTCAGTGAAGGCTCTACTGAACATGGGTTACTCCCATTACATGTACGGCAACTACAAAGAAGCGTATCAATACACTCGTTCGGCTTTAGAGATCGAACCTAACAATGAGAAGGCTCAGAATAACCTTGCTCTCATTTATTTGGCATCAGGTGATGTAAAAAAAGCAATAAATGTGTTTATGCGTCATATGGATGCGCCGGAAGCTCTGAATAATGTCGGTTACTTTTTAATTATTCAAGGTCGACCTGATGAAGCGATTCCTTACCTGCAACAAGCCATCGACAAAAAACCTTCGTATTACAAAATCGCCAATGAAAACCTAAATCGAGCCTTAGCTGAGGTGAGAGAAATGAAAGCGAGCACACCAATATAGTATTGTTCTGTGAAGAGTTACTCTCCTTATGGTAAATAGCACAAATGAATTAGCCCCTGATGAGTGTCCTTATCAGGGGCTAATATTTGTCACTCAGTTTTGTATCTAAAGTTGTGTATCTAAGTACTTAATTATAAATAGTTAAGCATCGCACCAGCTGCGATAAAGGTACCAACTAAACCTACAATCGGCATCTTCACGGTTTTCAGTAGCCAAACACCAGCAATGATCAGAGCGAAGTCTATGCCGCTGCTCACTGCGCTTGTGAAGATGGGTTGGTATAGAGCTGCAAGTAATAGACCAACAACTGCTGCATTCACACCTGTAAGCGCACCAGCAACTAGAGGCTTACTCGCAATTGCCTGCCAGTTCTTCAGTACACCCAGTAACAACAAGAAGCCTGGCAAGAACACGGCAATTGTTGCGAGCAGTGCGCCTGTAATCGGTGCCGATGGCATTAAGACATAACCGAGGTAAGTCGCTAATGTAAACATCGGGCCAGGAACCGCTTGTGCAGCAGCATAGCCTGTTAGGAAAGTATCTTGAGACAGTTGGTCGCCAATACCATTCTGTAGCAGCGGAAGAACCACGTGACCGCCACCGAATACCAAACTGCCTGCTTGGTAAAATAACCCAAACACTTCGATGCCTTGAGAATATGCACTGAACAGAGGTAAACCAACTAATAGTGCTACAAAAATAACAAGCGGCGTTATGGATATCTTATGTGTCGAAGGCGTTGTTTTTAAGTCTTGTGAGGTTAAAAATTTGCTGCCAATGATTGCTGCAAATAGGAGCACTAAGACTTGAGGCCAGATCCCGGGAATCAAAAGTAGAACAATAGCGGTGATCACACACAGTGCTGTTGCTACCTTTGATTGGCAAAAGTTTTTGTACATGCCGAAAGTGGCGTCAGCTACAACCACGACCGCGAGCAGCTTAAGTCCGTGGATGATTGAAATGAAAAGCGGCGCTTCCAACAACTGGTTGCTCACTAAGGCCAATATCAACATTAGGATGACAGAAGGGGAGGTGAAGCCAACAAATGCGGCAATCGCACCGGTTAAGCCACCTTTTTTATAGCCAACTGCGAAGCCAACTTGGCTTGAGCCTGGACCTGGTAAAAATTGACTGAGGGCGACAATTTGCCCGTACTCTTCGTCGGATAACCAATTCAGTTTCTCAACAAAGGTTTTACGGAAGTAGCCAATATGTGCTGCTGGTCCACCAAAGCTAATCCAGCCAAGCCAGAAAAAGGTTTTAAAAATTGAAAGCATGATCGATTCCAGATAAATGTTTAGCGTAATTTAGGTGGAGTTGGACTATGATTCAAATTAATTGTTTTAATTATAACTATGAAAGATATGGGATTGGTTTGTGGCTGACTTTAACTGGAAAGGAATTGATCTTAACTTATTGATTGCACTACAGGCATTGCATAAAACGAACAGTGTGAGCAAAGCGGCTGAACGTTGTTATGTCAGCCAATCAGCAATGAGCCATAGCTTACAAAGACTGAGAAAGCTGTTTGATGACCCTTTGTTTGAGCGTGTCGGTAGTAAGATGGAAGCGACCGAACGAGCGATTGAATTATCAAGCACCGTCGATGCGTTGCTTAATACTATTCAATCTGAAGTTCTGTTGTCCAAAAGGTTCGAAGTTGATAGTTATAAAGGCAGCTGGAAGATCGGACTTACCGATTACGCGGAACAGATGTTTGGCCCAATGATCTTCGATTTTATTAAACAAGCTTCGCCAAACTCTCAAGTTGCATTTCTTAACGTTAATCGAACCAATTACCAGCAGGTATTTGAAGAGGCTAAGCTAGACATTGCGATAGGCAGCTTTGGTGAAGTGCCTAAGCTATATGGCATTGAACATCTCTATACCGAGCAACATGTTTGCTTGCTTGATACATCCGTTTTGGATGTTGAGTTGCCTATGTCATTACAATCATTTGTCTCTGTGGAGCACGCCTTAGTGTCCCCTAATGGTGCCTTAAAAACGGCAGTTGATGGTAAATTGTCTGAATTGGGCTACACCAGAAAAGTGGCAATCGCATCGAGTAACTTCTTAACCGTAAAGCGATTGATCAGTGGCAGAAAGCTATTGTGTATTGTGCCTAAGCTAGTCGCTAGAAACGCCCCTAATGTCGATAGCTCATTGATAGCAGTTGCTCCACCGATAGAAGTTCCAGACTTCGATATACAGCTTGTTTATCGTAAGGGAAAGCAATTAGACGACAAAAACACTCACTTGAGGAAAGTGATCTCTCAAGCGGTTGAGATTGTTATTACTGCCGAGTAATTGAGGGCGTGTTCCTTCGGAGTAAGTAACCGATCAAGTGCCAGAGAGCTACAACCAGTATTGCACCCACATAACCATCAACAGCGTAATGCCATGCCAAATGTACCGAGCCAACCTGAATAAAGAAGGCGTAAATCCAAGCTATGTAACCGAGTTTTTTATTCAATTTGAATGATGTCATCGCAATCAGAACGGATATGGTTACATGCATGCTGGGCATGGCTGAGATGCCAGTCCCTATATCTCCAATACCTCCAACGTAGCTTGCCCAAAGCGCATCTTGAGTACTGAGTGCCCACAAAGACATAAAGCCACGTTCAGTGAGTTCTGCGCTCTGCATGTTTAATCTTTGCATCAAAGGAAGATACAAATCTTGGTCATTGAAGTGACTAATAAAAACAGGGCCAGCTGATGACAGAAGGGTCGCCATTATGTTCCCAATGATAAACCATGAACTTAAGAATGTGAGTAAAAACTGGTTGCGAAGTTGGTCATCTTTACGGTAAATGACAAAATAAAGCAGCATTCCCCACATGATAAAAAACCACAAGTTGTACAAGATGTTGATGGCGAGTGAAGCTATTGAATTCGGTAAAAAAAAGTGGGTGATTTCCCAAGGTGAAATGCCAAAGTGCAACCATTTATCTAAATGGTAAAAATCGAGATCTAAAAAATATGGATTGAGGTAAGGAATGACTGATTTTAAGAAGGTATAGCTAGAGAATGAGATGTTTAAGACGAGCATTAATAAAATAAAGTAGATCGGCTTTGATACTGGAAACAACAGAGTTTTGATTTTATTGATGAATTGTTTAGTGGGTCTTTTTTCTCGATTGAACAATAAATGGCAGTAGTAGTATGTCGCCCATAAAATAAAGGTGACGTAACAGACCGTGGCTAAGATCTCTAAGTAGGTATATATGTTGTATCGAACTTCATGAGGCACGAAATAATTAACAACTAACGTTAACGGTGTCGTAAATGCCACATAATACAAAATCAGTTTGTTTCTTCTGAATTCATGAAGTAAAGACGATAACAAGTTCGAGCTTTCTTTTTGAGGAACGGGTTTGGCGCTTGTCGTCTCTGAATCCATATAGCCCTTCATCAAGATTTCCTATCATGATTAAAGGTTAGTTCATTTGAGCTGGTTTTCTACTTTTCAACCTTGTGTCTGGGGTAAAAATAAACGAAATAAATCCTTCCATTTTTCACAACCCGACTATACTTAATTTACGACTCAAAGCAGTCGTATAGAATAGGCTTTTTGATTTACCTAAGTAAAAAAATTGGTTATATCTTCATGATATAGCTTAAAAAACTACCAGGCTAAACGGACTTAGTTGGTCTTAAAGCGCTAGCTCCCCCTAGCGCTTTTTCTTTTATTTCGATTCTGGCAAAAGGGTCTGAATCCTTTTTAGCAGTTGCTCGATCTCCTGTTTTTCATAGTGAGCTGTCACCTTAGGTTGGCTGCTTTCTCTTGGGAGTAATGCCGTTTCGATATGGTGCTGCAGTAAGGCATCTTGTGAGTTGGCGTTGAGCTTCTCTGCAAGTACCACAGCTTGTCGGCCAATCGTGGTGAAGTCTTGTTTGATGGTGGTCAGTGGTGGATTAAAAAACGCACTGTCTTCGATACCATCAAAGCCGACGACCGCAACTTTGTCAGGGACTGGAATTTGCAGTTCTTGCAGCGCACGTAAAGCCCCTAATGCCATCTGATCACTTGCCACTAACACGGCATCAAATACGGCTTGTTTAGCGACAGCTTCTCGAACGCCAAGATAACCACTTTCTGCTTGCCAGTTTCCTTGATATTGGTACTGCACCTTACTTTCTGCATCTGATAACGCGGCTAACCAACTTTGATGACGAATCTTTGAGGCACTGGATTCGTTTGGGCCAGTGATCAGTAGGAAGTCCGTTCGTCCGCTCTCAAGTAGATGTTGAGCCGCCAGTTTTGCTCCTTCCGCATGATCACCGCAAACATAGTTCACTTGGCTGTTAGAAGGGACATCAATGAAGATTAGGTTGAGGTGTTGATATTGTTCCACTAACAATTCTGCATCGGCACTCTTTAAAGGCACATTCAGAATAATGCTGTCGACCTGCTGAGCCATCAGTTCACGAATGGCCTCACGGGTATTCGCGAGATTGGGCTCGGAAACAACAGAGAAAGCGACGCCATAACTCATGTCGTGAGCCTGCATTCGTACGCCATTTGCGATCATTGCTGCGCCATGCAGTGCCATATCGAGAGTGACTAAGCCAACGCTGGTGGACTTGGCTCGACTGAGCATTTGAGCACCTTTATTGGGTACATAACCAAGTTGCTTTATGGCGGCGTTAACCTTGTTGCGGGTGGATTCCGCGACGTCTTGTGAGCCATTGGTTACTCGAGATACCGTTTGGGTGGATACCCCTGCCAGTTTTGCTACGTCTTTGAAGGTGATACTCATCGCTCTGCTCATCGAATATTTTAGAGTGAAATAAGCCTACCGAAATTTACCAAACTAAACTCTGCTCACTTTCAAATAAATGTCTTTTAAAACATTAAAAATGTTTCCGGAAACAGTCGATCTTGTGCAAGTTTTACGAATGTTAAAGCCAATTTACATCACGATTTTGTCGATATTGGATACTAATCTAGCGTGATGGGTTCACTATTATTTCTATATTATGTTTACGAAAACAATAGAGATTAGTAATGAACGAATTTATTCATTTAAAGAGTAAAAATCATAGTTTGATCATTAAATCAGGGCGTGTTCCAGAGGTTTTGCATTGGGGGGCAAAGATCGCAAGTATTGATGAAGATCTTCTGCTTTCGACAGAAAGGCCGATTTCTCAAGCTCGACTTGATGTGGATGTGCCACTTTCTCTTTGCCCTGAGTTAGGCAGTGGACACTTTAACGCTCCGGGCATTGAAGGTCATCGAGAAGGACTTGATTGGGCTCCCGTCTTTAAGACCGTTCGTTACGATGCTCAAGATCAAGAAGTGAGTTTTTTCCTTGAAGACAAGGTTGCTCTATTGGAGCTTAAGGTTGAGTTCAAACTGGATTTCGAATCTGACGTCGTCCAAAAGCGTGTAACCGTCACCAATAACGGTAGCAATAAATACTACCTGAATAAGCTTTCTTCCACATTGCCATTACCGAATCATGCCAACGAACTCATGACGTTCCATGGCCGTTGGTGTCATGAGTTCCAAACGCAGCGCCAACACTTTGAACACGGTGGTTTCATGCAAGAAAACCGTCGTGGTCGTACTTCACATGAAAATTTCCCAGGCATGTTTGCAGGGACTCAAGGGTTCTCAGAGCAACATGGTTTGGTGTGGGGATTTCATTTGGGTTGGAGCGGTAACCACCAAATGCGCGCCGATGTTCGTAGTGATGGTCGCCGCTTTGTTCAGGCTGGAGAGTTGTTACTAGCAGGCGAATCCATTCTGGAATCTCAAGCAAGCTACCAGACGCCTTGGCTGTTCGGTTGTTACAGCAACTCAGGCTTAAATGGCATCGCGCAACGCTTTCAGCAATTTGTTCGCGACAACATAATTCAATTCCCAACCGATAAACCTCGTCCCGTTCACTTGAATACATGGGAAGGGATCTACTTTGATCACAAGCCTGAATACATCATGAAGATGGCAACAGAAGCGGGCGTGATGGGTGTTGAACGTTTCATTATTGATGATGGTTGGTTTGTGGGGCGTGATGGTGAACGTACCGCACTGGGCGACTGGTATTTGGATGAGGTGAAATATCCAAATGGCTTAGAACCTGTCATTGAACATGTAAATCAACAGGGTATGGAGTTTGGCCTTTGGGTTGAACCTGAGATGGTAAGCCAAGACTCTAATCTTTACCGAAATCACCCTGATTGGGTGCTTGGTTTACAAGGGTACCATCAACCGTCTGGTCGTTGGCAATACGTGTTAGACCTACAAAATGAAGCGTGCTTTAACTACTTGTATGAACGCCTTAATGCGCTGCTGACTCGATACAACATCACTTACCTTAAGTGGGACATGAACCGAGAGTTGGTTCAACCTGGGCATCAAGGTAAGGCCGCGGTGCATGGTCAAACGAAAGCGCTATATCGCCTTGTTGATGAGTTGAATCGAGCGCACCCAGAAGTCGAGATTGAATCTTGTTCTTCGGGCGGCGGCCGTATCGATTTTGAAATTCTAAAACGAACACATCGTTTCTGGGCATCGGATTGTAATGATGCCTTAGAGCGCCAAGCCATTCAGAAAGGCATGAGTTACTTCTTCCCTCCAGAAGTAATGGGGGCGCACATCGGCCCAGCAGAATGCCACTCAACAAACCGTCGTCACAGCATCAATATGCGTGGTGTAACTGCACTCATGGGGCACATGGGTGTTGAGCTTGACCCTGTTAAAGAGTCACCGGAAGAGAAACAAGCATTCTCACATTACATTTCACTGCATAAGCAATTTCGTCATGTTTTGCATTCTGGTCGTAGTTTCCGAATGGATCCTTCGGACAAAAATCAGAACATTTATGGCGTTGAAAATGACGATGAAATGTTGATCACCGTGTGCCAATTAGCGATGCCTGAATATGCTCTGCCTTCGCCACTTCGTATTAGCTGCGTGGAAGACAACGCGATGTATCAAGTGAAGTTAGTGGACATGCCAAAAACCAGTTTCCAGTTGATGAAACAGCGCCCCCAATGGCTCGACAAAACGTTAACCCTGAGTGGCGATAACCTCAAGGAGATTGGATTGACCTTACCGATTCTAGACCCAGAGTCAGCCTTGATTGTTCATCTGAAAAAGATATGAAGCGCTAACTCTGAGTACCCCTACATAAAATTCTAAATATAAAAATATAATCGGCAGCGAGGAATTGCTGTCGCAATAACTAAACTTAAGGAAAACAAAATGTCTATTACAGTTCTGCTGTCATTCTTGTTATTTACTGGTTTTGTTGTCGCGTTTACCTACAACAAAGTTAAAAATGACAAGAACACCTCACAAGACGGTTTCTTTCTCGGTGGAAGAAGCTTAACCGGTGGTTTGATTGCCAGCTCCCTAATTTTGACCAACTTAAGCGCGACTAGCTTTGTTGGCATGAGTGCACAAGCTTACACCCACAACATGAGTGTCATGGGTTGGGAAGTGGCGTCTGGTGTCACCTTAGTGATCATCGCTCTGATGTTAGTACCGCGTTACCTGAAGCAAGGGATCACGACGATTCCAGACTTCTTAGAGAGTCGTTACGACATGTCGGTGAAGAAGTTTGTGACGTTACTTTTCTTGTGCCAGTACGTCATCAATATCTTGCCAACCACACTTTATGCCGGTGCCGTTGTTCTCGGTGAGATCTTTGATGTTCAAGCTCTGCTTAATATTTCAGAGTTCAGCTCGATAGCCCTAATTTCAGCGACGATCGGTCTACTTGGTTTCTTTTACGCGATTTATGGTGGACTCAAAGCGGTTGTGATTGCCGATACTATTAATGGTGTGGGTCTTATTATTGGCGGCTTGATGATCCCTGTTTTTGGCTTGATGGCATTAGGGGAGGGCAGTTTTGGTGCTGGCTTAGATACGCTGTTGTACGCTGCGCCAGAAAAACTGCAATCGGTCGGTACTGAGACCGATCCACTGCCGTTCTCAACCTTGTTTACCGGTCTTCTACTTGTGAATCTTTACTACTGGGGTACGGATCAATCAATCATCCAGCGCGCATTGGGTGCTAAGAACTTAAAAGAAGGCCAGAAAGGGGTGATTCTTGCGGGGGCAATTAAGGTTATCTCTCCGTTGTTCCTTATCATTCCAGGTATCATTGCATTCCACATGTTTGGCGCAGATGCTGGTAATCCAGACACCATGTACACACGCTTGGTAAACGAAGTGTTGCCTAAACCATTAGTCGGTTTCTTCGTCGCAGTTATGTTTGGTGCCATCCTAAGTACATTTAATGGTGTGCTTAACAGTTCGACTACTCTATTTGCATTGAATGTCTACAAGCCTTTGTTTGGTCAAGGTAAAACGGATGAAGAATTGGTGGGTAAAGGCCGTATCTTCGGCGTTGTGATCGCGATTATCTCTGTGTGCATTGCACCGTTCATCATGTATGCGCCTGAAGGCTTGTTCCAATACCTACAAATGGTAGCGGGCTTCTTCAGCGTGCCAATTTTTACGATTGTGTTTGTGGGTTATGTCTCTAAACGTGTACCTGCTGTGGCGGCTAAAGTTGCGCTAGTGGTGTTTGTTAGCTCATACGCCGCTATGCAGTTGGTGTTCAAAACGCCCATTCACTTCTTACACCAACTGGCGATTCTGTTTGTTGTATGTACGGCGTTGATGTTCATCATTGGCTACTTTATGCCACGTGAAGATGATTATGTGATGCCTGTGAATGAAAACATTGATGTTACGCCTTGGGCATTCCGCTTCGAAGCTTCAGCGATCATTCTTTACATGGTGCTAGGCGCTTATGTGATGTTCTCTGATGTTGGTTTTGTCTCGGATGATCCAACCATCATGCAAGTGTACGGTGTATGTGGCATTGTGATGTTGTTTGGAATCGCTGCACGATTGGCAAAGCGTAAGAAGGGCGTTGAAGCTACGGTTTAACTTCCCAAGTATAACTCTTAACTGTTTGATAATTTGAGTTAATCATAGTGTGAGAAGTAAAAGGATTATCATAGGCCAATTACTGTTATGCGTAATAGTTATTAACACTCATAGCTCTCAATCTTAGTAAGAATTAACGCCAACAAAAAAGCCGCACCATCAAATGATGGTGCGGCTTTTATATATTTGGAAACAGCTATTTTGAGCGATAACCGTTAACCAGAATTTAGACTCTCAATTACGCTAGGTCGTCTTTGCCTTCGATAAGTGCGTGGTGGCTAACCGAACCCGCAGTACGTGCAGCTAGGTGTGGTACGTAACCTGGATCGTTCATGAAATCTACCGCGGCTTGCTTTGATGGTCACTCAATGATGATGCGAAGTGCAGGTTGTTCTGCGTCGCCTTCAAGGCGTTCGTGGCTAGAAGTGCGCGCTAGATATTTACCGCCGTATTGCGCCACCAGTTTGTTTGCAGGGGCAATGTAATCTGCAACCCATGCGTCTGTAGTGGGTGTGACTTCTAATACTGAGTAGTAAGACATAATGATGTTCTCCACGTTGTGCACTCTGAGCGAGCATGCGCACTTTAGTTATTGGTAGTGATTGGTAATTATGGATAGTAATTGATAGCTATTTTGCTAACGTTTTGGCTAGCCGATGGAATAATAGTAGTTCGAGAGAACCTGTTTGATAATCCCTACGATTGCAGAATCTTTATATAGGAAATGTTGATAATTCGGCTTTCAAGTAGCCGTTTTTATATTAGATAAAGGGTGAAGAAGAGAGTTGGGTGACTAGAGGCTGGGTGATTACAGGCAGGGCGTATTGTTCGGCGGCAGATAAAGGCTGATAAAGGCAGTACAGCGAAAATAGGGAAAGGAACATCATAGGCCAAATACTATCAGGGCACCTCAGCTGTGATAACTGAGATGCCTAACGTATTGTATCGAAAGTAAATCTATCCATGATGGATTATTGTATTTGTTGGGCTATAAAGAGAAGCGAGTCCATTTTCTTGTTCTCCAACGATACGCCATAATGATCCCTCGGAACCATTCATCCATTGCGATCGCCATCCACGCTCCTAACACGCCATAACCCCAATGCACGCCAAGCAAGTAGCTCATCGCGACGCCAATGCCCCACATACTGAGTATTCCCATTTTGATAGGAAACTTAATATCGCCTGCGGCTTTCAAGCAAGAGATGAAAATCAAATTAAATACGCGACCACCTTCTAAAAGTATCGAGCCAGCGATGAGTGCGGCAGTCAGTGCGATGATCTCTGGATCTTGAGTGAAGAGATCCAAAATCTCGAATCGGAAAATATAGACCACGCAGGTAATGCTGATAGAGGCGATGAAACCAACCACAAAATAGCGTTGTACACGGTTGGCTATTTCATCTATCCAACCTTTGCCTATGTAGTATCCAGTTTGAATTTGGCTACCCTGACCAATGGCCAACGCGAAAGCAAAAGAGAGGCGAGCGATATTTTGCGCGTAGGTAAACGCTGCCAATGAAGAAGTGCCCATTTGCACCACAAAGAAGGTAATGCTGATCTGCGCCATGTTGTAAGAGAGTACTTCTCCCGCATTCATTGAGCCGATTTTAATGATTTTTTGATAGATGGCTTTAGGCACAGATTTGAACTGCTTCATCGGCAGCTCAATGCCTTTACTTCTCACCACACCAATCAAGATAAACATGCCGATTAATTGGCTAATCACAGTTGCGGTAGCCACCCCTTGTACGCCGTAAACAGGCAGTCCAAATGGTTGGTAGAGTGCGCAGTAGTTGCCGAATACGTTGATAACACCAGCAATCAAATTGATGACCATTGGCGATTTCGAATAACCATGGCTACGTAGAATTGTGGTGAGAACAACACCTATCGTCACATTGAAGGTGAGTGCGCCACTGATGAACAGATACTCTTGAGCGTACTGTTCGACCTGAGCTTCCAGTTGATAGAGCGGGATAAAATATTCAGCGCCAAGAACGGCGATAATGCTCAACAACACGCCAGTAACAATGGCTAAGATAATACTCGCCACGCCCACATGAGCGCTCTCTTGAGTTCGAGATGCACCGTTGTATTGAGCGATGAGGATGCCTGTGCCACTGCTGACCATGGTGGATACGATGATCAGAAAAAAGGATATCTGAGAGATAACACCAACGGCAGACACGGCTTTGTCTGAGTATCCCGACAGCATGAATACATCACTGGTGTTGAGTGCAGTTCTTAGAAGAACTTCGATAAAAATTGGCCAGGTGAGCGCAACGATTCCCATGCGTTTGTTTAGGGTGGAATCAGCATTAGGCATTTAGGTTTTCTCAAAAAAAGGGGGAGGCGACACTATAGTTTAGCCATTATTGAGTAAACGACTATCAAATTAATGTCCGGATAGCGGTTAAGGATAAAGAAAATACCAATAAGGTCGTTAAACCCAAAAACTAAGTAGAGTGCATGAAACTTTTTGAATCGTTTCATAGATCGACAATAAGCAAAGAAGAGAGGTAAGCAATAAAGAAGAGGTGATAACGGTGAATTAATAACGAGGTAAAGCTAGCCTTTCTAACCAGCTTTACCGTTTGAAAAGTCTAGTTAATACGCTGACCTTCAGCATCAAACAGATGGCAATCTTTTGATGCGAAATTTAGATTGAGAGACTGATAACGTGTGACCTCTTGATCTCCGGGGAGGTGAACTTTAAAGCTATCAACACCACATGATTGGCCAAACATATAAGTACTGTTGCCCAATCGTTCTACTACCTCACTCTGGAATTCAATCGTGATATCAGAATCGCCATTGATCTCCAAATGTTCTGGTCGAATACCAAGCGTCAGCTTTTGTCCTTCAGCAAGGCCATCACTTGGCAAAGGCAGAGTAATTTTACTCAGGCCATTAACGGTCAGTTGGGCATGCGTGTCAGAGGTGCTATTGACCAAACATGGCAAGAAGTTCATTTTTGGAGAGCCAATAAAGCCTGCCACAAATTCATTTTGAGGGGAGTGATACAGTTCGAGAGGTGAGCCGACTTGCTCCACTCGACCGTCTCTCAGCACGACGATTTTGTCTGCAAGCGTCATTGCTTCCACTTGATCGTGCGTTACGTAAATCATGGTATTTTGCAGATCTTGATGCAATTTGGCTATTTGTAAGCGCATATCGACACGAAGTTCTGCATCTAAGTTAGACAAAGGTTCGTCGAATAAGAACACTCTTGGGTTGCGAACTATCGCTCGACCGATAGCGACACGTTGACGTTGTCCACCCGATAACTCTTTAGGTTTACGTTTCAATAAAGGTTCTAGCTGAAGCGTTTTCGCGGCACTGGTGACCTGTTTCTCGACGGTTTCTTTGGCAACACCGTTCATTTTAAGGCCAAAGCCCATATTTTCTTCAACGGTCATGTGAGGGTAGAGCGCGTAGGATTGGAATACCATCGCCACGCCACGCTCGGCAGGATCGACATCATTAACAAGATCATCGCCAATATGGATCTCACCTTCAGTAATCTCTTCCAAGCCAGCAACTAAGCGTAAGAGGGTTGATTTACCGCAACCAGACGGTCCAACGAATACTACGAATTCGCCGTTACTTATTTCTAGATCAACACCATGGATCGTTTGAACATCACCATATCGTTTGATGACCTGTTTTAAGCTGATATCAGCCATGCTCTCTCCTTGCTTCGTTGGACTACATCACTTTGCCTTTAAAACATACGCTTTCATCAGAAATTTGTTAGATGCCTCGGATAAATTATTGATCGGGGTCATACAAATTTTACAAATCATACTGATTTTTGTGGAAACGTTTACAAAATTAAAACATAACTGTGCGTAATATTATCAATAAGCCTAATATTTGAACGTAATTACCATAAATGCTGAGTTGCTAGATTAAATTTAGAAATCTAGGTGGAAATTTATCAAATAGTAAATGAAGCTTTGAAGACAAGGAATTCCGGGAAATGGAGCAATCTGTGAAAACGATATACCCAGAAAATCGCATCCCATCGGCTAAGAAGAAAAGACGTATTAGTTCTAAGGTATCGCCTTGGTTGTTCTTGGCACCTGCTATCGCCATCTTTTCTCTCTATGTTGTTTATCCGATCTTGGACAGCATTTGGCTCAGTTTCTTTGAGTGGGACGGGCTCGGTGAGAAAGAGTGGGTAGGGCTAGAGAACTATCGCGAGCTGTTTGACTCAGAGGCGTTCTACACCTCCTTAACGAATAACTTTCTTTGGTTGATCTTTTTTATGCTCGCGCCACCTTGTGGTTTGGCGATTGCCCTTTTCTTAAACCAACAAGTGAAAGGCATTCGTGTCGTTAAATCCTTATTCTTTTTCCCCTTTGTTATTTCTCAAGTGGTGGTCGGCCTCGTATTTTCTTGGTTCTATGACCCGTCATTTGGTCTTTTCAACATGGTACTGGGTGCCTTCGGTTTTGAGCCCGTTTCAATACTTGCTGATGAAGACTATGTGACCTACGGAATCATTGCCGCGGGCCTATGGCCACAAATTTCTTATTGCATGATCTTATATCTCACGGGGTTGAACAATCTCGACCCAGAGCAATTAGAAGCGGCGCGACTGGATGGTGCAAAGAAGTGGCGCATGCTCTGGTATGTAGTTCTTCCTCAACTAAGACCCGCGACGTTTATTGCTGTGGTCGTGACCGTGATTGGTGCTCTTCGCTCTTTCGATTTAGTGGCAACCATGACGGCGGGTGGACCTTGGGGAAGCTCGACGGTACTGGCGTATCAAATGTATGAAGAGTCTATTTTTAACTATCGAATGGGTTACGGTGCGGCGGTGTCTGTGGTGCTGTTTCTGATTATGGATATCTATATCGCTTACTTCTTGTGGCGCATGTTAAGGAGTGAAAAATAATGTTTCCGCAACCAATTCAAAAAGCCGGTCGCTTTACTAATATTAGCTATCGAGTCGCGTTACCGATCTCGATCGTGATGTGGTTATTACCGCTAATCGCCGTGATGATGACGTCGATTCGTTCGATGGATGACATCAACAAAGGTAATTACTGGGGCTGGCCGAGCGAGATTCAGTTCATTGAGAACTACACCCAAGTTTTTACCTCGACCTCAATGGGGCAGTACTTAATCAATAGCTTGATCATCACACTGCCAGCGGTCGCAGGGGCTGTCGCACTCTCGACTTTGGCCGGGTACGCCTTGGCGAAATACAACTTCAAAGCCAATGTGTGGATCTTTGCGATGTTCATCGCGGGCAACTTTGTTCCGTTCCAAATCTTGATGATTCCAGTACGTGATTTAACTATTGGTCTTGGTCTCTACGATACCCACTGGGCGTTGATTTTCTTCCATATCGCTTTCCAAGCCGGCTTTTGTACCTTGTTCATGCGGAACTTTATTGTTGGCATTCCCGATGCCTTGATTGAAGCAGCGCGTGTTGAAGGGGTGAGTGAATGGAAAATATTCTGGCACGTGGTGCTGCCTTTGGTTCGCCCTGCATTAGCTGCGCTAGCAGTATTGGTGTTTACCTTTATTTGGAACGATTTCTTCTGGGCACTAGTACTGGTTCAGAGTGATGACGTTCGCCCGGTAACTGCGGGGTTGAGCTCACTGCAAGGCCAGTGGTTGGCGTCTTGGCAGTTTATGTCTGCCGGAGCGGTCGTGGCAGCCATTCCACCAGTCGTGCTGTTCTTCACCATGCAGAAACATTTTATTGCTGGCCTGACGCTTGGTGCGACTAAAGGTTAGAAACTAAATAAACCGGAGTAGAGGCAGCAAATTATTGTTGCCTCTAAGCCAATCAATTCATCTTTGATGAACACTAAACAGCGACACCCAACAACACTAAACAACAAGATAAAACACGCATAACCCTACGAGACAAAACAATAAAAATTGGACTTAGTGAGCTTAGCTCTATAACAAGGACCTCAATATGAAATACGTGAAACATATCGCTGCTACGGCAGTGCTTGCTGCCTCCGTTTCTACAACAGCGTTTGCAGGAACCTTAGTCATTAACTCAGATGCATCTGATCCTGCGCCGAAAGAAGCGTGGGGTGAAATCATCAACCGCTTTGAAAAAGAAAACCCAGATATTACGGTCAAGTACAACTTGTACGATCACGAGTCGTATAAAACAACGATTCGTAATTGGTTGGTCACTTCGCCGCCGGATGTGGTTTTTTGGTATGCGGGTAACCGAATGAAAGCATTCGTTGACCGTGGCTTGTTCGAAGATGTGAGTGACATTTGGGCTGACAACAATATGCAGCAAGATTTTGCGTCAGCCGCACCTGCAATGACGGTCAACGGCAAGCAATTTGGTGTGCCATATACGTATTATCAATGGGGTATCTACTACCGCAAAGATATCTTTGAGCAGTATGGAATTGCTGAACCTAAAACATGGGATGATTTGAAATCGGCATCGGCAACGCTTAAAGAAAATGGGGTTGCACCGTTTGCGATTGGTACTAAGTACCTGTGGACTGCAGCAGGTTGGTTTGATTACATCAACATGCGTACCAACGGCTTGGATTTTCACATTCAGTTGATGGAAGGCAAGGTGCCTTATTCTGACGAGCGAGTGAAGAAAACGTTCGCTAACTGGGCAGAGCTTGTTGAGCCTGGTTACTACTTAGAAAATCACGCTTCTTATTCTTGGCAAGAAGCTCAACCATTCTTGTACAACGGCAAGGCAGCGATGTATCTAATGGGTAACTTCATTACGCCAAACTTCCCGGCTGAATTAGATGGCAAGATGGACTTCTTCCAATTCCCAGTGATCGATCCAAGTGTTCCGATGTCAGAAGATGCGCCAATGGATACGTTGCACATCCCTTCTAAAGCGAAAAATAAGGAAGATGCGCGTAAGTTCCTAGAGTTTGTTGCGCGTGCGGAAAATCAGCAACTTATCAATGAGATGCTGCTACAAATCCCGACCAACAATAAAGCCAAAGCAAAGTCTGATCCGTTCTTAGATAAAGGCGTGGCAATGCTGGCTTCTACCGATGGTACGGCTCAGTTCTATGACCGCGATACCGATCCTGCGATGGCCAAAGAAGGCATGAAGGGCTTCCAAGAGTTTATGGTTCACCCTGATCGCATCGAAAAAATATTGAAGAAACTCGATAAGGTGAGTAAGCGCGCCTTTAAATAATGTGTTATTCGCCGCAGCGGTTCTCGCTGCGGCTTCTACTTTTTCTAAGTTTGTCATTGCTAGTGTTATTTCGTCGGCGTTTGTCGCGTCCCAAGCGCGGTTTAAGCACTCTGCACTAAGTATTACTTGCAATGATTCACTTTGAACGGTTTATCGTAAGGAACACTCCATGAGAACTTTCTCTCAAGTCATCTCTGCCCGTGAATGGGAAAACCAACATATAACTCACCACAATGTCATTGAGGCTCACGCTCCTCTTAATGCTTACACCTCACTCGTACAAGCGCTCACCAAAAATTCACCACGTAAAGTTTCCCTTAATGGTGAATGGAAATTTCAATTGTTCGATGCGCCTGAGTTTGTGACTGAGGAGTCGGTGTCTGAAAATTTCGATGATTCATTGTGGGAGAAGATCGAAGTACCAAGCAATTGGCAGATGCAGGGTTTTGATAAACCGATATACACCAATGTGAAATACCCGTTCGATGACAAACCGCCTTTTGTGCCAACCGACAATCCAACAGGGCTGTATCGCACGCGTTTTAATTGCACAGAGCACGCGTTATTAGACACTCATCGACTCACCTTTGATGGCGTTAACTCAGCGTTCCACTTGTGGTGTAACGGCAAGTGGGTTGGGTATTCGCAAGATAGCCGTTTACCTGCTGAATTTGATGTGTCTGATTACCTACAGGCGGGAGACAACACCTTAGCGGTGATGGTGCTGCGTTGGTCAGATGGCTCTTATCTTGAAGATCAGGATATGTGGTGGCTGAGTGGTATCTTCCGCGACGTCACCTTATTAAGAAAACCTAAAGTCGCCATTGAAGATGTGCGGGTTGAAACTCAACTGGACGCTTGTTATCGAGATGCGTGTTTGAAGGTTTCGACACAAATATCGAAACCAAATCCATCAGCTCAAGATAATCAAGCTAACCAAGATCAACAAATAAACCGGGTTAAAGTCGAACTGTTTGATGCGCAGGGGCAACTCATCTCTGAATCTCAAACTGTTGTCTTGGGTGAGCGAGTGGTGGATGAGAAAGGGCCTTGGTCTGAAATCGCTGAACACAGTATTTCAGTCGTCAATCCGAATAAGTGGAGTGCTGAGTCACCTTACTTATATCGCTGTGTGGTGTCGTTACTCAATCAACAAGATGAGCTTATAGATTGTGAGGCTTACGATGTCGGTTTTAGAACCGTTGAGATAAGCAGTGGCTTACTGAAGGTTAACGGTAAACCTCTGTTGATCCGTGGTGTTAACCGACATGAACATCATCCTGAACTGGGTCATACCATGACACGTGAAGGCATGATTCAAGACATCAAATTACTGAAACAGAACAACTTCAATGCAGTAAGAACGGCTCACTATCCCAATCATCCGTTGTGGTATGAGTTGTGTGATGAATACGGTTTGTATTTGGTTGACGAAGCCAATGTTGAAACTCATGGCCAGTTTCCTATGTGCCGACTCTCAAATGATGCGTCATGGTTAAATGCTTATATGCGCCGTATGACTCGACTGGTTGAGCGCGATAAAAACCACGCCAGCGTGATCATTTGGTCGTTAGGTAATGAGTCAGGTATCGGGCGTAATCATCATGCGATGTATCAATGGGTGAAACAAGCCGATCCAACCCGACCGGTTCAGTATGAAGGCGGCGGTGCAGATACCGCAGCGACTGATATCTTGTGCCCGATGTACGCACGTGTTGATTGGGATCTGCCTGTGGTCGAGAGCCAGCCTGAAGTCACTCCTAGAGTGGGTATTCGTAAATCCATTGCTCTGCCTAACGAGCAGCGTCCGTTGATCTTGTGTGAATATGCACATGCGATGGGAAATAGCCTTGGTAGCTTCGATAAATACTGGCAAGCGTTCAGAGACAATCCTAAGCTGCAAGGTGGCTTTATCTGGGATTGGGTCGATCAGGGGATAACCAAAACCGACTCGAACGGACAGAAATACTGGGGGTATGGCGGTGATTTCGGCGATGAGATTAACGACCGCCAATTCTGTATTAATGGATTGGTTTTCCCTGATAGAACGGTTCATCCAACCTTACATGAAGTTAAAAAAGCGCAGCAGTTTTATCAGTTCAAGTTGGTTTCTGCATCACCATTGGTGATCGAGATTACCAGTGAGTATTTGTTTGATGCCGAGCTTATCGAAACGCTTAATTGGAACATCACGCAAAATGGCGTTATTCAGAGTAATGGAAGCGTCGAATTACTTGTGAAGTCGCAATCGAGCGTGTTGCTTGAGCTTGATGGAGCCAACGTTGTTTGCCAACCAAATAGCCTTAATTACTTAAACCTAGAAGTGGTGCTGAATACCGCGACGCGGTGGGCTGATAAAGGACATGTAACGGCCATTGAACAACTGAGCTTACCCACCTTATCGCAACTTGTACTTGATGCGAATATCTCGATTTACCCTCCGAAAGTCAGTGAAACGGAGGACCGATTGTCTGTGATAGGCGATGATTATCAAGTTGAGTTTGATGTGCTAACGGGGGCTTTAGACCGTTGGCAAGTGAAGGGTGTTGAACAGTTAGTCAGTGGTCTCAAAGATAACTTCTATCGAGCACCTCTCGATAACGACATCGGTGTCAGTGAAGCAAACCGAGTGGATCCCAATTCATGGATAGCACGCTGGCAGGCAATGGGGCTCGATTCGCTTACCCCTGAATGTATTGAATTTTCCCACTTCACTCAGCAAAACTCAGTCTCGGTGACGGCCAGAATTGCTCACTTAGTTGAAGGGCAGGTTCGTTTGTTGTCGACTTGGCAATACCAATTATTTGCTGATGGTGAGGTCAAGTTAGATGTGGATGTGCAAGCGGCGAAAGGCTTACCGTCTTTACCTCGAGTGGGGTTCACATTCACATTGAAAAACATCCCCGATGGCGTGAGTTGGTTCGGTCGCGGACCCCATGAAAATTATCCCGATAGAAAGATGTCAGCACACGTTGGCTCACATCAGCAGAGTATAAATCAAATGCACACTCCTTATATTTTCCCTTCAGACAGCGGCTTACGCTGTGATGTTCGTGAGGCTAAGATTGGTGGATTTGAACTGAAAGGAAACTTCCACTTTTCTGTCAGTCGATTTGGACAACAGCAATTGCAGCAGGCGAAGCACACCTGTGATTTAGTTGAGCAAGAGCAATTGTTTGTGTACATCGATGGTTTTCACATGGGAGTTGGTGGGGATGATTCTTGGACGCCAAGCGTACATGATGAATTCAAATTATTGGAAGAGCGTTACCATTATCAGGTGCGTTTTCATTGTGGTGATATAGGCTAACGTGCAGCGAATAGAGTAAAAGGATCATGGTAGGCCAAATAGTCTAACTGTTTGTTTGTTCGCTTATTTAGCTTCAGGTATAAAAAAGGCACTCAGCGAGATACTGAGTGCCAAAGCCTGAAATTTATGAGGTTATCTTTTCATTGAATTCCAGAAGACAGGTATAGGTTCGATTTATTCTGCGTCAGTAAAGAAATCGTTGTAAAGCATGTATAGGTGAGCAGCACTCCAAGAGAAGTTTGGTGCACCTTGTTGTTCACCAGTCAGTGGGTTGTAGTTCTCACGGATAGGGCCGTCTTGCACCAAGCCATCGGCGTGGTCGAAGAATGCGCCTGCCATTTCAATCGCATCGTCACGGTAACCGTAGCTGTCCATGCCTTTTAGGCCGAAGTAGAACTGGTCTACCCATACACGTCCACGCCAGTAAATATCTGGGCCAAATGCTGGGCTAGACAGCGCCGCAGTGCCTAGTGGAACGTAGGTGTTGAACTCTTCCGTATCTTTCATCACCGTTACGACTGCATCAGCGTGTTCTTGTGTTGCTGCACCATTGAACAGTGGTGACCAACCTTCAGGGCCTTTGCCACGTTCTACAATCGGTTTACCTGCACAGCCGTTGGCTAATGGTTTGTCTTCAATGCGAATGTCGTAGAAGAAGTTAGTGCCTTCGTCGAACATACAGGTGTTGATGTAGTTCGATAGGTGCTCCGCTTTTTCACGGAATTCTTTCGCTTCTGCATCTTTACCAAGAATGTCAGCCATTTCTGCTAGGTACTTGTTATCGCTGTACATGTAGCTTGCTTGGTCGACAGACTCTTGCAGCAATGAGTAGCCCAACAACGTGCCATCTTCAGCGCGGTTTTGAGCGAACTCAACATCCCAATCGCTGCGCTTACCGCCGTTCGCGACATACGCGTCTAACTGATCTTTATCGATGAAACCAAATGCGGCTGCATCGTCACGACCTGATTCCCAAGACGCTGCCGTTTGAGCTGGGCTTTCGATGTAATCGTAGTTACCTTCAGCCACGACTTTATCGAGTGCTGCTTGGCCTACGACGGTTTCATGCTTATCACCACGAACCACAGTGAAGTACATTTCGCCTTCAGGTGTGTTGTGTGCTTTGTCGCGAGCAGCGCCATATTCAGGTACACCGTTGCCGTTGTTATCACGGTTGCGTAACCACCAATCATGGTATGCCACTAGTTTTGGATACATCTCTTCAAGCCAAGCTTCGTCGCTGGTGGTCTTGTAGACTTCCATTACCGCCCATGCAGCTAAGCTTGGTTTGGTATTACGTTCATTCCAGTTGCCACCGTCGCCGCCACGTTCTGGACTTAGGTTGTAAGCCAATAGATCGGGCACGTAGCCTTCATCCCAAGGGCGAACAGCGTCGTCAGCCTGAATTTGGTAAGCGAACATCGCGCGGATGTTGTCTTTCGCTACGTCTGGGTTGAAGTGAGCCATTGCGTAAGCTTGCTTCCATGTGTCCCACGGCCAAGTTTGGTTACCTGAGAACCAACGTGCGGTCACTGATGGTGTCACTGAGTCAAACTCCATCGCACCTGCAGCGCCACGCCAGTTACCGTTTAGGGTTTCCATCGCTTTAACTGCAACACGCTCTTGTTCTGGTGTTGCGTTCGGGTTGGTTAAACCCATCTCAAGATAGCCTTCCCAACGCTCTGCAGATGCTGCTAAGAAATCGGTTGGGTTTTCCATGATCTTTTTGATTTCAGTCTGTTCAGCTTGTGCTTCTTCTGCCGTTAGAACGTGCGAGTAAGTGGTGTAAATGGTGGTCGATTCTTCAATGTTTGCCGTTGAAGTAAACGTTAGGCCATTCACTGTAGTTTGCGTTGAAATCGATTTGTGAACTTGGTACTCAGACTCACCTGAAGTCAGCAGATCCCACGTTGAACGCACTTTACCAAAGGTGACCTTCAGGCCATCGTCGGTTGCGACGATTTGACGGTCATACTCAGGGTAAGTTTCAGCGATTGTTTTGTCGGTTTGTGCCACGCCTTCTTTCGCATGGGTCTTTTCTAGCAGTTCACCATCCCACACCAATTCAACAGGAGAGTCGGTAGTGATTTTGGTTTCTAGCAGAGAGGTACGGTTTGAAGCAAAACGCATCGTCATTTCTACCGTTACATCGTCAGATTTTAGTGTCTGAACCAGTGCGCCCGGTAGGCTGTAAGCTTCCATGGTGAATACGACTTTTTTGCCATCTTTGAACACGCTTAGGCGGTCAAAGTTATCAGCCATGAAGTTGATGTATTCTTCAGTAAGCAGTGCCGTTCCTGGGAAACCGCCCATGCCTTCAGCTGTGTCTGGCAGCAAGTGACCGTGCCATGCACCTAAGTCAAAGAATGGGTTGAAGCGCTGGTGGTCATCGAAGTCGTAGTCACGCATGTATTCTGGTGAGCCAGTGCGGTCGATAACGTTCTTAAATTCGTTTGCTTGCAGTTGCTCTGTGTCAGAGCTTGAGTTTGATGTACAGCCAGTAACAACAAGTGCTGCGCCGATAGCGAGAGCTGCGAATGATTTATTCAGTTTCATGATGAGTTCCTGTTATTACCAGTAGAAGTATTGCATTGCGAACACTTGCGCGTCGCCGATTTCAGTGTCGCTGCCTACGCCAAAGCGGCTGTCGAACGCAGTAGCAAATGCGCCGTTTCCGTATTCGTACCAAACGCCGGCATTGATGTAAGAGGTGATCTCTTTGTCGCCATTGTCACCGTCAAAGTTTGCGTAGTTGTAGGCTGCTGATAGGTAAACGCCTTGTGCGGCTTCGTACCATGCACTAGTTTGAATACCTGATTCGCTACCGAAAGACTCTTGGTTGCCTTTGTCGGTATCGTGCCAAACACGAGTGGCAAAGTTTTTGTATTCAGCACCTAATAGTAGAAGCTCACCGCCATCGTTATTACGTACTTCACCACCACCCATTAGGGTTAGGTCGTCAGTGAGGTCGTATTGGAGGTAACCGTTGACCATGGCATTCTTGTCTTTCCATTGGTCTGCAAAGTTATCGTACTTGCCGAAGTGAAGTAGGGCATCGTCTTCAGAGAAGTCAGATTCAGGCGCGAATGAAACGCTGTAGCGAAGTTTGCCTTCTAGGTTTTGAATCTTCACACCGACGTGTACGTCACGCGTGTTTGAGATTGCGTAGCCGTACTCGACTGTTGGGTCACCCCACCATTGAACGTCATCCAGTGACGAGTCCATACGACCGACAATAAATTCTGTTTTTGCGTCGGTGCGGTAGCCAGCGTAAAAGCGGTTAAAACCACCTTCGAAGCCGCCCCAGCCGTGGCCTGTCGCCCAAGCATTACCTTCGTCATCGGCCTGTACTGTCCAGCCTTCCATGTAAGCAAGACCAAACCAATTACCATGCTCGATAGCTAAACCTGCTTCAATGTAAGTGCCGTCTGCGTAGCGACCCTTATCATCACCTTCGAGTGCCACATGACCACCAAGGCCAAGCTCACCGTAAAAGTTAAACAGCGTTTCAGATTCTGTTTTAGGGGGCTGAGTGTCGCCGTGGTTAGCCGCGGTTTCATCAGCGTGCGCATTCGCCGTAAGGGCAGCAAGAATACAGCTTGTAATAAGAGTCTTTTTAGTAAAACTACTTTTCATTTTGTTCACTTCTGTGTCGGGGTTATAAATGAAGCTTCGTAAGCAGTTCTGACTTCTAATATGGGGTGCTCTTCAAGGCGTATATGGTCAGGTCACTTACGATCGCAAAACCAATATTAATGATTATTTTTGTGTTTAAAATTAAATAAACCTAAAAGTGTGATCTGTTTTTAGTAAATGTTTACTTGTGATTTATTTTGGGTTTTAGTTGAACTTATAAACAAATATCAGGCGAGGGATGTATCGGTGTTGTGAATCTAATTCTAATGAAAGGAATAGCTCGATAAATAGGATGTGGGGAGCTGCGATAAGAAAAAAGGGAAGCGAATAAAAAGGCACTCGCCAAATAGTGAGTGCCTAAGAGAGTTCAAATCAAGATTAAAGCCAAAGTCAAGGTTAAAACCAAGGTAAAGAGAACACTAGGCGTTCGCCGCTTCCGGTTTTGCTTCTAGTTTCTTCTCTTCTGGAGATAAGCTTTTCTCGTATTGACCGTACTTCCACCACGCGTAGCCAAGGAAGATCACTATTCCGCCCACGTTGTAGAAGATGATGGTCATGATGTCTGCGCCAGTCGGGAAGGTCGATGCAAAGAACCCCACTGTAAAGATAGCGATAAGAATCGACACCGCTGTGATACCCACTCGGCGTGAACCCATGCGGAAATCTCGTGGCAGATGGTCGAGTTTCACACGCAGGTGCAAGTAAGCGATCATGATGAACAATGGCGGCAACATAGAGGCTGCAGCGGTCATGTTAATGATGGTGCTCATCAGATCTTGTACGGTGTCAGACGCTAATGTTGGGATGAACATCAGTGGAATAACGATGAAGAACTGAACCCAAGCCGCACGCTCTGGCACGCCTTGTTTGTTGAGTGCGACCGTTTTCTCACCGAAAATACCTTTAGGGATTTCAGAGAAGAAAATCTTAACCGGAGTCGCAGTCCACATCAGCAGGGAACCCAGCATCGCAGTGAATGAAACCACGCCAACAAAGCGATTCATTAGAATTTCAGACAATCCAAAGTGTCTTGCTAGTCCTTCGAATACCTGCACCGAACCGCCAGTAAACTTCAACTCTTCACGAGCAACGAACACGTTCGCAAGCACAGATCCAACTGAGTAAAGCGCACCGATAAAGATACCGGCAATGATGATCACTTTAACGAAAGACTTGTGTCCGCCTTTGATGTCGTTGACGTAAACCGCAACCGATTCAGCACCGCCTGCCGCCATGAAGATCCAAGTGATTACCCCAAGGAATGCCCAGTTAAAGCTTGGTGTCATCGCTTCAATGGTGATTGGGTCAGCTGGCTCGATACCACCGATCAGTGCGCCACCAGAAAGCAGGATGTAAGACAGAGTCAGCAATAGCATGAGCGACGAGGTTAGGGAGGTGATTGGGCCAAGTAGCTTCGCACCGTTGTTTGAAATGTGCGTCGCAACCGCAAATAGAATCGTGCTCAAGATCGCCGTGGTTATCGGCGTAAATATGTACTCGAAGCCTAAGAAAGCATACGACGCATAAGCGATGATTCTAGGCAGTAGAGATGTGAAGAAGAAGAGGTTAACAAACCAATAGGTGTAAGCTGAAATAAACGCCCAGCGACCGCCTAGAGAGCTTTTAACCCAAGAATAAACACCCGCCTCAGAGTCTTTATTCAATGATACGAACTCAGCCACGATCAAACAAAATGGCACAAAGTAAAAGATGGTGGCTAAAAAGAACATCGGAGCTGAGGAAAGGCCGATCTCGATGTTGTTGTTTATGATGTTATTGAAGCTGTATACCGCCGCGAAGGTCATAGACAGTAGGGCAAACTTGCCTATCGTACTGCGTTTATTATCGGACATGATGTTCTCCGGTGAATCACGTTGATGATCGTTATTACTAGGTCCTAGAGAGGGAAATCTAGGCCGTGTTTTTATTGTTATGTTGGTTTGGCAAACACCCGCTTTATGAAGTCAGGCTTGGCTCATTTATTATTTTTGTATTGATTTACGAACGAATTTCTTGGCGTTGAGCTTGTTGGTTTCAGTAAATTTATTACTGGGATTACAAACACAACACTAAGGCATTCATCGAAGAGACTGGCTTTCTCATGTACGACGATGTAGCAGGCTTGTAGGGCTTTATGTCGTTTTTTGTTCTATGAATTTGTTTGTCTCTTCAGCAAGAAGATTAAAGATTAAGCGGCGGGAAGTTAATCTAAATTGATCGAATATGTGACATTGAGTAAATAATTTTAGTTAATGTTTTACCTTGATTTTTGTTCGGGTTTTATTGCGAATTAACTAACGTTTTTCGTGAAGTGAACCCTTGACGGAATGGCGTTTTTATTTTTTGAAAGCGAGGTTTTAATTGTCTGATTTAAAACAAAAAAAAGCGCCACGAAGGCGCTTATTGATTTGTACGATTTTTATAGATTCATCATCTAGCGAAGCTTTGAACCTACGATTGCTTAGCAGCTTCTAGCTTTGCGTCTTTACCTGCTTGCTTCTTTTCAAAGCGAGAGATCCACCACCAAGCGATAGCTGAGAACACTGCCGTCATAAATACGTTGACGAAGAACGCTTGCATTAGATCAACACCCGTTGGGAATGCCGATGCCGTCATGCTCACAACGAAGATACCGATAAGGACAGATACAACACTCATACCTTGAACACGAGTACCCATGCGGAAGTCACGTGGCGTATCGTCATGCTTCAAGCGGAATACAAAGTACGCCACCATGATGAAGATAGGCGGTAACATTGCCGTACCTGCTGTTAGGTTAATCGCTGTGTTCATCATGTCTTGTACAGACTCAGAACCGAAGCCATTAATCACTAGCATTAGGAATACGAACGCAAACTGCCACCATGCTGCACGTACTGGCACGCCGTGTTCGTTAAGCTCAGTCGTTTTCTCACCGTAAACACCTTTAGGGATTTCAGAGAAGTGAATTTTTACTGGCGCTGCTGTCCACATCATCATCGAACCGAACATTGCAACGAATAGGATGATACCGACGAAGCGACCTGTCAGAGATTGTGAAATGTCGAAGTAGTTCGCCATACCTGTGAAGATTTCAACCATGCCGCCAGCATAAGTAAGTTCATCACGAGCAACGAACACGTTCACTAATAGAGAACCGACTGCATACATGATACCGATAGCGATACCCGCGCTGATGATCACCTTGATGAAAGACTTATGGCCACCTTTAACATCGTTTAGGTAAGCGGCTGCAGTTTCTGCACCACCGGCTGCTTGGAAGATCCAACACATGATGCCTAACGTTGCCCAGTTGATGGTTGGCGTCATTGCTTCAAGCGTGATTGGCTCTACAGGTTCATGGTTACCACCGAGTGCCATCATGGCGCCGATAACGTAAACCGCGAACAGTGCAAATACGCCGTATGCCACGATCTCTGCAATCTTACCTAACCAGCTCGCGCCTTTAGTAGAGATGTGCGTTGCCGCCGCAAATAGACCAATTGAGATTGCCGATGTCACAATAGGAGAGAAGGCGTACTCGTAGCCAAGCATTGCGTAAGACGCGTATGCGATAACGTTAGGTAGCAGTGATACAAACCAGAATAGGTTAACGAACCAATAGAGGAATGAACCTAAGTAGGCGGCTTTTGATCCCAAAGGTTGTTTAAGCCAGTCATACATGCCTGACTCAGAATTTTTATTTGCTGATACGAATTCAGCAATAATGAATACGAATGGAATGAAGTAAATAAGAGTCGCAAGCAAAAAGATAGGGGCTGAACTCAATCCCAATTCGATGTTGTTATTTACAATGTTGCGAACGTTAAATACCGCTGCAAATGTCATGGAGAGCAAGGCAAATTTACCTAACTTACCGCGTACAGATTCAGACATAGTGTCCTCCAAGGGTCACGTAATTATAGTCGTTATTTCTTTAAGCTTCCTTGTAGGGAAGAAGCGTAAAGGCGTTATGCAGTGTGACTGAGCCTTGAACGGCAAGGCTCGGTACACACTGTGAATAGATCTTGTTGTTGCTGCTTTCGGCTGTTTGGCTTCAGTAGCTTATTTATTAAGGAAGTAACCGTCTTCAATGGTCACTTTTAGCACCACTTTGCGAACGCGATGATCACCGTGGAAGCGGTAAGCTTTGCTGTTATCAAATATCGCTACTTGGCCTTCAACTAACTCACGAGTTTCACCGTTACCTATTAGGTGTTCACGGTCGGTTTCATCGCTGTAAGCTTGGATTTGCTCTAGCTCTGATTTGGCTGCGAACTCGACGGTTTCACGACCTTCTAGGTAGTAATGCACGTCGAAGTAACGACGGTTTCCTGTAAAGTTTTCTGTGTTACGAGCCACGCCGTCTTCAATCATGTAAGCCAGTGAGTCACCAATTGAATACATCACGCCATCTTTGATGTTGCCGATGTTTTCAATCGCTTCTACACAGCGTTGCCATTTACGACCGTCGCGGTAAACGACTTTAAATTGTTCTAAGTTCTCTAAAACGATCATCGCTTATGCCTCGTTCTTTTGTGGTTGAGCTTTCGGTGTATTCGCCGTAAAAAACTCATCGCCAAAGTTGTGACTGATTAGGTGTTGCGCATCGCAATCGCCTGCTTGGAATGGAATCAGAGTTAAGCCATAGCGGAACTCGTCCATGTAAACTCGGTAAGAGTCGAGCACTTCACTGCCCCAAGAGTTCGAGCCTAAGCCCATCACTTGGTGGTCTAGGTTGAGGGTGATGTAACCGCTCTTCTCTAGCTCAATGGTGTGTTGTGCTTGGTGCAGGTTTTGGTTGGTGTAGAACCATGCGCTGAAGTTGATTTCTTGCTGTGGTTTTACTGCAATACCATTACCCGCGCGGCTTGAAAGCGCAGCCCAACGAACGTGTTGGCGGTTGCCGTTGTTTTGTGGGAACGGGTAGTTCTCGAACATGTCAGCCACCGTTGATTGGTAAACATCAATCATGTTGGCTTGCTTGCTGTCTTGGTAGTTCTCTTCAGGACCGCGGCCGTAGTATTGAACTTGGTCGAAGTCACCGTTAATGCCCATGTCGAAACCAATTACTGGAATCACGTGAGGGTAATCACCGTAACGTTCGCCACTTAGCTCAACGTTCAGTTGACCTTCAGCACTGATTTGGTAGCGATACTCACAACGCATGCCGAAATCAAATACTGGTGGAGCAACGATGCTGGTGGTGGTGATCTCTACCTTGCCGTTAACTTGCTCAACGTTTAGCGTGCGGAAGTGCTCTTGCATGATCTGTAGGTGTGCAGGCTCCCAGTAACCATCGTGCTCTTGCTTATGGTTATCGATCATTGGCTTGAAGAAGTTCAGCTTTGGCTCTGACTTAATCAGTTCTTCACCGTTCACTAACCATGACGTCAGCTTGCCGTTCACTTTCGAGAAGTTCAGTGCAAAGTTGTGGCCTTTGATTAGGTAAGCGAGGCGAGATTCTTCAACATTCAGTGCTGTCGCATTGTTGTTGGTGAAAGCTTCTAGCTGTGCTGTGTTCTCTTTCACTTGGAATTGGTAAACCGCGATGTCGTGGTTCGCTTCGCTGTAAGGCGTGCGAGAATCTTTGCGAACAGTAAAGTTCACAAACACTTCGCGCTCATCAAGCTGTGGCAAGTTAAGTGTCAGTTCGCGGCTAGAGTTTTCAGCCAGTTCTTCCACTTTGATGTGCTCTACAGCAATGGTCTCACCCTCAGCGCGGATTTCCGCAGTGATGGTGTAGTCATCAATGTTTGAGAACCACAGTTTGTTATCAACGGTGAAGGTGCCCGTTTGTGCATCGAAATCGCGAAGCTTCACTGGAGCAATTACTTGTTTGTACTCTTTCAAGCCTGGACCTGGTGTTTGGTCTGGGTAGATCAAACCGTCCATGCAGAAGTTGTAGTTGTTCGGGTAGTCACCGTAGTCACCGCCGTACTTGTAGAACTCTGTACCTGCTTCATCACGCGCTAGAATGCCGTGGTCACACCATTCCCAAACATAGTGACCTTGAATCGCATCGTGCTTATAGAACACGTTTTGGTATTCGGTTAAACCGCCCGGGCCGTTACCCATTGCGTGTGCGTATTCACAGATGATGCGTGGTTTTTCATGTGGGAATTCGCCGAAGGCATTCATCAGTTGAGCACGTGAGTACATGGTTGAAATGATGTCGACCACTTCAGCATCACGGTCTTCTTCATAGTGAACCAAACGCGTGTCATCAATCGCTTTTGCTGCGTCGTACATAGAACGGATGTTGCAGCCGTAGCCTGACTCGTTACCCAGCGACCACATGATGATAGAAGGGTGGTTCTTTTGAGCGTGAATGTGACGTTCGATACGCTCAACAAACACCGCTTCCCATGCTGCATCGTTAGTGATGCGGCTTAGGTCGCCAACGTTAGCAAAACCGTGTGTTTCGACATCGGTTTCACCCATCACGAATAGACCGTAGATGTCACACAGTTCGTAGAAGCGTGGGTCGTTCGGGTAGTGCGCGGTACGTACTGAGTTGATGTTGTGTTGCTTCATCAGTACCAAGTCTTTCTCTACGCGATCCATGCCAACAGCACGACCTTTTAGGTGGTCGTTGTCGTGGCGGTTCACGCCGTGCAGCATCACGTATTTGTTGTTGATGTAGAACAGACCATCACGAACTTTAATATCACGGAAACCAACGCGTTGTGGAATCACTTCCAGCACCTTGCCGTCAGAGTCTTTCAGCGTAAGCAACAGTTGGTATAAGTAAGGGTTTTCAGCGTTCCATTGAACTGGGTTAACCACATCAATAGAGAATTGAGTATTCGCATTGCCGTCAGTCAATCTATTAGGAACGGCTAGGTTATCTACTGAGCCTTGCGAGATAACTTGGCTGCCATCAAGCAATGCGTACTCAAGGGTTGCGTTTGTCGCTGCTGCTAGGTTTTCTAGGGCAACGTTGCACGAAAGGGTAGCGCTTTGGTAAGCGTCGTCGAAGTCAGTTCGAACCGTTACATCTTGAACGTGCAGTTGCTCTTTGCCCACAAGGTAAACGTCACGGAAGATACCGCCCGTCCACCACATGTCTTGGTCTTCAATGTAGGTTGAGTCGGCCCACTGCATCACACGAATAGAAAGCAGGTTGTTGCCTGCTTTTACGTGGCTAGATATATCGAACTCAGCGGTTAGGCGGCTGCCTTTGCTGAAACCTACGTACTCACCGTTTAAGTAAACTTCGAAGTATGTCTCTACGCCATCAAATTTGATGATGGTTTGTTTCTCATCCCAGCTTTCGCCAAGGAAGAAAGAGCGTTGGTATGCGCCCGTTGGGTTGTCTGATGGGACGAAAGGCACATCAATTGGGAATGGGAAACCTTCATCTGTGTATTGAAGATCGCCGTGGCCTTCCATTTGCCACATGTTTGGAACCGTAATGTGGCCCCAGTCTTTCATTTCTTGAGAGTAGAACTCTTCAGGAACCAATAGTGGATTGGTGAAATAGCTGAAATTCCATTGGCCACTCAATAGTTGGAAGTGGCTGCTAAGTTCACGCTGAAACGTTTTTGCATTCTTTTCTGATGCGTATGAGAAGAAGTATGCACGCGGTGCCATACGGTTCTCATGTAAGTTCAGGAAGTTTTCCCAGTTGTTCACGTTGCCTCTCTCTCGGCCTAGATGCAATTTGCTGACCGACGTTCTTATGCGTAATTGGGTCGTAGTGAATACGAGTATTTTTGGACTGAGGTAATTATTAGTAAAAGTTTTACTAAATGAAATTAGTGAAAACGTTTTACTTTAACTCCATCACGTTTTTTGTGGGCTTTTTACAGTGGTGTGTGATCCACTTAAAAGAATGCCATTTGGTGATTTAGGTGAGTATTTGAGAAGGGATATATGCGTATGTAGGCGTATATGAAAGACATAAAAAAGGCCACCTTCAATAAAGGTGACCTTATTTTATATATTTGATTTATATGATTATTTTGTAGTGTCACGCAGCTTGAGTTTACTTGGGACATAGACTCTAAGTGGGATGGTTCTTCCGTCGCGCGCTTTCTCTATCAGCAGGTTAACACCTTGAATTCCCATCAGTTCAGAATGGATACGAACCGTTGATAAAGACGGGAAGGTAAACTTAGCGGTTGGGATGTCATTTACACTGATCAGCGCAATGTCTTCAGGAATGCGCAATCCGTGCTCATGAATCGCTCGTAAAACGCCAATAGCGATGGAATCTGATGCAATAAACATGGCTTTCGGGTAGTTCTCGCTTTCTAGCATTTTCTTCGCTAGGTCGTAGCCCGACGAGCTAGAGAAGTCACCGCGATAGATATCTTGTTCACTGACGACGTTCTTAAGGCCACCGTATTCAGCAAAAGCCACTTCACGAATGTCTGAAGTATTGATGTCGTCTTGTCCACCAATGAAACCAATGCGTTGATAACCTTGGTTAATGAAGAAGTTGGTGATCTCTTTGCTGATACGAGCAAGGTCGATATCGACAGAATCATAAGGTTCTGAGTGATCCGTAAAGTCGACGTAGCAAATATTATCGGTCAGCTTTTTTGCTTGCTCGATAACTTCCTTTGTCATTCTACCGACTAATAAAACACCAGTAATATTGCTAGAGTTAACCTGTATTTTGCTTTCATAACAATTGGTTAGGCCAACTTCCATTTTTTCGCATTGAGTTTCAATGCCATGGCGAATCGATAGGTAGTAAGGGTCGTTAACCTCGGCTTCTTGCTTGTAGTTATACAAGGCAAGGAAGTGGTGATTTTGTTTTTTACTGCTAACGGTTTTTCGTGAGCTGCTGGTTTTGTATTCCAGCTTCTCGGCAATTTCAAAGATACGCCTTTTGGTCTCTTCCTTGACGCTTAATGTAGGATCTTCATTGAGAACCCGTGAAACTGTAGCCAATGAAACATTTGCTTCAGTCGCGATATCTTTTAACGTTGCCATACTCACTTCCTGTTATTGGAACATTGCGTTGCTTGGAAAATACATCTTTAGTAAAAAATGCAATGCACCTCTTTATTCTACTGACCTATTGTAATCAAACTGGACGTCATTGCATTAACTTTTAGTAAAATAAATCCTTAACTCCCACCCTATATCGCAAATTCAACTATCTATAATTATCTTATTAAAATTCAATGAATTAGATGTAAATGCCCATTGGTTATTTCTATGTGTTGGTCTCTATGCTCTGTGAAAGTTAGTGTAAACGTTTACACTTCGTGGTTTTGATCACAGAATTGTAGCCAAAATGACTGCTACTATTTCTATAACACGGCGCCAATCCACCGAGTATCGGTTCGAATGATGCCAAGAATGACAACAAAGAGAGGTTGATTGTGAAAGTACTGGTTACGGGCGGCATGGGTTACATCGGAAGTCATACATGCATTCAAATGATACAGGCAGGCATGGAACCAATCATTGTCGATAACCTTTGCAACAGTAAAGAGCTGGTACTGGAACGAATTGAATCGTTAACCGGACAGCGACCAACTTTCTACCTTGGTGACATTCGTGATGAATCTTTTCTAGATAAAGTATTTTCAGAAACCGACATTCAAGCCGTGATTCACTTTGCTGGCCTTAAAGCGGTAGGGGAATCGGTCGCTAAACCTCTGGAATACTACGATAACAACGTCAATGGCTCACTGGTATTGGCGCGTAGCATGAAAAAAGCAGGCGTGAAAAGCATCGTATTTAGCTCTTCAGCAACGGTTTACGGCGACCCTGAGATTGTACCAATTACCGAAAGCTCACCAACCGGTGACACGACCAACCCTTATGGCCGCAGCAAATATATGGTGGAAGAGTGTTTGAGCGATTTGTTCAACGCTGAAAACGACTGGAGCGTGACGTTACTGCGCTACTTCAACCCTGTTGGCGCACACCCATCAGGCACCATGGGCGAAGATCCACAAGGTATCCCAAACAACCTAATGCCGTTTATTGCTCAAGTAGCAGTAGGCCGCAGAGACAAACTTTCTATCTTTGGAAACGATTACCCAACCGTTGATGGTACGGGCGTTCGTGACTATATCCACGTAATGGATTTGGCTGACGGCCATGTCGCTGCGTTAAAAGCCGTGGGTGAGAAAGCTGGCCTGCATATTTACAACCTAGGTACTGGCAAGGGTTCAAGTGTACTTGAGATGGTAGAAGCCTTTGCACAAGCATCGGGTAAGCCTGTTCCTTACGAACTGTGTCCGCGCCGCGCTGGCGACATTGCCGAATGTTGGGCAAGCACAGAAAAAGCGGAACGCGAGCTAGGCTGGAAAGCGACACGCAGCGTGATGGAAATGACGGCAGATACGTGGAACTGGCAGTCGAATAACCCGAACGGTTACTAGCCTGTGTAATTGAAGCCACAGCGTTGTTGGCTGCATCTCCGATTTCTTTGGGAAAGCAGAGATAAGAGATGAGAAAAGCGAGATTCCAGATATCTCGTCCCTCTATTCTGGAATGACGGATGAGCATAAGGCTATGAAGCGGTTGCCTTAGCACAAATAGCACAACGAGATTACACGTCATTCCCTACAGCGAGGCACGAGCGTGATAGGGAATCTCCTTGTAGAAGAATTATTCATCTTGGTGAATTGACCAAGACACAAAATTTGAGAGCAATCTAAACATGTCAAAAGTTGAATTTAACCCAGTAGACCACCCGCACCGTCGTTATAACCCATTAACGGGTCAGTGGATCTTGGTATCACCGCACCGCGCAAAACGTCCGTGGAGTGGCCAAGATGAAAAGCCATCGACTGCGCAGCTTCCAGCGTATGAGAAAGAGTGTTTCTTGTGCCCAACTAACACACGTATCTCGGGTGACGAAAACCCAGATTACGACGGCACTTATGTATTCAGTAATGATTTCGCGGCGTTGATGCCTGATTCACCTGACGCTCCAGAGTCTGAAAACCCTCTATTCAAGACTCAAGGTGTTCGCGGGTTGAGCCGTGTTATCTGTTTCTCTCCGGACCATAGCAAAACGCTGCCGGAGCTCCCGGTAAATAAGATTCGTGGTGTTATCGATACCTGGAATGAACAGATTGAAGAGCTGGGTAAAGATTACCTATGGGTGCAAGCCTTCGAGAACAAAGGCGAGACCATGGGCTGTTCTCAGCCTCACCCACACGGTCAAATTTGGGCGAACAGCTTTCTGCCAAACGAGATTGAACGTAAAGAAAAGCTACTGAAAGAGTACTTCGACCAGCAAAGTTCGAACCTGTTAGTCGATTACGTTGAAGCTGAAATGAAAGACGGCTCTCGCACTGTGGTTGAAACTGAACATTGGATTGCTGTAGTGCCTTACTGGGCGGCGTGGCCATTCGAAACCATGTTGCTACCAAAAACGCACATCCGCCGCATGAGTGAATTGACGGACGAGCAGCGTGATGACTTGGCGCTGGCAATCAAGAAGCTGACTAGCCGTTACGACAACTTGTTCCAGTGTTCATTCCCGTACTCGATGGGTTGGCACTATGCGCCGTTCTTCGAAGAAGGCACCGACATCGATCATTGGCAGCTGCACGCTTTGTTCTACCCGCCGCTACTGCGTAGCGCATCGGTTCGTAAGTTCATGGTGGGCTACGAAATGTTGGCTGAATCTCAACGTGATTTAACCGCAGAACAAGCCGCGCAACGTCTTCGTGATTTGAGTGACGTTCATTACAAAGAGCAGTAATACGTTGCTTCGTAGATAACGAGCGAGATTCCTGATATCTCGTTCCTCGATTCTGGAATGACAGTTTCATTGAAACGTTTAGCGTCAATCCCGAGAGTGAGGAACAAAGGAGTTGGTAATCTAAAAGAATTAAAGTGGTGCCGTAAAGGGGCCATAACCAATTGATTAAAGAGTTTAAGCAGAGAGTTTACTTATGTCTGATCTAATCCAAAACGTGAAAGCATCTTTTGAGCAAGTCCTTGGTTATCAAGCGACTCACATCGTGCAAGCTCCGGGTCGTGTGAACCTGATTGGCGAGCACACTGACTACAACGATGGTTTTGTTCTACCGTGTGCCATTAACTACCAAACGGTTGTTGCAGCAGCGAAGCGTGACGACAACATCGTTCGTGTTGTGTCTGTTGACTATGACAATGCAGTAGACGAATTCGATATCACTCAAGAGATCACATTCCAACAGGACAAGATGTGGGCGAACTACATTCGTGGTGTTGTGAAGTGCCTAATGGGTCGTGGCTTTGAGTTTAAAGGTGCAGACATCTCGGTAACGGGCAACGTGCCTCAAGGTGCCGGTTTAAGTTCTTCTGCGGCATTAGAAGTTGTCATCGGTCAGACATTTAAGGTGTTGTATAACCTAGAGATCAGCCAAGCTGAAGTTGCTCTGAATGGTCAACAAGCGGAAAACGAATTCGTTGGTTGTAACTGCGGCATCATGGATCAAATGATCTCAGCTGAAGGTCGTGCAAACCATGCGATGCTGTTGGATTGTCGTAGCCTAGAGACTCAAGCGGTTTCAATGCCTGAAGACATGGCGGTGGTTATCATCAATTCAAACAAGAAACGTGGTTTGGTCGACAGTGAATACAACACGCGTCGTGAACAATGTGAAGAAGCTGCACGCATCTTTGGTGTTCCAGCCTTGCGTGATGTGACGATTGAACAGTTCAATGCCAAAGAGTCTGAACTTGATGAGATGGTCGCTAAGCGCGCTCGTCACGTGATTACAGAAAATGACCGTACGGTTGAAGCGGCTCAAGCTCTGCGCACTCATGATATGAAGCGTATGGGCGAGTTGATGGCTGAATCTCATGCTTCAATGCGAGACGATTTTGAAATCACAGTCAAAGAAGTCGACACTCTGGTTGATATGGTCAAAGACGTGATTGGTGACCAAGGTGGCGTGCGCATGACGGGCGGTGGTTTTGGTGGTTGCATCGTGGCATTGGTTCCGCCTGCTTTAGTGGATGAAATTAAAACAACGGTAGAACAGAAATACCAAGCAGCGACTGGCCTAAAAGAATCGATTTATGTGTGCCAAGCGAAAGACGGCGCTGGCCTAATTGAAGTAATCTAACTGTTTCAATATTTAGCGTTTCGAGATTTCATGCTTGAAAGATAGAGCTTACCAAGTAAAAAGATCATGGTAGGCCAAAAGGTAAAGCCTTTACTTAAATGTAGAGGCTTTTTGTTGGCACTAGGAAGGAATTTAGAATGACATCAGAGCAGAACTTGCATCAATCCATGACACAAACGGCAGCCTACGATGGTCAACCTGCTCAGTTAGTTACCTTGTCCAACAAGCATGGCATGCAAGTAACTTTCATGGATATTGGCGCGACTTGGTTGAGTTGTATCCTGCCAGTAAAGGGAAACCAACGAGAAGTTCTGTTGGGTGTCGATTCAATGGAAAACTTTCAGAAACAAGCCAGTTATCTAGGTGCGACGGTCGGGCGTTATGCCAACCGCATTGCTAATGGTCGTTTTAAAATTGATGGCACGGGTTATAAACTCGATGCGAATCAAGCTGGTAATACTTTACACGGTGGCTCTGATGGCTTTGATAAACGCCGCTGGCAGCTAACCGCTCAAACACCTATGTCGGTTGTTTATAGTTTAGTGTCTGCTGATGGTGACCAAGGCTTCCCTGGGTTGCTGAATGTGTCTGTGAGTTACGAGCTAACCGAAGACAACCGAGTGTCTATCGAGTACTTTGCGACAACCGACAAAGCAACGGTCGTGAACCTAACTAACCACGCTTATTTTAATTTACTTGGTGCAAACAGTGATCACGACTGTTTGTCTCATATTGTCAGCATCAATGCCTCGCAATACCTACCGACGAATAAGGTGGGTATCCCATTAGGTAATTTGAAATCGGTGAAATCAACCAGCTTTGATTTCAACCAACCGATGATGATCTCTGAACGCTTACTGGGTGATGAACAGCAAAAAGCGGCCAAAGGTTATGATCATTCTTTTCTTTTAGCGGAAGGCTGTAAACGCGATCAATGTGCGGCTACAGTGACTTCGCCTGATGCACTTGTCAATCTGAAAGTCTTTTCAACCAAGCCAGCAATGCAGCTGTATACCGGTAATTGGTTGGGCGGAACACCTAATCGAAACGGTGGCAGCTACGAAGACTACGCAGGAATTGCATTGGAAACCCAGTTCTTACCCGACTCACCTAACCATCCAGAGTGGAAACAGGGCAGTTGTATTCTTAGGCCTGAACAAGAATACCGCTACCGAACCTGTTATCAGTTTGAATTTTCGGGGGATTATTCAAACTAGTCCGCTCTAGCTCAAAATGGTTTATGCCAAATTGGCGCCTAACAAAGGGAATTATTGTTGGGGAGAGTAAGGTAAGAAAGCCCTGACAGAATCACTTCTGTTAGGGCTTTTTTTTGTTTTCTGTATTTAATGCTAACGGCTAGACGACTTTCTCAACCGAGTTTCTACGAACCAGAGTCGGAGAGAACATCATCGGCTCTGATGACACGCCTTCACCTTTCGCTAGGACAAGCGCTAAGCGAGTCGCTTTTTCTGCCATCATTTGAATCGGGTAACGGATCGTAGTCAGCTTAGGATGAACATAACGAGCAATTAAGCCGTCATCAAAGCCAACAATAGAAACTTTGTCTGGCGCTTGAATTCCATTCTCATCAAGCACTGAGAGCGCGCCTGCTGCCATGTAATCGTTGTAAGCGACAAGGCCAGTGATCGGCAGAGACTTGGTTAATAGGTTGGTCATCGCGTACTCACCACCATCACTGGTCGGCGCCGAATATTCGATATAGCTTTCAGATAACTCGATCTTGTAATCGTTTAATGCCGCTAGGTAGCCTTGCACGCGCTCATCGGCATCTTCAATGCTGTGAGAAGAGGCGATGCAGGCGATGTTTTTATGGCCGTGACGAATCAGATATTCAGTGGCAAGGTACGCGCCTTTCTTGTTATCTAAGAAAATACAACGCTCAGCAATTTCGGCAATATAGCGATTGATTAACACAAGGCCCTTTACTTCTTTTGCGTAGGCTATGAGCTCTTCATCGGTTAATCCCTTTGAATGGATCACCAAGGCATCACAGCGACTATTGATCAGTAATTCAATGGCTTGTCTCTCTTCTTCACGATCGTGAGAGCCATTGCCGACAAGGATATGTTTACCATTTTCTCGCGCAACGTTATCAACCGCTTTTACTAGCGTGCCAAAGAAAGGATCGGAGATATCGCCGACCAAGACACCGACTGTGTTGGTACTTTGGCTGACTAGCGCACGAGCATTCGCATTCGGGCGGTAACCCAGTTTAACCATCGCTTTGGTTACGGATTCAATCGAGCTTGCGCTTGCCTTCGGAGACTTGTTGATCACGCGAGATACGGTAGCGACTGATACGCCTGATTCTTTTGCGACATCCTTGATTGTTGCCATTAGGGACCTTTCTTGGGCTAAAAAAATGTTAACTGAAGTATTAAACACCCATTGTGTAATAAGTGCAATTGGTGTCTTTTTTATATTTCATTTCAGTTCGCTTACTGTATGAATTTATTGATAATATGTGAAGTGTAAACGTTGTCTTGATTGGGCGGGTAGGAATGGGGGAAGTTGTTAGATTGTGAGGTTTTTTTAACGGCTAAACAGTTAATACAGCTAAACCAATTACAGTTTAATTAATGACAGATTAACCGCTAATGCATCTGAAACAGCGAATACATCTGAAACAGCGAAAATCGCGGTCAACAACGTCGACCGCGAATTAGAGAGCGAAAGCTTAAGGCTCAGCTCTTGGGGAGCTATCTGGTCTTGAACTAGTTATTGTTCATCCAGTCGACCATTTGAGTTTTGTAAACATCACTGTTGCCACCGAAAATAGCCTGTACGCCAGTGCCGACTCTTACCACACCTGCAGCGCCGAGCTGTTTCAGTTTCGCTTCGTCGACTTTGTCTTGCTCGACGATTTGGATTCTTAAGCGCGTAATACAAGCGTCAGTGCTTAAGATGTTCTGCTTACCACCAAACGCGCTTACTAATTCACTGGCGAATTCAGAGCTCGTATCATTGATGGCGGTGCTGTTGTCTTGCTTTTCGCGACCTGGCGTTTTCAAGTCGAACGTCTTGATGAACCAAGTGAATACAACGTAGTAAAGTGCCGCGTATGCCAGACCTAGCGGGATGATCATCCAGCCTTTGGTTGAGATACCGAAGAAGGTCACATAGTCGATCAAACCTGCACTAAAGCTATAGCCGTGTTTAACACCCAGTAGAATACACAGTGGGTAAGCAAGGCCGGCAATGATCGCGTGAATCACGTAGAGCAACGGTGAGATGAACATGAACGCAAACTCGATTGGCTCTGTGATGCCCGTAAGAAATGACGTCAATGCTGCAGAAATCATGATGCCCATAACCTTGGTACGGTTCTCAGGTTTCGCTGCGCGACCAATCGCGATGGCTGCGGCAGGAAGGCCGAACATCTTGAATAGGAAGCCACCTGCTAGGTTGCCTGCATTTGGATCGCCGGCGAAGAAACGTGGGATTTCACCGTGGAATACTTGGCCAGCAGAATTAATGAATTCGCCCGTTTGCAGCTGAATAATCACGTTGATGACGTGGTGTAAACCAAATGGAATCAATGCACGTTCAGCGGTGCCGTAAGCCCAAAAGGCCATCAGTGGATTTTGCTCTGTTGCCCAAGCGCCAAACCAATCAATGCCTGCGCCAATCGGCTGCCAGATAAAGGCAATCGCGATACCCAAGAACAGCATAGAAAATGAGGTCACGATTGGGACAAATCGCTTACCCGCAAAGAAGGCCAAGTAGGCTGGCATCTTAATGGTGTAAAAGCGGTTAAACATATAAGCGCCAACTGCACCAGAGATGATGCCGCCGAGTACACCAGTATCAATATGGTCAACACCCAGTACGCCCGCCATTACCTTCAGTGTTGCCACCAAAACGTAGTAACCGATACCTGCCGCTACCGCACCAACACCGTCATTGTTGGTGAATGAAATCGCTACACCTAATGCAAAAATCAGTGGCAGGTTACCAAAGACAGCGCCACCGGCTTCTGCCATTAATTCAGAAACCACAGGTGGGATAATCCCAAATTGCGCCGAGCCAATACCCAACAAAATACCCGCAGCGGGCATTGAGGCTATGGGCAACATCAAGGCTTTACCGACCTTAGACAGGTTGGCAAAAAAGTTAGCAAACATACATATACTCCAATTTGTTATATAAAATTTGGGGGCGCAATATCATCGGTGAGTCATGGCAAAAGGGGGATTAGCGATAGCATCGAGATTATGGTTTGCAGGGGGTAGGAGCATAAACATAAAGTAGGTTGCTATCGCTAAAGCTTTTAAAATGTGAATTTGCCAGTGATGGAGGGAGGCTTTTCTTGTGAATGCTTTTTTGCACTCAACTATCGATGAATTATCTTCGCCTGAAATACTCAACCGTAGGGCTGCGCTAGAATCTGAGGCTATTTTTGCTAAAAATGAGGCAGGGAAAAAGAGTGTGATTTTTAGATTTTAAGTTCCTTATAACGAAGTTTTTAGACCTTTTTACTTGAGTTAAGTACTGGTGAGCTAATATAAGGAACTCAAACTTAGCTTTGGAGTGCCTGTTTTGGAGAGCATTAACCTTTTTCGATACTACGAACGCCTAGAAGAATTTGAATTGTTGGTTGAGCATGCCGTCACGCTTGCTGAGACCGCAGGCAAGATGTGCACCAGCCCAAGACACGCGCGCGCCATTCTCAAGCAGATGAGTGAGCTAAAGTGGATTGCTTGGATACCACGAGTAGGACGAAATCAGCGTTCGACTCTGATTCGTCGCATCGACCGCACCGAGGTGAAGCGCTCGATTGCCTTGGAGTGGATCAAAGGGAGCAAATACGACCGCGCTCTGGAGTTTCTTGAATACAACCAAGTGGTTTTCGAACAATTATTGAAGCAGACTTCTGGAGCACAAGTGACAGAAGGCAAAGTGAGTGTGCAGCTGACTTATAATCGCCCGTTTGCTTCTCTCTCCCCAACAAGACCACATCGTAATAGTGAGCGCTATTTGATTCGTCAGATCCATTCTTGTTTGGTTTCAATGAGCCCTGAGGGTGAGTTAATTCCTAATATCGCACACCATTGGGAAGCGGATGAAAGCTGGAAAGTGTGGACGTTTTATCTTCGCCCCTCTGTGAGCTTCCATTCTGGGGACAAAGTCGATGCTGAGGTTATCTCGCAACTCTTACTTGAGCTGCAAGCACTTCCTTATTATCAAAATGAACTCGACCACCTTGAAGCCATCACGGTTGAAACCCCTTATCGATTTTCTGTTCAACTCAGTCGCAGTGACAAGGGCTTTGCGGCGTTAATGAGTGACTTAAAATATTCACTTCAACCTCCAGAACAACTCAAAAACTCATCATCTAATGTTGTCGGTTGCGGCATCTTTGCCCTTGAATTGCACTCAGATAGCAAGCTGACCCTAGCGGCTAATGAGTATTTTCATGGTTTCCGATCTTTGACGGATAAAGTGACGATTTGGTCTTTAAACACGGCCTCGGCGAACCATGACCAAGCCTCTGGCGATTCACAGACGCTTCCTGACACAGAGCAGTATTCTAAGAAAATCATCACCAACGCGAGCAGTGAGCCCAATGAGAGAGCATTGGAAAACAGCAATACGCCAGACTCGCAACATACCGCATCAAGAGCTCGAATAGAGGAAGGGTGCCTGTTTGTTATTTTCAATCAGAACAACTCTAGCTTGTCTTACCTTCAGCGTCGTTGGTTGAGTGAACGACTGAATGGAGAAGAAATCTGGCGTCAACTCGAACTCAATGAAACGACCTTTGGCGCCGAAATAGCGCACAACTTCTTCCCTTTCTGGCATAACGTTAAACACATCAGAAGCCAACCGATCGAATTACCTCGCTCAGTTCGGATTGCCTGCTATTCACATTTAGGTGTTCAACGCAGTGCCAAAGCCGCGGTGCAAATATTGGCGAAAGAAGGCATTGAAGCGCAGATCAATCTTTACTCATTTGAAGCCTTTATAGAGAAAGCGCAGGGTGATGGTTTCAGTGAAGAGATCGTCTTAAGTAGCCTTAACCTTGATGACAATCGCCAAGTGTCGGCTCTGTTGTACTTTTTGAGTGATCCTGTGCTGCATGCCACGATTGGATCTGACGTGAGTGAATGGCTGGTGGCTGAACTTAACCGTATCCGAGAGGATTTCTCACCCAATGAATACCTTAATCAGCTTGAGCAATTGGGCTCTGTGCTTATCTACGAAGGTTTGATTACTCCGATGCTCCACCATAGGCAAACACTCAGCTTCTTAGATATCTTTAAAGGCGTGGAGATCACGGCTTGGGGTTGGCCTAAATTGAGTGAGATTTGGTAACAGTCACTGACAACTTTTATGATCTTTATTGACCAGAATGAGATCTTTACCGCTTGTAATTATTAGGCTTACTGCTAATGTTAGATTTGTGTTTTACTGAATTTTAGTAAATTATCAGCAAGTAAAAAATGAATCAATATAGGAAGTGAGAAATGGATACTGTCTCTTATGGTGACTTTGCTAAGTTAGAAATGCGAGTGGGTAAGATCATCGAAGTTGTGCGTCATGAAAACGCAGACAAGCTGTACATCGTGCAAGTGGATGTGGGTGAGAAGACGCTACAAACAGTGACTAGCCTAGTCCCTTACTACACAGAAGAAGAGTTAATGGGCAAGCAGGTTGTTGTACTGTGTAATTTAGCGAAAGCCAAGATGAGAGGCCACACTTCTGAATGCATGCTGCTTTGTGCGGAAACGGATGATGAATCTGAAAGCGTATTGCTGACACCAGAACGTGCGATGCCAGCGGGTATTCGAGTCGTTTAAATCATCCATTTAGTCGGTGAGCTTGTTCGTTATAAGCTCATCGACTTATCTGCTCTCAAAGCTCTCAAAGCTCCAAAATAACTAAAGCTTCAAAATAACCAAAGCCCTCAAAGACTAGCTACGAACGGTCAGTATCAAACCATCGATGACACTGTGGTGGTGATCCGACACCCCGGCAAGATTGCCGTATTTTGGTTGGTGACGATCATTTTCTAATGGATGGTGCCAACCCTGAGTATGTTCCACAAAATGTGCGGCAAAGCTTTCAGACACTTCTAAACATCCTGCCATGACGGTATCCACATAGGTTTGAACGATAGGGCTGTTTTCACAAGGTGCTTGAATCTCGTCTTTGATGTATACCCAGATCGATTGATCCTGCTTGAACTCAGTCTGGCTCTCTATCTGATCGGCTTTGAGTTCGATTCTGTGATAACCACGCTCACGACGATCAAATTCAGCCAATGCAACATCATCGACCTCAAGCAAAACACCATTCACTTGCCCCTCACCAAGATTGACGATCAAGGGTGATAATACATAGCTGTCATCGATCTTACTCCAGTGACGCACTAAGCCATGAACAATCGCAGGGATCGCTTGCCCAGTTTGACCGGTAAGTTGACGTGAAGAAGAGTTGATCAAGCTGCCATAACCAAAAATATACATCGCGTTCCTTATCTGAGTTCTTCCATTTAAGTCTAGTCTTACTATATGTGTCGCCATGGCAAAAGTCAGTAAGTTTATATTTACACATCTATAGGTCTTTATGACTCTTTAGGTTGTGTTTTTTTGACTTGTTTATTGGTGAGTGAACTCTGCGAGTGGTTGTTTTTACTGGCTTTATCTATTTGGCTCGTTTCATGCAGTGTGATCAGCATATTGCATCGATTCCGATGCACACCAAATTTGGTTTAGGTAATCCCTTGACCGCTTATCTGAGAATTAGGAGCGAGTTTGTTAAATATCACAGATAAAAGTGTAGAAGACGCGATTCCAGCTTACCTGCGTTTAGGCTTTCGACCTTTCTTCTTCCTCGGCAGTCTCTATGCCGTGATTGCCATTGTGGCATGGGTCATCATGTTTCAAAACGGCCAGCCTGAGATATTAACAGTGCCAGCGTTGTGGTGGCACGTACACGAAATGTTATTTGGTTTTGCCATGGCGATTGTGGTGGGTTTTGTTTTAACCGCTGTACAAACGTGGACTGGCGTTAATGGCACTAAGCATCACCGATTAGCCGTGTTAGTCGGCTTGTGGTTGGCACCTCGTATCTTGTTTTGGACACCAGCACCGTTATGGCTGATCTCATCGGTTGAGGCGCTGTTCTTAATCTTCGCCGCTTACGAGATTGGCTTTCGAGTTGTAAAATCGAAAGGGTGGAAGAATCTGTTCTTTATCCCGCTCTTTATACTGGCTATCGTGGCGAACTTTGCGAGCTACGCGACCATTAAGGGCATGCCTCCATTCCCGTCGTCTGCAGTATGGCAAGCGATGTTGTGGTGGTTTACTTTGCTATTGTCGGTAATGGGCGGGCGAGTGATTCCGTTCTTCACGGCACGTCGCTTTGACTTTGAGAAAGCGCAACCTTTGGTTTGGTTGGAATGGCTGGCTAATCTACCTTTGGTTGGATTGTTTGTTCTGAGCTTCTTCCCGTTAACCTTTGCTCAAGTGGGCAATGAGTTGATGGTTTTTGCGGGTGTTACTCAGTTGGTGCGCTTTGTTCGTTGGAAGCCTTGGACGACGTTATCTGAGCCATTAGTGTGGTCACTGCATGCGGCTTACTTGTGTATCCCTTTAAGCTTGTTGCTAAGAGGTTTGTTAAACAACCCATTTGCTAGTCATAACATGCTACACCTGTTTGCGATTGGCGGTTTGAGTGGTCTGATTCTCGCTATGATTACTCGTGTGACCATGGGGCACACAGGCCGTGCGATTTACAAAGGGCCAAGCATGGCATTAGCGTTCGCAGCCATTTTCATTGCCGCGTTAGTGCGCAGTTTGGGTGTGACCTTCTTCCCGGCTTACTTATTTGAGATGGTTAACATCAGCGCGGGTTTATGGACGTTGGCGTTCGGTCTGTTTATCTGGAAATTCGGCATGATGCTATTAACTCCGCGAGTGGATGGTCATCCGGGGTAATCAGTGCATTGAGCCTATTAGTTAAGCCTGCAGATAATGAAAGGGAAGCAATGAGCTTCCCTTTTTTGATCGCGCTGAAAGTGCATTTTCTCTACTTTCTCTGCTCGTTCGTTAACTATTAGGTCGTTAAATATTCTCGGTGAGATATTGGCGCACTTGCGCGGAGAGTGCTTGTCTAACTTGAGGGGAAACAAAGCTTGCTTCAATGGCATTGATGCTGAACTGTGCCAATTCGTTTTTCGTCAGTGGATGAGCATTGGCGACAGCAAGGAAGTTATCATTCATGTACCCACCAAAGTAAGCTGGGTCATCTGAATTGATGGTGACGCACAGACCTTTTCTTAAGAGCTCTACGATGTTGTGTTGCTGCATGGTGTCGAAGACCTTGAGTTTGGTGTTCGACAGCGGGCAAACTGTGAGTGGAATGCGCTTTACAGCCAGTTCTGCCATCAGCTCAGGATCTTCTGCACAACGAACCCCATGATCAATTCGGGTGATGCCTAACAAGTTCAGAGCGTCACTAATATTTTGCGCTGGGCCTTCTTCTCCTGCATGGGCCACGGTTAGGAAACCTTGGTTGATGGCCTCTTGAAAGACATGTTTAAACTTTTCTGGCGGGTTGCCTTGTTCCGATGAATCTAGTCCAACCGCTATGATTTTATCTTTGTAGGGCAGGGCTTGTTTGAGCGTCTCGAATGCGCTGTCTTCATCAAGGTGGCGCAGAAAACACATGATCAGTTGGCTGCTTATCCCTAGTTCCTGCTCAGCTTGCTGTAAAGCTTGGGTAATGCCACCAACAACTGTGTCGAAACTTATTCCACGTTCGGTGTGAGTCTGTGGGTCAAAGAATATTTCGGTGTGAACCACGTTGTCTTGCTGGCATTTCAATAGGTAAGCCCAAGTCAGGTCGTAGAAATCCTGCTGGTGGAGCAGCACGTTGGCACCTTGGTAATAGATATCGAGGAAGGATTGCAGGTTGTGAAATTGATAGGCTTCACGAACTTGGACTGGGCTCTCAAAGGGTATCGACACCTTATTGCGCTTGGCGAGATCGAACATCAATTCGGGTTCTAGTGTGCCTTCTATGTGTAAGTGCAGCTCAACCTTCGGTAAATTTTTGATAAAGCTATCCATAGCAACTCCTTAGCTATTTTAATTATGGGCGGAGTAGGTGAGGTATTAGTGCCTATTAATATGAAGCCTTAGGCGATTCATTTATCTCTGTTTGAGCATAGTTCATTTCATTGTTGTCGATAATGTTGTCGATAAAACAGCGCTGAAATTGCTGGTGAATGGAGGGTTATGGAGGAATTGAAATGAGCCGCAAACGATTTGCAGCAATGGAGTGTGATCCGCTGCAAATATTTGCAGCAATATTCATTGATTTGTGCTCTAATACCGCGCTTACCAAGGGATGGTGTTAAAAGATGCTCACTTAGATGGAGTTATCAAAGTTGACCGATCCCTTAATGATCTCCCTTAGGAATAAATAGAACATGTCTAAGAACAAAAAATTTGATATCCGCCTTACAGAAAAACGCAACGGTTGGTGTGCAGAGATTACTCGTCAAGTAACGTCTCGCAGCACAACAGTTTCTAAGCGTGAAGCTGGTTTCGAAACTGAAGCTCTAGCACAAGAGTGGGCTGAGAAAGAACTGGCTTCTTTCATTGCAAACCAAGCTGAGCGTAACGATCGTAAATCAGAGCAGCGTAAAGAGCGTGATGAAATTCGTCACACTAAAGAGCTTAAAGCTGAGCAAGCGCGTGAAGCACGTGCAAAAGCTCGCGCAGAAGAGCTAGACGACGAGTAAGTCGCAATAATTTATGCTCTTCTTGTTTGAAGAAGAGCAGAAAAAAGCCCCAATATAGTCACCTATATTGGGGCTTTTACATTTCTGAGCGTTATTCAGTTAACGGACTCTGCAAGCTTAGTTATTTAGCGCAGTTAGTTATTCAGCGCAGTTAGCCAATCGTCTTCTGCCACTTCTTCAATGTAGCTCTCTACTGATTGTCCTACTTCTTCATCGTCTTGCTTGAAGTAAGCGATGTGGAACACCGCATCACCTTCGTTTACCAAAGGCAGAGTCTGTTGACCAATCACGATACCACCTTTGGTCGTGATCACTTGGCCTTCTTGGTGACCCAATGGAGAGCTGATGTAAGCAAGGGTTTGTCCCGCTTCAACTTGTTCGCCAAGTCTTACCATGTTACGCAAAATACCGTCTGATTCAGCACGGATCCAGCTGGTGGATTTACTCAATACTGGCTCTGGTAACTTCTTACGGTTAGGACGCAGCATGCCGATCTCTTTCATCACTTGATGCACGCCAAGGTAACCTGCACGAATCGCTAGGTGATCGAAGCGCAGTGCTTCACCACCTTCGTAAGTTAATACAGGGATACCAAGCTTTTCTGCTTCGCTACGGAGTGAACCGTCACGCAATGGAGAATCAATGATCACTGGTGTTGCAAACGCTTTTGCGATGCGCAGTGTTTCTGGGTTCGATAGGTTCGCACGAATCTGTGGCAGATTGGTACGGTGAATCGCGCCGGTGTGTAGATCCAGAATGTAATCACAGTGTTTCGCTACGTTCTCGAAGAAGGTGTAAGCGATGCGTGATGTTAACGAACCTTTCTCACTGCCAGGGAAGCAACGGTTTAGGTCACGACGGTCTGGTAGATAGCGAGATTTATGGATAAAGCCAAACACGTTAACGATAGGCACAACAATCAGCGTACCTTTCAGTTTTTTAGGTTCGATAGCGTTGGTGAGCTGTCTTGCGATTTCGACGCCGTTTAGCTCATCACCGTGGATCGCTGCGTTCACCATCAGAGTTGGACCTGATTGGCGACCGTGAATGATTTCAATCGGGATCGAAAGTGGAGAATGGGTATAAAGCTGAGCTGCTTGCAGTTCAATCTCCATTCGTTGTCCTGGCTGAACAGTATAACCAAGTAATTCGAATGGTTGATTAGGTTTTAGTCTTGCCATTTAGGTTGTTCTCAACATGGTGATAATTCGTTAACACGGAATGTATCAATCGTTGATTTTTAGTACGAATCAATCACTTTACGGTCACGACAAAAGTTTTTTATGAAGGGGCTTCTGAATTGGTTTCTGTTTTTGATTTGGCTAATTAGAGGGTGTTTCAAATTGTGAATTTTCTGACAATACATTGATTTAACTCTGATATTTATCATTCAGTTGATTGGTATTATCCATCGCCATTTTTTGGCGGCCAAATTCATATATCGAGATAAAAATGAAAAAAACAATTTCAAAAGTCGTTGCACTGGCGGTGGTTTCTGTCGCTTTATCTGGCTGTGTTGGTAGTAACGCAGTAACGGGTTACCTAATGAAGTTTAACGTTAAGGCTGTTGATAACCGTTACGCACGCGGTGGCTTGAACATGCTACTAGCGCCTGCTTACGGCCTAACGGTTGCTGCCGATTACCTGGTATTCAACTCACTAGAGTTCTGGACTGGTAGCAACCCACTAACTGGTTCTCCGCACATCTTTGATACTAAAACTGATACGTACCTAGACATCAATAACCAACTTGACCCGTCTCTAACGGAAGCGCCAGTAGGCCCTATTACGAGTGCTGATGTGATTGAGAAAGGTCAAATGCAGCAGATTGATGAAAACACGATCCAAATGGATATTACTTACCAATCTGGTGAGCGTGCGACGTTAATCGGTGTTCGCGATGGCGAGATGGTGACGTACTTCATCGATGGTGAAGTTGTGGCACAAACTTCAATTGATGAGCTAGAGAGCTACGCGGCTACGCGCGCTTAGTTATACCAATCGTAGTAAATAACTGGTCACCCTAGCTTGTTAAAAATCTCGATAACTGCGTTGTGATTTTTGATTGTAGAATAACTACTTATCAGAAAATCACGCCTTGTTCTCAAGCCTTTTTCCTGCGCTATTTCTGAACACTTACTTACTGTGATTGGTATTGCTTCTTTAGTCACAAATAGTCGATGACAAAGGTTAGATACAAAAACAGGTACTCATTGAGTACCTGTTTTATTTTGTCTCGGATAAACGGTGCTTACTGAAAAGTACTATTTATTGAAGAGCCCATTTATTGGAAAACACCATTTATTGAAAAACACATAGCTTATCGAATTAAGCTTTTTCTGGGATTGCTTCAAGCAGTGCAACCATTTGGTTCCAGAATAGCTCAACGGTGTCGATCTTCACTTTCTCATCTGGAGAGTGAGGGAACTTGATCGTTGGGCCGAAAGAAACCATGTCCATGTTCGGGTAAGGTTCTTTGAATAGACCACACTCAAGACCAGCATGGATAACCATGATGTTTGGTTTGTGACCGTAGATGCCTTCGTACATATCGCGGAAGATGTGCATGATTTCTGAATCAGCGTCTGGCTTCCAACCTGGGTAAGCACCAGAGAACGCGATGTTCGCACCAGCCAGTTCAGCAACAGAGTGAAGCATGCCTTCAACTTGCTTACGGCCAGAGTCGATCAGTGAACGAATCAGGCAAAGTACCGTGATTGAGTTTTCTTCTGTTGTGATAACACCAACGTTTAGAGAAGTCTCAACAACACCTTCAATCTCATCACTCATACGAATCACGCCATTTGGACATGCGTTAAGTGCTGCGATAAAGCGAGCCTGTTCTGCTTGAGCAAGGGTACCCATTTCAACGGCTACTTCTTCGTTGAATGTTACGATGCTGTCTTCGATTTTCCCCAGCTCAGTAGATAGAAGCTCGGTGTAGTAGTTGTATAGCGAAGCCAGTTTGTCTTGGTTTGCAGCCGGTACTGCCACCGTTACGAAGCCTTCACGAGGGATAGCGTTACGAAGGCTACCACCTTTGAACTCTACGATACGAAGATCTAGCTCTTTTGCGTGACCCGCTAGGAAACGAGCAAGCAATTTGTTTGCGTTTGCACGACCTGTGTGAATATCACAACCAGAGTGACCGCCTTTAAGGCCTTTTAGCGTTAGCTTACGTGTAACGAAATCAGCAGGGACTGCATCACGAGTGATGTCGAAAGTCATTGCGCCGTCGATACCGCCAGCACAACCCATGTACACTTCGCCTTCTTGCTCTGAATCGGTATTAAGAAGGATATCACCTTCTAACCAACCCGCTTCAAGACCGAAAGCACCCGTCATACCCGCTTCTTCATCTACGGTTAGTAGAACTTCGATAGGGCCGTGCTTGATTTCGTTTGAAGCAAGAACCGCTAGGCAAGAAGCCATACCCATGCCGTTATCAGCGCCAAGTGTTGTGCCTTTTGCTGTAACCCACTCACCATCGATGTATGGCTGGATAGGATCTTTAGCGAAGTCGTGAACCGTGTCTTCGTTCTTTTGTGGAACCATATCGATGTGCGCTTGTAGCACAACACCTTTTTTGTTTTCCATGCCTGGCGTTGCAGGTTTAGTAATGAATACGTTACCCGTTGGGTCGCGACGTACATTTAAACCTTGCTCTGTTGCCCAAGCAATAATGTATTGAGCTAGCTCTTCCTCATGCTTAGAAGGATGTGGGATTGAGCAAATCTTATCGAAGAACTGCCAAATAGGGGCAGGGGATAATTTACTGATCTCAGAATGGAATTCAGACACGGATGACTCCTTTTTTATTTGGTAACCATATATTTAGGATTCTTATGAGTAAAAACCTAGAACAAAAATCTAAAATATGGGTCTGTTTTGATGGCAACAGCATACCACTTGAGGCTTTTGACGAGTAGCGCTTCTAAACGTCAAATGTTTCAATTTTTGAAAGCGGTCTTGTTCATTTGATCACAAGTAAGTGTGTTGATGCTTATAAATGGTGTAAGCAAACGTTTGTTTAAGTCTATTTTGTAATTTAATTACAAAATTAAGTTTCTTAAATAACCAGAATTAGCCAAAAGTGTGACGTACAGCAAAAAATACTTGTAATCTTTTTTCTTTCGGGTATATTAATAACCAACTTCTGAAGTGAAGAGTAAATGCTCAAAGGATGAGTCCGTTTTATCGCCTCCAAGGAACCGAGAAATCAAATTCGTTTTTTATTGATTTATTAAGGTGATAGTTATGAAAGGTTTACCATCTGCAATGTTCTGGCTTAACAGCTCTGTTTACACTAGCAACTTTGCATACCCTACAAGCTTCGGTTACTAATACCGTAAGCATGTAACTCGAACAGTTTTGTTCACCCCTATATATTGGAATTCTTTTACAGCCCTTTTGGTTGACAGATTCTACCGCCACTCAGTTTTGAGTGGCGTTTTTTTTGCCTGCTACTTTTACCTACCTGTTAAATTCATCATTTTTTGTTATTCACAGTGGTTGTTTTTTAAACGCTAAAATATCAATTTGCGTATTATTACTGATCCTGTTGAAAAATACACAACTCTTGTGGGTTTAAATTGAGAATATGATGGCTACATTCTCAATGGAAATAACCGATGGTTGAAAAAATAACCAAGTAATCTTATCGTGTTTTTGTTATATAATTTGTTGTTTTTACAGGTTTTTAATCTTTGGTTCCTGTCTTTTTAATCGCTTTGTTTCATACGGCATTCTGATAAATATCGATTAGAGCCTTAATTCTATCTGGAATTTGTTATTTGATAACTTTATAATCCACAGCCAATCGTTTACGCAACCGTTTACTTTTTACCCTTATAGGATTCGATAATGTTCGAAAAGCTATTCAAACTCAGTGAAAATGGCACCAATGTGCGCACTGAAATCATCGCAGGTCTAACAACCTTCCTAACAATGGCTTACATCATTTTTGTAAACCCAATGATTCTAGCTGATGCTGGTATGGACCATGGCGCTGTATTTGTAGCAACCTGTTTAGCGGCAGCTATTGGCTGTTTCATTATGGGCTTTGTCGCTAACTACCCAATCGCACAAGCACCAGGTATGGGGCTGAATGCCTTCTTTACCTACGCTGTTGTTATGGGCATGGGTTACACGTGGCAAGTTGCTTTGGCAGCGGTTTTCGTATCTGGCGTCATCTTCATTTTCTTAAGCATTTTCAAGATACGTGAATGGATCATCAACTCGATTCCTATGTCTCTGCGTGTTGGTATCTCTGCGGGTATCGGCCTTTTCCTTGCGTTCATCGCACTTGGTAATGCAGGCATCGTTGTTTCTAACCCTGCGACTAAGGTTTCACTTGGCGATATCACTGCGATAGCGCCAATGTTAGGTGCGCTTGGTTTCTTCCTGACTATTGCTCTTGTTCACCGCGGTGTGAAAGGTGCTGTAATGATTGCGATTCTAGCAATCACGGCTATCGGCATTGCAATTGGTGACGTTCAATACGGCGGCATCATGTCTACTCCACCAAGCCTAGCGCCAACGTTCATGCAGCTTGATTTCTCTGCTGTATTTGAAATTGGTATGATTTCAGTGGTATTCGCATTCTTGTTCGTCGATTTGTTCGATACAGCGGGTACTCTGGTTGGTGTTGCTACGAAAGCAAACCTAATCAAAGAAGACGGTAAACTGCCTCGTCTAAACAAGGCACTACTTGCTGACTCAACAGCAACGTCTATCGGTGCATTGCTAGGTACATCAAACACGACATCTTACGTTGAGAGTGTTGCGGGTGTTGCTGAAGGCGGTCGTACCGGTCTAACTGCGGTTGTAGTTGGTATCTTATTCCTACTGGCTCTTTTCTTCTCGCCACTTGCAGGTATGATTCCGGCTTACGCAACATCAGGTGCACTTTTCTATGTAGCCATTCTGATGATGTCAGGCCTAGTTGGCATTGATTGGCGTGATCTTACGGAAGCTGCACCAGTCGTGGTAACATGCCTGCTTATGCCGCTGACGTACTCTATCGCTGAGGGTATCTCACTAGGTTTCATCGCTTACGCTGCAATTAAGCTGCTAAGTGGTAAAGGTCGCGACGTTTCACCTGCTGTGTGGGTAATGTCGGTTATCTTTATTCTTAAATACATTTTCGCTTAATCGTCTAGATTTCTGCTTAATCGCTGAAGAGGCTATGTAAGGCATAGCCTCTAATAACATGACAAAATTATTAGGTTTTATACTATGAGCAACAAATTCGTTATCACTTGGGACAACATGCAGACTTACTGCCGTCAACTAGCTGAAAAGCAAATGCCAGCAGAACAGTGGAAAGGTATCTGGGCAGTAAGCCGTGGTGGTTTGGTTCCTGGTGCAATCTTGGCTCGTGAACTAGGTATTCGTCACGTAGATACGATTTGTATTTCTAGCTACGACCACGATCACCAACGTGATATGACAGTCGTTAAAGCTCCTGAAGGTGACGGCGAAGGTTTCCTAATCGTTGAAGATCTTGTTGATAGTGGTGACACTGCACGCAAGCTTCGCGAAATGTACCCTAAAGCGAAACTGATCGCTGTATGTGCAAAACCATCTGGCGCAGATTTGTTAGACGAATACATCGTTGATATCGCTCAAGACACATGGATTGAGCAACCTTGGGATACTAGCCTAAGCTTCGTTGAGCCGGTAAATCGCAAGTCAAAATAAGTGTAAACTTAGTTTTTTGAGAAATGACCCTTTATAGGGTCATTTTTTTTTATATGATTAGTAACAACCATTTCTTATTAAGTATCCCAATGTCTGAATCAGAAGAAACGAGCTCGAACCTTTCGGAAACCTTGTTTGTAAAACATAAGCAGGCCAAAGAGACCTCAATGCTCACGCGTTACATGCCAAGTTCAGAAGAACTGTTGGATCAAAAACGTGAAGAGCAGAACTCATCTTGGTATCGAAACCTAAGACGTCTTCAGTGGGTATGGCAAGGCGTAAACCCGATAGAGCAAGAAGCGGTATTGGCACGCATCGCCTCATCCGATAATTCTCGTACCACCGATGAGTGGCTAGATACCGTGATGGGCTACCGCAGTGGTAACTGGGCATACGAGTGGACCAAGCTGGGTATGCAGCACCAAAATCGCTCTAATGAGAAGAGTGGGGAAGAGATGGCTGAAGAGCTTTTCTCAGCTTCTTTGTGTTTCAGTATTGCGGGCTACCCACATCTAAAGAACGATAACCTTGCTGCTCAGGCACAGGTATTAGCGAACGCTGCGTATTCTGAAGCGATCAAACACACCAAATTGATCGTCAAACAAATCGAAGTGCCGTATCAAAACAAAAAGATTAAGGCGAACTTACATCTAACCAAAACAGACAAACCACAACCTGTCGTGATCGTGAGTGCTGGCTTAGATAGCTTGCAAACTGATATGTGGCGTTTGTTTAGAGATTACCTAGCACCGAAAAACATTGCGATGCTAACGATTGATATGCCGTCGATAGGGCACAGTTCACATTGGCCACTAACCGAAGACTCTTCTTGCCTGCATCAAGCCGTGTTGAATGAACTGCCTAATATCCCATGGGTGGACCATCATAAAGTCGGTCTGTTTGGTTTCCGTTTCGGTGGTAACGCGATGGTGAGGTTATCCTTCCTTGAGCAACACAAACTCAAAGCCTGTATCTCTCTTGGCGCTCCGATCCACGATATCTTTGTTCATGCGGACAAACTCAAGCAGATGCCTAAGATGCATTTGGACGTGTTGGCTTCTCGCCTTGGCAAAGGGGCGGTGGATATCAATAGCCTTTCTGGGCAGCTGATGGCTTGGTCATTGAAGGTGCAAGGCTTGCTGGCTAACAGCAAAACCAGCGTTCCTATTTTGGCTTTGGCTTTAGAAGGTGACCCTGTTTCACCGCATCTGGATAATCAACTGGTTGCTATTTACAGTGATTACGGCAAAGCGAAGAAAATCAAAACTAAATCAATTACACAGGGGTATGAGCAATCCCTCGAATTAGCGATAAAGTGGCTTGAGGATGAATTATTTAGATGACATTTCTCCTAAATTAGTTAAGCATGAAAAGTGTACAAAGTAAGTACCTGATACTCAGAGAAAATTTATAAAATCCAACTGCGTGCTTTCTACGTATTGCAGTCTGAGTAAAGTCATTCTTAACATTGAAAATGGAGATTCAATATGTCAGAAGTGACACAGCAACCGACACATTATCGCTTGTTAAACGTTTTAAAGGCCATTGGCCCGTACTTGAGGGAGCCGCAATCAGAAGAAGGCCACTATATTTTTGATTGCTTGTCTGTGTGTGTGAACGATAAAAAGTCACCAGAAGAGCGCGAGTTCTGGGGATGGTGGCTAGAGTTGGATAAGTCGGAAGAAGGATTTTCTGCGAAGTACAACACGGGTAAATACAACATCGATGGTAACTGGGATCCTTTGCCATTACCTAAAAAGGCGGTCGCTGAGGTCTCTCGAACTCAAGAAGCCTTTCACCAAAAGCTGGTTGACGAACTTCAAAAGAAATTTGAAATCGGCGTTCAGTTAGACGAAGAGTCTGTCGAATTCGTCTGATTTTAAAGGTTACTCTTCTCTATAAAGCAAAAAGGTGCGATTTCGCACCTTTTCTGCTTGTGAATTCTCTTGTTGATTGCTAAAACATCACCTCTTATTTGTTTTATTCATAAAAGACTTCATGACAACAAATCATCAAAGCGGGACAACAACACAGAGTAAAACTGTCGTTGTTAAACTGGGTACCAGTGTCTTAACTGGTGGAACATTGGCATTAGACCGCGCTCACATGGTTGAGTTGGTTCGTCAATGTGCTGAATTAAAAAAACAAGGCCACTCTGTGGTTATGGTTTCGTCTGGTGCAATTGCAGCCGGACGTGAGCACCTTGGTTACCCCGCACTTCCCAACTCGATGGCGAGCAAACAATTGCTTGCGGCAGTTGGGCAAAGTCAGTTGATTCAAGTTTGGGAGTCTTTGTTTGCGATCTATGGCCTTAAAATTGGCCAGATGCTACTGACTCGTGCAGATCTCGATGATCGCGAGCGTTTTCTGAATGCACGTGACACGATCAACGCACTCGTTGAACACGATATTATTCCGGTAGTAAACGAAAACGATGCAGTAGCCACCAACGAAATTAAAGTGGGCGACAACGATAACTTGTCGGCACTGGTTGGTATTTTATGCGGCGCTGATAAGCTTTTGCTATTAACCGACCAAAAAGGCCTGTTTACCGCTGACCCTCGCAAAGATCCAAACGCTGAACTCATCAAAGAAGTAAAAACCATTGATGACACACTGCGTAAGATCGCAGGCGGCAGTGGTACTACGCTAGGTACTGGCGGCATGGCGACAAAACTGCAGGCGGCTGATATTGCTCGTCGTGCGGGTATTGAAGTGATCATTGCAGCAGGCAGTGCTGAAAATGTGGTGTTTGACTCATTGAGTGATAACCCACAAGGCACGCGTTTCTTGCCGTTAGCAGAAGCGCTTGAAAACCGTAAGCGCTGGATTTTAGCAGGCCCAGCTTCTGCTGGTGACATCGTGGTCGACGATGGTGCGGTAAATGCCGTTAACACCAAAGGCAGTAGCTTGTTGGCGAAAGGAGTGATTCGAGTTCAAGGCGAGTTTTCTCGTGGTGAAGTCACTCAAGTTACCAACAGCAAAGGCAAAGTCATTGCGCGTGGTATCGCCAGTTATTCAAGCCAAGACCTAGCAAAAATCGCAGGCAAGCACAGTAAAGATATTGGCGACATTCTTGGTTACGATTACGGGTCAGAAGTCATTCACCGTGACGACTTGGTTGTGATTCAAGAGTAGTTCGTGATGATAAGGCGATGAACCGCGGGTTTAGCTCCAGCTATACAGCTCTAGACATCGTGAATCGCCTTTTTACATCCAAAGACAGACAGAATTTAGGGAGAGTTAAACGTGGATTTAACTAACATGGGTATTGCAGCAAAAGACGCTGCTTTCCACCTAGCGACCGCTTCAACGGCGCAAAAGAACAAGGCTTTGGCAATCATCGCTGATGAGTTAGAAGCAAATGCAGCAACGATTTTAGAAGCGAACGCGAAAGATATCGAACTTGGTCGTGAAGCGGGTCTGACCGACGCACTGCTTGATCGTCTATTGCTCAACGAAGAACGTCTAACGGGTATCGCTAACGATGTACGTAACGTGATTAGCCTGAATGACCCTGTTGGCAGCGAGATTGATAGCAAGGTACTGGAAAACGGTATGTCACTGTCTCGTCGTCGTGTGCCGCTTGGCGTAGTTGGTGTTATCTATGAAGCGCGTCCAAACGTAACTATTGATATTGCGGCACTGTGTCTGAAAACTGGTAACGCAAGCATCCTACGTGGCGGCAAAGAGACATTCTTCTCAAACATGGAGCTGGTTAAAGTCATCCAGTCTGCATTAGAGAAAGCGGAACTTCCTGCTGCTTCAGTACAGTACATTGAGAAACCGGATCGTGAACTCGTTTCTCAACTGCTTAAGTTGGATGACTACGTGGATATGATCATTCCTCGTGGTGGCGCTGGTTTGCACAATATGTGTAAAGAGAACAGCACCATTCCAGTAATCATTGGCGGCTTCGGTATCAGCCATATCTTTGTTGATGAAAGCGCTGACCTTGAAAAGTCTGTTGATGTAGTTGAAAACTCTAAAGTTCAACGCCCATCTGCGTGTAACTCGCTAGATACACTATTAGTGCACGAAGCGGTTGCTGAAGCCTTTTTAGCTAAGCTAACACAGCGTTTAGCGGGTAAGGTTACCTTGGTTGCTGACACTAGCGCAAAATCACTGATAGCGGGTTTTGAAGACCAACGTGATGCAGTTGAAGGTGACTTTGACACTGAATGGCTAAGCTACACGTTAGGCGTGAAAGTCGTCGCGGATGTGGCAGAAGCGATTGACCACATGCGCGTACACAACGCGAGCCATTCAGACGCGATCATGACGAATAGTCTAGAGAGCTCAGAGCGCTTTATTAATTCGGTCGGTTCAGCTGCGGTCTATGTGAATGCATCAACACGATTTACCGATGGCGCACAGTTTGGTTTGGGTGCAGAAGTTGCAGTATCTACCCAGAAACTACACGCTCGTGGTCCAATGGGCTTAGAAGAACTGACAAGCTACAAATGGGTGGGTAAGGCGAACTATTTAGTTCGTGGTTAACGTTCTCGTTAATTTTACTCCTCAGCTCATTTTAGAAATTGCTATCGCGTAGCAATAATTAATGAATCACCACACAAAAGGGCCTTAATTGGCCCTTTTTCTTTCCTAACGTTTGGCAATTCCGTTACACTGATATTCAATTATTTGGAGGTGATATGCATTGTCCTTTTTGTTCAGAGAACGACACTAAAGTAATCGATTCAAGACTGGTAGCCGATGGCCATCAGGTTCGTCGTCGCCGTCAATGCCTTGCATGTAGTGAACGTTTTACTACTTTCGAATCGGCAGAACTTGTGATGCCTAAAGTCATTAAGTCGAATGGAAACCGCGAACCATTTAATGAAGATAAAATGGTCGGTGGTGTTCAGCGTGCCCTAGAAAAACGCCCAGTGAGTGCTGATGCCATTGAACTTGCGATCAGTACGATTAAGTCACAACTCCGTGCGACTGGTGAGCGTGAAGTACCAAGCGAGATGATCGGTAATCTTGTTATGGGCCAATTGAAAGAATTGGATAAAGTGGCGTACATCCGTTTTGCCTCTGTTTATCGCAGCTTTGAAGACATCCGAGAGTTTGGCGAAGAAATCGCTAAATTAGAGGACTAACCCCTCAATCATGTCTAACTTTACTCCCTTAGATTTTCAAATGATGTCGCGTGCTATTCAATTAGCGAAACGCGGCATTTACACCACTGCGCCAAACCCAAATGTGGGTTGTGTCATTGTACAAACCGACGGTCAGATCGTTGGCGAAGGTTTTCATGCCAAAGCGGGCGAACCTCATGCTGAAGTGCACGCTATGCGAATGGCGGGCGACAAGGCAAAAGGCGCGACCGCTTATGTCACGCTAGAACCTTGTTCGCACTATGGTCGAACACCACCTTGTGCTGAAGGCTTGATTAAGGCTCAAGTTTCAAAAGTAATTTGTGCCATGCAGGATCCAAACCCTAAAGTCGCGGGCCGTGGTATCAAGATGTTACGCGATGCGGGTATTGAGGTTGAAATCGGCTTGTTAGAGCAAGATGCTCTCGATTTAAATCCTGCATTTATCAAGCGTATGCAAACGGGTATGCCATTTGTTCAGTTAAAGATGGCGGCTAGCCTTGATGGCCAAACGGCATTGAACAATGGTCAAAGCCAGTGGATCACGTCGCCAGAAGCGCGTCGTGACGTTCAGAACTACCGAGCCAAATCAGGCGCGGTGTTATCAACCAGCCAAACGGTGATTGAAGACAACGCGTCACTGAATGTTCGCTGGGCAGAGTTGCCAAGCAGTGCCAAAACAAATTACGTTGAAGACGAGCTGCGTCAGCCGATTCGCGTGATTCTTGATCGCCAAAATCAACTGTATCCTGAGCTCAAGTTATTCCAGACTCCAACTTCGGTATTGAGAGTTGCTGAAACCTCTGCTGATATTGAGGTCGGAACAACGGATGCTGGTCAGCTTGATTTACACGATTTGATGCGTCAATTGCCAGCGAACCATATTGATCATATTTGGGTCGAAGCGGGCGCGACATTGGCAAAAAGCTTGATTGAAGCGCAGTTAGTGGATGAGCTAATCCTCTATTTAGCGCCTAAACTTATGGGCAGTGACGGAAGAGGTTTGATGGGCGCATTAGGGCTCACTTCAATGTCTGATGTAATTGACCTAGAAATTAAAGATGTTCGACAGGTTGGCGTGGATATTCGCATTGTCGCGAAACCTATTATTGCGAAACCAATTGTGGCTAGCCAATAGTCGCGAAACAAATCGTGACGAAACCACTGTGGAAATAGTTACTCCAACTACATACGTGTCGTTGACAACAAAAAGAGTTTTAAAATGTTTACAGGAATTGTAGAAGCCGTAGGTACATTGAGTGCAATCACTCCCCGCGGAGAAGACATCACCGTAACGGTTAATGTTGGTAATCTTGATATGGCTGACGTTAAGTTAGGCGACAGTATCGCTACCAATGGTGTTTGTTTGACGGTTGTTGAGTATAACGACCACAGCTACAGTGCAGATCTTTCGCTTGAGACCCTGAAAAAAACGGGTTTTGTCGATTACCAAGCTGGCGATAAGGTCAACCTAGAGAAAGCAATGCTACCGACCACGCGTTTCGGTGGTCATATTGTATCGGGTCACGTTGATGGCGTGGGTGAGATTGTTGAGCGTAACCAAGTTGGTCGTGCGATTGAGTTCTGGGTTGAAATGCCAGCAGAGATCTCAAAGTACGTGGCTCAAAAAGGTTCAGTCACCGTAGATGGTATTAGCCTGACTGTGAATGATTTACGCAAGAATGCCTTTAAGCTGACTATCGTTCCCCACACCTCTTCAGAAACGACCATCGATCAATTCAATGTTGGTCGTAAAGTGAATCTAGAAGTTGATGTATTAGCGCGCTATATGGAGCGTTTACTGCAAGGCCAGCAGCAAGAGTCTGAGCCTGAATCTCGATTGACGATGGAATTCTTACAGCAGAATGGTTTTGCCTAACCGTTGGTACAAAGTGCACTAAACATCACTTTGTAAAAGCGAGCAATATCATCAGGTTTAAATAGTGTCGGTTCTAGGAAGCAGAACCATTTCAAAGGATATAGAACAATGCCAATTAGTACTCCTCAAGAAATTATTGAAGACATTCGCCTAGGAAAAATGGTTATCCTGATGGATGATGAAGATCGCGAGAATGAAGGCGATCTGATCATGGCAGCAGAACATGTCACGCCAGAAGCGATTAACTTTATGGCTATGTATGGCCGTGGCTTAATCTGTCTAACGTTGACCAAAGAGCGTTCAAATCGCATGGGTCTAGCGCCTATGGTTCAAGACAACAACGCTCAATACACGACGAACTTTACGGTTTCAATTGAAGCTGCTGAGGGCGTAACAACGGGTATTTCTGCATCAGACCGCGCCGTTACTGTTCAAGCGGCTGTGGCAAAAGACGCAAAAGCGGCTGACCTTGTTCAACCTGGTCATATTTTCCCACTGACAGCGCAAGACGGCGGTGTTCTGACTCGCGCTGGACACACCGAAGCAGGTTGTGATTTAGCACGTCTAGCGGGCTGTGAGCCAGCATCGGTTATCGTTGAGATCCTAAATGACGATGGCACCATGGCACGTCGCCCTGATCTTGAAGTCTTCGCTGAAAAACACGACATCAAACTAGGCACCATTGCTGACTTGATTGAATACCGCAACAACACAGAAACGACGATTGAACGTGTCGCACAGTGCCATCTGCCAACAGAGTTTGGTGACTTTGAGCTCGTAACTTACCGTGACACGATTGATAACCAGATCCACTATGCGATGCAAAAAGGTGACCTGTCTGAAGGTGCTCCTTTAGTACGTGTTCACCTGCATGATACGTTTACCGATCTGCTTCATTCTGACCGTGGTACTGAGCGTAGCTGGTCGCTAGATAAAGCGATGAAGCGCATTGGCGACGAAGGCGGTGTGTTGGTTATTCTGGGTAACGAAGAGTCGTCTGATTCTTTGATCCACAAAGTGAAGACGTTCGAAGCGCAAGATAAGAATGAGCAACCTACCATGGCTAAGAAGCAAGGTACTTCTCGTCGTGTTGGTGTGGGTTCTCAGATTCTACAAGACCTAGGCGTTCACGATATGCGTTTGCTCTCTTCAAGCACCAAGCGTTACCACGCATTGGGCGGCTTTGGTCTTAACGTTGTTGAATACGTTTGCGAGTAGTCACTTGCCTATGAGTTTGTAGCAACATAAATCAATGATGACGCCGATAGCTCTTTTGATAACCAATCAGACCAAAAGAGCAAAGTCGCTAAGCCAGATTTACAGCGTGTTAAACACGTGAGCTTAGCGACTTGTTGTTCCCATAAGCTTGGGAGCAGCGCTGCGTTATCATCTTTACATCTCCGGTGTCTGTTCTTCTAAATTAGCATTAGATATTGCTCACAGTTTTGTGCTAGAATCCGGCGATTCTCACTTGATGAAAATAGTTAAAGGAAGGCTTATGAAAGTGATCGAGGGTGGCTTCCCAGCGCCAAATGCAAAAATTGCTATCGTTATTGCTCGTTTCAACAGTTTTATTAACGAAAGTTTACTTTCTGGTGCAATCGATACTTTAAAGCGTCATGGACAAGTAAGCGAAGACAACATCACTGTTGTTCGTTGCCCTGGTGCAGTAGAACTTCCACTTGTAGCGCAGCGCGTTGCAAAAACGGGTAAGTTCGATGCGATTGTATCTCTTGGTACAGTAATCCGTGGCGGTACACCTCACTTTGACTATGTTTGTAGTGAATGTAATAAAGGTTTGGCACAAGTGTCTCTGGAATTTTCTCTTCCAGTAGCGTTTGGTGTTCTTACTGTTGATACGATCGATCAAGCTATTGAACGCGCAGGAACCAAGGCTGGTAATAAGGGTGCAGAAGCAGCACTTAGCGCACTTGAGATGATCAACGTTCTTTCTGAAATCGATTCCTAATGGGGGCCAGTGTGAAACCAGCCGCACGTCGTAACGCACGTCAATTTGCTCTACAAGCAATTTATTCTTGGCAAATTACTAAAGAAAATATTGCTACCGTTGAAGAACAGTTCTTATCTGGTGGTAAGTATGATGAAGAAGAGCATCATGCTGCAGAACCTGCACTTGCTATGCCAGAAACAGACGTTGCATACTTCCGCGACCTGCTAACTGGTGTTGCTCTTAGCCACATGGAACTTGATAGCAAGCTTCGTCCATTCGTATCTCGCCCTATGCAAGATCTGGATTTGATGGAACTAGCGCTTCTACGTTTAGCCATGTACGAGATGACTCGTCGCGAAGATGTACCATACAAAGTGGTTATCAACGAAGCTATCGAGCTTGCGAAAGTATTCGCAGCAGAAGACAGCCATAAGTTTGTTAACGGTGTGCTTGATAAAGCTGCACCGCACGTTCGTAAGAAATAAGACGTTCGTATATTGAATCTAAAGGTCAGCTTTTATGCTGGCCTTTTTTGTAACTAAATTTCTGTAATACCAATTATTACGGGGATTTGTATGAAGACTAAAGATAGGGCATGTGATGTCTGGCGAATTTAACCTGATTGAAAAATATTTTGTAAATCGACAACCACAACGTAAAGACGTACATCTGGCAGCGGGCGATGACTGTGCTTTGGTCAAAGCGCCAAGTAATGTTCAGATCGCGATCAGTACGGACACCTTAGTGGCGGGCACTCACTTCTTAGCGGAAGCGAATCCAGCTTGGGTAGCACACAAAGCCTTGGCTTCGAACATCAGTGATCTTGCGGCTATGGGCGCGACACCTGCTTGGGTTTCGTTTGCGTTAACCATGCCTGAAGTCGATGAAGCGTGGCTTGCCCCATTTTGTGATTCTTTTTTCAAACTTGCAGACTACTTTGGTATTCAACTAATCGGTGGTGACACGACCAAAGGACCGCTGAGTTTGACATTGACTGTGCAAGGATTTGTACCAGAGGGCCGAGCACTACGCAGAGATGGCGCGAAAGTGGGTGACTGGATTTACGTAACGGGCAACTTAGGCGACAGCAAAGCGGGCCTAGAGGTGATATTAGACCCAGAACAGAACCAAGCTAAGCCTTATGCGCTAGAGCTTGAAGAGAGACACTACCTGAGCACTCCACGAGTTTTGGCTGGTCAGGCATTAGTAAACCTTGCTTCGTCTGCCATTGATATCTCTGATGGTGTTATTGCTGATTTAAAACACATTCTCAAGCGTTCTCAGGTCGGTGCAAGCATTGATGTGAGTACGTTGCCTATTTCCGCTGAATTACGTCAATTCTCTTCCGATATTACTTCTGCACAACAGTATGCGCTTACCAGTGGTGAAGAGTACGAACTCTGCTTTACCGTGCCGGAAGAAAATAAAGGTTCACTGGAAAGTGCTTTGTCACACACTGGAACAAAAGTCACCTGCATTGGCCAGATAAGACCTGTAGAATATTTTGAACTACACAATAATGGTGAACCACTAAGCTGGAACTTAACTGGTTACGATCACTTTAAGGTTAATTGATGACAAATCCACTTTCTGCAATCTCTCTTAAAAATCCTTGGCATTTATTGGCAACAGGATTTGGCAGTGGCTTATCGCCTATTATTCCCGGCACCATGGGCACGCTTGCTTCGATTCCATTTTATCTATTGCTGGTTCAGTTACCTTTTCCTATTTATGTCATTCTTGTGATTGTGAGCTGTATTATTGGTATCAAAATATGCCAAGTGACCTCTGATGACATGGGCGTGCACGATCACGGCTCTATTGTATGGGATGAGTTTGCAGGCTTTTGGATTACCATGGGCCTGGTGCCGTTGTTGGGTATTCCTGTTAATGATTGGAAATGGCTATTCGCTGGCTTCGTGCTGTTTCGTTTTTTCGATATGGTAAAGCCTTGGCCAATTGGTTGGTTAGACAAGCGAGTTCACGGCGGCTTAGGTATCATGATTGATGATATTGTGGCGGGTATTATGGCGGCGATTTCGCTGTATGCCGTGGCACATTTTTCAGGCTGGCTCGTTTAAGAATCAATACCCAAAGAACGAACAATAATAGAGAAAAACAAGGAATTACAATGTCTAAGAAGGTTTACTGTATCGCTCAATTTCAGCCAAAAGAAGGCAAACTGAACGAACTGTTTGAGGTTTTAAAATCACTAGAGCCAAACACTCTGCGTGAAGATGGTTGTATTCAATACACAGTGACTCGTCACATTCAGAGCCCATTTGCTGAAGGCCAGAGCTTCCCGATTGCTTTCAATGAGATCTGGGCAGACAACGAAGCGTTTGAAGCGCATTGCCAACGCCGTGAGATTCAACAGTTCTTCCAAGAGCAGTGTGTTGAAGAGACAGGCTTGGTTGAGAACTTTAACGTTGCTATCTACTCTGATGAACCAGAGAATTACGACGCACCAGTACTTAAACCTTGTTGCTGAAATAAGGTTGGGTTAGCGAAAGTTAGTTGAGCGATATGAGGTTTAGCTAACGAGTTAGCAGATACTAAAAAGGTTGACCCTAGGGCCAACCTTTTTTGTTTTTTAGCTTATGCCGTTTGCTGGTGAAAGCTATTTAGCAAGGTAGTCAGAGATAGACTTATCAATACCTTTCGCATCTAAGCCAAGCTCTTCATGCAGTTCGCCTTGAGTACCTTGAGCAATAAACTTGTCTGGTAGACCAAGGTTCAATACTGGCATCAGTAGCTTTTCTTGCATCAAGAATTCAATCACACCCGCGCCGGCACCACCTGCAATCGCGTTCTCTTCGATTGTCACAAGTACATCGTGGTCAGCAGCAATTTGTTTGATCAAAGCTTCGTCTAACGGTTTCACAAAACGCATGTCAGCAACCGTCGCATCGATAGCGTCAGCCGTTTGAAGTGCACTTTCAAGGAAAGTACCAAAGCTCAGAATAGCGACTTTCGAGCCATCTTTTGCTTTTTCGCTTTCGCGAACGATACGACCTTTACCAATCTCAATCGCAGTAAATTCACTTTGAATCTCTGTACCCATGCCATTACCGCGAGGGTAACGAACGGCACTTGGACCTGTGTGCTGGTGGCCAGTGTATAGCATTTGACGACATTCGTTTTCGTCGCTTGGTGCCATGATCACCATGTTTGGAATGCAGCGCATAAAGCTTAAGTCAAACGCACCTTGGTGTGTTTGGCCATCTGCACCGACAAGACCCGCACGGTCAATCGCGAACATAACCGGTAGATCCATGATGGCAACATCGTGGATCAGTTGATCGTAGCCACGTTGTAGGAAAGTCGAGTAGATAGCCACAATCGGCTTATCACCCGCAATCGCCATGCCAGTTGCTAGCGTCACAGCGTGTTGCTCAGCAATTGCTACATCGAAGTACTGTTCTGGGTATTCTTTAGAGAAACGTACCATGCCAGAACCTTCACGCATTGCAGGCGTGATTGCCATCAGCTTAGGATCTTGCGCGGCCATATCACACAGGAAGTCGCCAAAAATCTTAGAGAAAGTTGGTTTAGAGCTAGTGCTCTTAGGCAGACTTGAATGCGCAGGATCGAATTTAGGTACACCGTGGTAGCCAATAGGATCTTTTTCAGCTGGCTCGTAGCCTTTGCCTTTCTTAGTCATGATATGCAGGAACTGAGGGCCTTTTAGGTCCCTCATGTTCTTCAGCGTTTTAATCAGCTCATTTACATCGTGACCGTCAACTGGACCAATGTAGTTAAAGCCTAACTCTTCAAACATGGTGCCAGGGACAACCATGCCTTTTAGATGTTCTTCTGTACGACGAACGAGCTCTTTAATCGGCGGAACGCCCGATAGCACTTTCTTGCCACCCTCACGAATTGACGTGTAAAGACTGCCAGAAAGAACTTGAGCTAGATGGTTGTTCAGAGCACCTACGTTTTCAGAAATCGACATCTCGTTATCGTTAAGGATAACCAGCATGTCATTGTGAATATCGCCCGCGTGGTTCATGGCTTCAAATGCCATACCAGCAGTAATTGCGCCATCACCAATCACACTGACGACTTTACGATTCTTGCCTTCTTTCTTCGCACTGATCGCCATACCGAGTCCGGCACTGATCGATGTTGAAGAGTGACCAACAGAAAGCGTGTCGTACTCACTCTCTTTACGCCATGGGAATGGATGCAGTCCATCTTTTTGACGGATAGTCGACAAGCGGTCGCGACGACCCGTTAGAATTTTGTGCGGGTATGCTTGGTGGCCAACATCCCAAACCAACTGGTCAAAAGGTGTGTTGTACACATAGTGTAGAGCCACTGTTAGCTCTACCGTACCTAAGCCTGACGCTAAGTGACCACTTGACTGGCTCACTGAGTTAAGAAGATAGGTGCGTAATTCATCACAAAGCTGTGTAAGCGTCTCTTTTGGAAGTAGACGCAAATCCTCTGGCTTATCAGCCAAAGCAAGAGTTGGGTACTTTGATATATCAAGAGTCATAGGTAATACGCGCTTATTGTCTTAGTTCTTGCGCTCGATGACGTATCGGGCGAACTCTTCGAGTAACTGGGTATTGTATGGGATTGCAGCCAAAGCTTGAAGCGCTTCCTGTAGCAGAGTTTGCGCTTTTTCTTGAGCGCCCTCTAAACCTAACAAAGAAGGGTAGGTGCTTTTGTTCAAATCTTGGTCAGAGCCCTGTGGTTTGCCCAAAGTTTCGGTATCGCTAGTGATATCTAAAATATCATCTTGAACTTGGAAGGCTAACCCGATTGCATCGGCGTACTTGTCTAATTGAGGCATCACTTCAAACGCTTTTTCGCCAGCAGCCAGAGCACCTAAACGAATCGCACTCTTCATTAGAGCGCCAGTCTTATTACGGTGAACTTCTTCTAACTCTTCTAGCGTGACAGAGCGATTTTCAGCTTCAATATCAAGCGCTTGTCCAATACACATACCTTGTGCACCAGAGGCTTCTGCTAGGCGTTGAATCATTCGAACGCGATTGCTTTCCCCGTCAGCACTTAATGTGCCTTCCGCAAGTATAGTAAACGCGAGAGTTTGTAGTGCATCGCCCGTTAAAATTGCCGTTGCTTCATCGTATTTGATGTGACAAGTCTGGTGGCCACGACGCAGTTCGTCGTCGTCCATTGCTGGAAGGTCGTCGTGAATCAGAGAATAGGCATGAATACATTCGATTGCTGAAGCTGGAGTGTCGAGTTCTTCAGCGGTGCAACCGAGCATGTCCCCAGTAATGTAGACAAGAAATGGACGTGCGCGTTTGCCGCCTAAAAGTAACCCATAACGCATCGCGTTGATTAGGTTCTGATTTTGGTGTGGCAGGCGATCAAGCCAAAGGTTCAGTTGCTCGTTATTACGTGCTTGATAAGACAATAACGTCTCGATCATAGGGGGTCTCATACAATTCGTTATTCAGGTTGTGGGTTAAAGTCACTCAGTTCTGCATTTTCATCATTTTGCAGTAGGATGCTAACACGCTGTTCAGCGTCGTTTAGTTTACTTTGACCAGCACGAGCGAGGGAGATGCCTCGTTCGAATTTTTTCAGCGCATCATCTAAAGCTAGATCACCATTTTCTAGTTGATCAACCAAGCCATCAAGCTCTTCGATAGCCGCTTCAAAGCTCATATTTTCAGGTTTCTTAGTAGCCATAATAAATCTGCGTTTGGAAAGATGAACGAACGTTACCCTAGGCCGTTGATATGGTCAAATGTAACCAATAAATTTTGCTAGAAAGTTCGTTTTTAAGAGGCTTCAAGCCACTTTCATCTAATAACCCTACCTTTATCGAGTTTATGACTGGTTGATAAGAGCAAAGCGGGTAATAGTTGTGATCAAAAAACTAAAAGTGTGATACTTAGGCCAAGAATTTACTAAAAGATCTTATAGTCTGGCCGATAAGAAGATTATCGTCGACATAGAGCTACAAAAAAGCATGAGGAGTGCTCAGTGGATTTAGCAACCCTAATAGGTTTGATTGGTGGATTTGCCTTTGTAATCATGGCAATGATCCTAGGTGGAAGCCTCGGGATGTTCTATGACACGACATCCATTTTGATCGTGGTTGGTGGTTCAACGTTTGTTGTTCTGATGAAGTTCACCATGGGACAATTCTTTGGTGCGACCAAAATCGCTGGCAAAGCATTTATGTTTAAAGCTGACGAGCCTGAAGATCTTATCGCTAAAGTTGTAGAGATGGCTGACGCAGCACGTAAAGGTGGTTTCTTAGCACTTGAAGAGATGGAAATCAGCAACAGCTTCATGCAAAAGGGCATCGATCTATTGGTCGATGGCCATGATGGTGATGTGGTGCGTGCGGCACTGCAAAAAGACATTGCGTTAACCACAGAGCGTCACGAACAGGGCGCGAAAGTGTTCTCTGCATTCGGTGATGTTGCCCCTGCGATGGGTATGATCGGTACCTTGGTTGGTCTGGTTGCGATGCTTTCGAACATGGATGATCCTAAAGCGATCGGCCCTGCGATGGCAGTTGCACTTTTAACGACTCTTTATGGTGCGATTCTTTCGAACATGGTGTTCTTCCCAATCGCAGACAAGCTTGCATTGCGCCGAGATCAGGAGACGCTAAACCGCCGCTTGGTAATGGACGGTGTATTAGCCATTCAAGATGGTCAAAACCCGCGAGTGATTGACGGTTACCTGAAGAGTTACCTGAACGAAGGTAAGCGTAGTCTTGATGGTGAAACTGATTAAGGGGGAAGAATGAAGATGGATGAAGACAATCCATGTAAATGTCCCCCTCCCGGTTTACCTCAATGGATGGGAACATTTGCTGACTTAATGTCACTGCTGATGTGTTTCTTCGTACTGCTGCTCTCGTTTTCTGAGATGGACGTATTGAAGTTCAAGCAGATTGCCGGCTCGATGAAGTTTGCATTCGGTGTTCAAAACCGCTTGGAAGTGAAAGACATTCCTAAAGGCACTAGCATCATTGCACAAGAGTTCCGCCCTGGTCGCCCAGAGCCGACACCGATTGACGTGATCATGCAGCAAACCATTGATATTACTCAGCAAACGCTAGAATTTCATGAAGGTGAATCTGAGCGTGCTGGTGGTACGATGCGTGACCAAGGCAAGATGACCGGAGGTAAGTCTCCAGAGGTGTCGACTCACGACAATCAAAACTCTGAGTCAGACCAGCAACAGCAGCAAGCTGAGGCTCAATCGCAAGAGATGGAAACCTTGATGGAAAGCATCAAGAAAGCACTTGAGCGAGAGATCGACCAAGGTGCGATTGAAGTTGAAAATCTTGGCCAGCAGATTGTGATTCGAATTCGCGAGAAGGGTGCATTCCCATCGGGTTCTGCTTTCCTACAGCCTAAGTTCCGACCACTAGTTCGACAGGTTGCTGAGCTTGTTAAAGATGTGCCAGGTATTGTTCGAATCTCAGGACACACCGATAACCAGCGACTTGATTCTGAGCTTTACCGTTCTAATTGGGACTTATCATCGCAACGTGCGGTGTCTGTTGCTCAAGAAATGGAAAAGGTCCGTGGTTTCTCTCATCAACGTTTGAGAGTGCGTGGTATGGCCGATACAGAGCCTGTCGAGTCCAACGATACAGAATGGCAACGTAGCCTTAATCGCCGCGTAGAGATCAGTATCATGCAGGGTGAGCCGCTCTATAGCGAAGAAGTCCCAGCAATCGCTGAATAGTCTTTATCAAGAATATGCATTCCAAAGCCCAATCTGTCGTAGATTGGGCTTTTTCTTTGTGTGATACACAAAAGTGTTTGTAACAAGCAGACAAGAGAAGATATCGAGAAATGAGCTTGGATGAAATCGAGACGGTAGTTTGTCGCCAAGGTGAGTTTATTAATGGCACCAAAGCACGCACTCTTTTCCTTGTTTGACTTTCTCATGTATAATTCGCGCCCTTAGATTTAATATTGATCTATTATTGCTTCAATAACTATGTGAAATGACCTTTTACGTGGTGATGAACCTATTAAAATTGTGAACCTTATTGGCGTGAAAGTACTATGAAATTTATTGTTAAGCCCCACCCGGAAATTTTTGTAAAAAGTGAATCGGTGCGTAAGCGCTTCACAAAGATTCTAGAACGTAATATTCGTACTATTCTTCAGCGTCGTACTGAGTCTGTGGCTGTCTTCAACCGTCGCGACCACATCGAAGTGACGTCTGAGAGCGATAAATACTTCAAAGAAACACTCGAAGTATTGACGCAAACTCCGGGTATTCATCACTCCCTTGAGGTTCAGCAATCAGAATTTAAAGACCTGCACGATATTTACGAGCAAGTTCTTGAGCGCAGCCGCAGTCTTATTGAAGGTAAGACTTTCTCTGTGCGAGCTAAGCGTCGTGGTAAACATGACTTTACCTCTATCGAGCTAGAACGCTACGTAGGTGGTGGTTTAAACCAAGCGGTTGACTCAGCAAAAGTAAAACTGAAAAACCCAGATATTACCGTTAAAGTTGAAGTCGAGAACGACAAGCTAAACCAAGTAATTGAACGTCATAAAGGCCTAGGCGGTTTCCCTCTAGGTACTCAAGAAGATCTACTGAGCTTGATCTCTGGTGGTTTTGACTCTGGCGTTTCGAGCTACCTACACATCAAACGTGGTTCTAAGGTGCATTACTGTTTCTTCAATCTTGGTGGCCCTGCTCACGAGATTGGCGTTAAGCAAGTTTCTCACTACCTATGGAATAAATACGGCTCATCTGCAAAGGTGAAGTTCATCTCTATCGATTTTGAACCTGTAGTTGCAGAGATCCTTGAGAACGTTGAAGACGGCCAAATGGGCGTTGTTCTTAAGCGTATGTTCATGCGTGCTGGTGGTATGGTTGCAGAGCGCTTCGGTATCGAAGCTCTAGTAACGGGTGAAGCATTGGGTCAGGTTTCTAGCCAAACGCTAACTAACCTACGTCATATCGATAACGTGACGGATACTTTGATCCTTCGTCCGCTGATCAACTGGGACAAAGAAGACATCATCGACCTGTCTCGTAAGATTGGTACTGAAGACTTCGCTAAAGTAATGCCTGAGTACTGTGGTGTTATCTCTAAGAAGCCAACAGTGAAAGCGAAGAAAGGCAAACTAGAAGCGGAAGAAGCTAAGTTTAACTTCGAAGTGCTGGATCAAGTGATCGAGAACGCTCGTATTATGGATATTCGTGATATCGAGAAAGAGAGCCAAGAACAGGCACCAGAAGTGGAGCAAGTTCAAGCCGTTGCTGAGCACGCTGTCGTTCTAGATATCCGTAGCCCAGACGAAGAAGACGAAAGCCCACTAGAAATCGATGGTGTTGAAATCAAACACATCCCGTTCTTCAAGCTTTCAACTCAGTTTGGTGACCTAGACCAATCGAAAGAGTACTTGTTGTACTGTGATCGTGGTGTCATGAGCCGTCTGCAAGCGCTTTACTTGCAAGAGCAAGGCTTCCACAACGTTAAGGTTTACCGCCCATAGTGGTGTGTTGACCAACCGTTAATCATTTTGCAAAGCCGCTTACTGAAAAGTAAGCGGCTTTTTTATTTTCTATTATGAATGATTTACAGTAGTCAGACAGAGGCGTGAGTTTGGGCGTGCTATCGTCATGCTCAGCTTTAAAATTTTTGATTGATAGAAATGGTGAGCTCTAAACGGATTTATATGTAACTGAAGAAGTGTGAGTATCTTGAAGTATTCTGTTACTTTTTAGTGCAACTCAGTGGTTCTATTTGTATGTGTTCAGTTGATTATTTGAGTGGGTGTCTGATTCTGTGATTAGCGATGAAAAATAATAAAGATTAATTAGCACAGCTATTGATAAACTTGTTGTTATTTTGCTTTGGGCATAAAAAAACACCGCCTTAAAGGCGGTGCAAACCAATTTGACAGACAGGTCAAAATAAATACAGGAAGTATATGCCTCGTTTCAGTATGGAACTGCAACAAAACATTTGGTAGAACTCTACCCAACTCGAAAAGTACGAGTTTGCAAACACAACATCGCAGGAGCTAAACCAATTGATTCTGGAGAGAATCAAGCCGTTCAGGCTAGCTGCTGCGGGATGAAATATAGAATTTCTCTGGCCGCTAGGCAATGGACAAATTATAATGTTTCAGATAAAAAAAACTAATGCCAATTTAGAGAGTAACTATGTCTCGTCGATTACCCCCATTAAACTCCTTGAGAGTGTTTGAAGCCGCGGCTCGACACTTGAGTTTTACGCGTGCCGCAGAAGAGTTATTTGTTACTCAAGCTGCAGTAAGTCATCAAATTAAGGCGCTTGAAGAATTCTTGTCATTAAAGCTCTTTCGCCGAAGAAACCGCTCTTTGTTGCTGACTGAAGAGGGTCAAAGCTACTTCTTAGATATTAAAGATATCTTCACTTCTTTGGCTGAGGCGACAGACAAGGTGCTTGAGCGAAGCGAGAAGGGCGCATTGACCATCAGCTTACCGCCAAGTTTTGCGATTCAATGGTTAGTACCAAGGTTGGCTGACTTTAATCAGCAAGAACCGGATATCGATGTGCGAATCAAAGCCGTAGATATGGATGAAGGCTCGCTAACGGATGACGTAGACGTGGCTATTTACTACGGGCGAGGCAATTGGTCGGGGCTTAGAGCTGATAAGCTTTACCAAGAATACTTAATTCCTCTTTGCTCACCGTCGGTATTGCTCGGAACGAAACCTCTAGAATCGTTAAGCGATTTGGCATGCCATACGCTACTGCACGATACCTCTCGAAAAGATTGGAAACAGTTCGCGAAACAAAATGGCATTGATGGCGTTAACGTGAATCACGGCCCTATCTTTAGCCACTCGACCATGGTGTTGCAAGCTGCTGCCCATGGGCAAGGTATCGCTCTGGGGAACAACGTTTTAGCTCAGCCTGAAATCGAGGCCGGTCGCTTGTTGGCTCCATTTGATGAAGTGTTGGTGAGTAAGAATGCCTTCTATGTGGTGTGTCATGAGAAACAGGCCGACATGGGACGTATTGCGACCTTCCGAGATTGGATGTTAGCGAAAGCACAAAGCGAACAAGAGGACTTACTCGATGAGTAACCTAATTATTGATGGTGAAGACAACCCAGTAACCTTTGTCTTCGCGCACGGCGCCGGTGCAGGTATGGATCATGAGTTCATGCAGTCGGTAGCCAAAGGGTTGGCATTTAAAGGAATACGAGTGATTCGCTTCAATTTCCCTTACATGATTAAGAGAGCTGAAGATGGCAAGCGTCGTCCACCTGACAGAGCGCCTAGGCTGCTTGAAGCTTACCAAGAGGTTATCGAACAGGTTGATGCCGACAAGCTTGTCATTGGCGGCAAGTCGATGGGAGGACGTATGGCGAGCCATTTGTCTGAAGTTGATAAGGTGGCAGCAATGGCATGTTTGGGTTTTCCCTTTCATCCTCCAGGCAAACCAGAGAAATACAAAGGTGAGCACTTGGCTGAGTTAACAAAGCCGTGCCTTATTCTACAGGGCGAGCGCGATACCTTTGGTAAGCGTGATGAGTTCGCTGATTTCGATTTGTCGGATTCAATTCGTGTTGAGTTTATTCCCGATGGCGACCACAGCTTTAAGCCACGCAAGAGCTCTGGTTACACCGAACAGCAGAATATTGCGTTAACCGTTGAGAAGTTATCAGCGTTTATCAAAGAGGTGCTCAATGAGAAGTAAGTATTTACTAACGTTTGCTGGCATCTCTGGCGCGATTGCTGTGATGCTTGGCGCCTTCGCGGCTCACGGGTTGAAAGCGATTTTACCTGAGTATCTGTTAGGTGTGTTTGAGACCGGTGTTCAGTACCAGTTTATCCATACGCTCGCGATATTGGCGTGTGGCGCTCTGCTACAGATGAAACTTGGCGCTAAATCACAAAAATATTTTTTCATTGCGGCAATTTGCTTTATCATCGGCATCCTTTGTTTTAGTGGCAGCCTTTATGGGCTAGCACTGACAGGAATAAAATGGTTTGGCCCTATAACACCGTTTGGTGGTCTACTATTTATCATTGGTTGGGGAGTCTTCTCCTTCGCTGCTTTGAATATAAAAGAGGTAACTCAGTGAAACACGTACTACTTTATTGTCGCTCTGGTTTTGAAAAAGAATGTGCTGGCGAAATTCAAGACAAGGCAACACAACTGGAAGTGTTTGGTTTTCCTCGCTTAAAGAGCAATACAGGCTTTGTATTGTTTGAATGTTATCAAGCTGGCGAAGCCGATAAGCTGATCAAAGAAGTTGATTTCCAATCACTGATCTTTGCTCGTCAAATGTTAGCGGTTGCTGTTGAGATCAAAGATCTCCCAACAGACGATCGTATCTCTCCAATTCTTGAGGCGCTTTCTGAGAAAGAAGGTTTCCCACGTTGTGGTGATATCCGTATTGAAACGCCAGATACCAATGAAGCGAAAGAGCTTTTGAAGTTCTGCCGTAAGTTTACCGTGCCGATGCGTCAAGCAATGCGTGGTAAAGGCCTGATGACTGCGAAAGATAACGCTAAGAAGCCAGTGCTTCATTTATGCTTTATTGCGCCGGGTCACTGCTTTGTTGGTTACTCTTACCCAACCAACAACTCACAGTTCTTCATGGGCATTCCTCGTTTGAAATTCCCATCAGATGCGCCAAGCCGCTCTACATTGAAGCTAGAAGAAGCATTCCACGTATTCATCCCTCGTGATGAGTGGGACGAGCGTCTGGCTCCGGGTATGTGGGGCGTAGATTTAGGTGCGTGTCCAGGTGGTTGGACTTACCAATTGGTTAAGCGCTCTATGTTTGTTCACTGTGTCGATAACGGCATGATGGCAGATAGCCTAATGGAAACGGGTCAAATTAAGCACCACATGGTGGATGGCTTTAAGTTCGAACCTGATCGTAAGAACGTAACTTGGATTATTTGTGACATGGTTGAGAAACCTGCACGTGTTGCTCACTTAATGGGTGAGTGGATCATCAAAGGCTGGGCGAAAGAAGCACTGTTCAACCTTAAGCTGCCAATGAAAGGTCGCTACGATGAAGTACTGCAAGATATCGAGAACCTAAAACAGTTCCTTATCGATAACAAAGTTAAATTCAAGATGCAGGCAAAGCACCTTTATCATGATCGCGAAGAGATCACGGTTCATATTCAGTCACTTTCGAATATCTCACCGTACTAATTGTTAGTGCAGTGAAGAGTGACTAATATCAGTCATTAATCGGTCTATCAGTGGCCAATAAAATGCTCCTTTATGGGGCATTTTTTGTATCTGCAATTTGGTGGTATAGATGGTGACGTTTTTGGTTGGTCGCTTGGTCATCGTCGCCGATTTATGCTTTAACCTCTGCGATCATCAGTTAAAAAAGCCGTAAGAGATCGAGACTTACGGCTACCTAATTCAGGGGTGATACGAAGCAGGATTTAATTAATAATTCAGCGGCAAAACTAAGTAAGTTTTACGACAAGAACATTCTAGCCAAAAGTGATTTTATTATAAGTAAGTGAATGTAAGTAAAGAATGTAAATGATAAGAATTATCATTCAAAGTGTGTAATATTCACGCTTCCTCACTTGATTCTATAAATTATAAAAACACAATATGAAACTTAAAGCATTATCAGTGGCCGTTACGGTTGCCTTGACTTCATTTACTGCCCTTGCTGCAGACGAAACAGAAACCGTTGTCGTTATCGGTTCCGCTCTTGATCAACTTGTTCAGACAGAAATCAATTCAGATATCCTTGAAAAGAAACAAGCATCGGACATCAAAGATGTTCTGAACACCATGCCTAGCGTAACGGTAGACGGAAACGCACGTTACTCTCGAAAAGTGTTTGTACGTGGTATGGAAGATAAATTTTCCGTAGTGACCATTGATGGTGCTCGTCAAGAAGGTCAGCTATTCCACCACTCAGGCGACCAAGCGATTGATCCTGCGATGCTTAAACGCGCCGAAATTGAACTCGGTGGTAACTCTGCGCTATCTGGCTCAGGTGCGATCAACGGTTCGTTTAGCTACGAGACGAAAGACCCGAGCGACCTTCTTAAGCCAGGTGAAAGTATTGGCGCTCGAGTAAAAACAAGCTACCAAACGGCTTACGAGCGCTTTGCAACTAACGTGGCTGTGTACGCAAAAGTGAACGACAAACTACAGTTCATGGGTATTGCTAACTACTCAGAAGATGGTGACCTGCATATTCCCGATCAGAAAGCGGTAACCTCAAAGCAGGGTGAGCTGAAGTCTGGATTGGCTAAGGTTGTTTTCATCCCAAATGATGCGAACGAATTCAAATTAACGTTCAACCGATACAGTGATGGCGGTAAGCGTCAGCTTTCTGGTGAGAAGGCCGGTGCACTGTATGCTGACGACGAGCACAACTACCACTCTCTAAACCGCGATACTGTGACACTGCAGCACGAATACGATGCAGGCAGTGATTTGGTTCATCTGAAAACTAACGTCTACTACAACCGTCAGTACATGGATCGTGACGCGCTTATTGACACTGCTTGGGACAAAGACGCGAACGGCGATTGGATTAAAGACGGCACAATTGCTATTCCTGATCGTGAATACAACGTGACGACCATTGGTGGTGACATTCGTAATAGCTCTTGGGTTGGTGAGCATGAGCTTACTTACGGCCTTGATGGTTACAAAGCTGAACAATGGATTGATGCCGGCGATGGCGTTTATCAAAGCGGTTCAAAGCAAGGTGAAACCAAGAAGTACGGTATGGATGGCGGCACGGTTACAGCGTACGGCCTTTACGTGCAAGATATGTATGAATTCAGCGATTTCCGTTTAACCACAGGTCTGCGTTACGACGTTCATAAGCTGGGTGGTGTATACACGGGTGATTTCGACCAGCTGTCTCCAAAGTTCAAGGGGGAATACCAAACCACGGACAACCTAAAACTTCGTCTTGGTTACGGTCGTTTGTTTAAAGGTGCATCACTGCCAGAAACGCTAACGATGAAAGCGGCATCCGACGTTGACCAGTCTGATACTAAGGCGATGACAGGTAATAACTACGAAGCGGGTTTTGATTACGAACTGACAAGCTTACTTGCGGCGGATTACGCCATTCTAGGTTTCACAGCTTACACCTACAACCTTGATAATCAAATGCACCCAACCAAGAACAACTCAACATTAGCTAACCAGTATGATGTTGAAGTGTGGGGTGTTGAAACGGTATTAAGCTATCAGCTAGATGCGCTAAGTGTTTATGCTAACCACTCGTACTCCGATGGTGACCAGAAAGATCTAGAAAATGGTAAAACTAGCCATATGAGTAAAACAGGCATTCACAATTTCAAGGCGGGTTTCAACTACAGCCTGAACAGTGAGTTTGTGTTTGGTTGGGACTCTCGCTTTGTTCCTGGTAATGATTACACGGATGAAGATGGTGAACAGATCAAACGTGCAGGCTTCGGCACACACAATATTTGGGCGGCTTACACGCCAACATTTGCTAAGGATCTAGAGATGAACCTTGGTGTTGATAACTTATTCGATAAGAAATACGCAGAGCATACTGGCTTTGGTATCTCTTGGGGTTCAGATAAGTACACCAGCTACGAAGCAGGTCGTAACTTCAAAGCCTCAATCGCTTATAGCTTCTAATCCACTCTTTACTGCAAGTCATTCTAGAAATAGAAGTTAGTCAATATAAGCGACATGTTTCGTCTTAGTGTCTCGTCCTAAAATACGTTGACGATTTTAGTAAGCCAGTAACGCAAGTTGCTGGCTTTTTTCATGCATCTTATTTGGCGTATTCATACCTAGGCTGAGATGTGGCCTCATTTCGTTGTACGTATATATTGACTCTTCAACAAGTGTTTTCAACTCGCGAAGATCTTTGCACTGAGTAAGCAAGAACTCTTGCTTGAGGATACCATTGACCCGCTCAGCTAACGCGTTTTGGTAGCAGTCATAACCATCAGTCATTGATGGAGTTATACCATGCTTTTTAAGTTTCTCTTGATAGAGGTTTGAGCAATACTGAAGCCCTCTATCTGAGTGATGGATTGTCGCATGACAATAACATCGAGTTTTTACCGTCATATCTAAAGCCTTCACAACATCGCTCGCTTTCATTTCATTGCTAACTTCATACCCCATGATTTTACGGCTGAAGGCATCGGTAACCAATGACAAGTAGTGAACGCCCTCGTTTGACTGAACATAAGTGATGTCGCTCACCAGAACTTCTTCTGGTTTTGACGGAACGACTTCTTTTAGCAAGTTCGGATGTTTTTTCATCCAGTGTCTGCTGTTCGTTGTTTTGGTGTAACTTCGTTTCGGCTTAACGAGTAAGCGCTCTTCTCTGAGGTAATTAAACAAAGCATCACGGCCAAGTTTTATTCCCTTAGCTATCAACTTCGGCTTCAGTAAGAAATAGAGCTTACGAGCTCCCAGCCGAGGCATGAATCGTCTTATCTCAAGCACCATCCCTTTCACAGGAGCAAGCACAGCCTGACGAGTGGTCTCACGCTTTTCTCTCTGATAGACACACTGACGAGATATATTGAGCAATGAACAAGCTTTACTTAAGCTTACTTTCTTCTCTTTTTGAAGGCTTCTTGCTCCTTCGCTATATACTTTTTTCTTAGCGACATCCCGTGCTCAGCATCAAGAATATCAACAACCCTATTGAGAAGAAGGCATCTGAGACGTTCATCTTCGAGTTCTTGTTCAAGTCGTTTTATTTTTTGGGCAGGCGTTTCATTCGCTCTCGGTGATTTAGGCATCGTGTTCTTCCTTGGGTTGGTAGTCCAATCCATTTTGCCATGCTTTCTTAACCAAGTAAGAACAGTCGAACGACCTTGTATGCCGTAAATTGATTGGGCTTGTTTATAGGTCATGTCGCCCTTTTCGATGGCGTCTACAACCTGTAATTTAAAGCCTAGTGTGTAATCACGCTGAGTGCGCTTAACGTGGTGTTTATTTGGAATGGTCATCATTAGTCCTCAATGTGTAAACACATTTCAGGACGGGACATAGTTGAAACCAAAAAAAGCCTTAGTTCAGACTAAGGCTTTTCTACTTTCTAATGACTGGTTTTTTAAGCTATTGTATTGATTTATAGTTGATCTATCTCTAACGGTGAGCTTTTTAGCGATTGAGCTTGTAACGTCGAATTAAGACACCGCTTCGTAGCGAATATCTTGCAGATTAAAGCCCAAATCGATGTCTGTTTTGAGTGCTGAAACGAGCTTACATACGCGAGCTGACTCGATATGCTCATCGAACTTCTTACGATACTTTTTCGGTAAATCTTCAGCTAAGAATGCCGCTTCAATATCTGGATACGTGGTTAGGATCTCTTTGGCAGCTTTTGGGCCAACTCCTGGGATCCCCGGAACTTGGCTTGAACTAACGCCCGTTAATCCCCAGTAATCTGCCAGTTGTTCAGGTTTAACTCCAAACTCAGCTTCAATGAAGGGCTTATCTAACCAACGATGTTGGAAGTAATCACGGATCTGTAGCGTTGGTGATAGTAGTTGGCAATAGCCTTTATCAGTAGAAATGATCGTGACCTTTTCACCGTGGTCAGCCACTTTCTTCGCGAGTGTTGCTACTAGATCGTCTGCCTCATCGCCGTCTGAAAGCAATGAATCAATACCGAGTTCCCACCATGCTTGCTGAATCGCATCGAGCCCTTTCATTAAAGGCTCTGGCATCGGCTTGCGGTTTTGCTTATAGGCAGGCAGTACCTCAGCGCGCCAGCCTCGATCTTGTAGATGATGATCAAATACCGCGATGATGTGCGTGGGTTGTGATTCGTTTAGGATTCGGTTTAGTGTGCGAGCCGTTGTGGTGATGGTTCTTGTAATATCGGTGGGATCCGGCTGAACAGAGTGCACGCGTCGGATGAGGTTTAAGGCATCGATAATAACAAGATGGATAGACATAAGTTTCCACTAAATAGGCAATAAAAAAGGGGCTGCTAGCCCCTTATAGTAACGTATCACTTGGTGAGTTGAAACGTTAGCGACGTAAACGCCATAACTTGATTAGCTTTATCCCTTACTAGCTCTGACCGCGGGCTGATGAAGGCCTTAAGATCAATGAGTGCTTTGCTATCAGTCACTTGGTACGTCAGTCGTTAGATATAACCGTTACTTGGTCGATCAGTTACTCGGTGCGATCTTATAGCAAGGAACGTAATCCGTACCGCCTGGCAGTTTCATTCGATGCTGTTCAACAAAGTCATTCAGCAGTCGATCCATCTTGGTCATCAGTTCTTTGTCGCCATCAATCAAGAATGGACCATGTTTCTCGATTTCAAGAATGCCTTCGGCTTTGACGTTACCTGCCACGATCCCAGAGAACGCTTTACGTAAATTCGCTGCAAGACTCTCTGTTTTCTGATCCATATGCAGGTCGAGTGCCGCCATAGACTCATGGGTAGGGTCGAATGGCAATTGGAACTCAGGCTCAATATGCAGCGACCAGTTGTAGCTATAAGCATCGCCGGTCTCTTTACGGTGAGAGCGCACATCTGGCATTGCTTGCTTCATTATTTTCGCAGCGCGTGCTGGGTCATCAATCACGATCTCATAGTGTTTTTGTGCTTCTTCACCCAAGGTTTCGCCGATAAATTTATCAATCGAACGGAAGTAAGCTTCACTCTCTTTTGAACCCGTTAATACAATCGGCATAGGTTGGTCGACGTTATTTGGGTGCATCATGATCCCTAAGATATACAGCAGCTCTTCGGCAGTGCCGGGACCACCCGGGAAAATAATGATGCCATGCGCCATACGAACGAATGCTTCAAGACGCTTCTCGATATCTGGCATGATCACCAGTTCGTTGACGATTGGGTTTGGTGGCTCAGCAGCAATGATTGAGGGCTCGGTAAGCCCCAAGTAACGATGGTCTGTATAACGCTGTTTAGCGTGACCAATCGCCGCGCCTTTCATCGGACCTTCCATTGCACCCGGTCCACAACCGGTACAGATGTTCAGTTCACGTAGGCCTAATTCATTACCCACTTCGCGAGTATATTGGTATTCACTGGCATTAATTGAGTGACCACCCCAACACACAATCAGGTTCGGCTCAATGCCGGGTGTGAGTGCTCCAGCGTTTCTCAATATACCAAACACGAGGTTGGTAATGTGAGTCGCATTGGTTAGGTTCAGCCTTTGGTTATCGGCTAAATGCATGTTGACGTAAACAATGTCACGCAGCACGGAGAATAGGTGCTCTTGGATACCCTTGATGATTTCACCGTCGACAAAGGCGTGCTCTGGCGGGTTGCTCAGTTCGAGCTTGATACCACGCTCACGGCGCACGACCTCAACATCAAACGATTGATACTTGTCGAGCAACTCTTTGGAATTGTCGGTGTGGCTACCCGAGTTGAGTACCGCTAACGTACAGTTACGATACAGTTGGTACAGATCACTAGACGCGGTTTTCTTAAGACGCTCAACTTCAAGTTGAGAGAGTAAATCCATGCTACCGGCAGGGCTGATATGAGTGATCATAGTGCCTCCTTGTTGAAAAGAGCAGGGGGACGTTGAAGTGACCCTCTGGCTCGAGAGTGAGAAGCAAACGTTGAAAGTGTTTGGTTAAAGGTGAGAGAGTTAACCAGACGAAACGGTTACGACAGCGTTGCTTAATGACTTAGTTAGAATGGCTTAAGAGCCTATATACAGATGCTTAAGTACGTATACACTGATTCTTAGGTTCATATATACAGAGACTTAAAAGCTTATATACGTATTGCTTGTCAAAAATGCTTGTTAAGCGAATGTTAATCATTAGCTTAGCAAACATTGAGGGAATTGGTATGTGATAAGTATTTGAAAAAATGAAATAAATTAAACGTTGGGCTGGCTTAGTGCGATATGAGTTGGTTGGTACCACGTTGTTTTGCTTTATTCAGCGTCTTATTTAATCGCTCTAGCACTTCTTCCGGTGTATCAGATTCTTTAAACTGAGTGCTTGCCGCACAAAGAGTAATCGTGATCTGTTGGTCGCGGAATTTAAAAGGTAGGCGGCTAACTTGAGCTTGAATGTTTTGAATCACCTGATGGCAATATTCATCCGTTTGTTCTGGGAGTAACAAGACGAACTCTTCACCAGAAAAACGAGCCACAGTATCAGTAATACCGACTTCTTTGGTGATGGTTCTTGCGATGATCTTAAGTGCTTTATCACCCGCGGTATAACCAAAGCTATCGTTAATGGCTTTAAAATTATCGATGTCTAATAGCACGACTCGCAGCGAGTGTTGCGCGCGAATCCAACGACGGTACTCAAGCTCCAAGCGATCGGTAAAAGCGGTGCGATTGTAGACCTTAGTGAGTGGATCAAGCAGCATACGCTGAGCCTGATCTTCAAGACGTTTTCTGTAGTCTTGGGTCACTTCGTAGAGAGAGTCTAATTGAGTTTTTCCGTAACTCATTCTCTCGATCAAAGCTTGTTCTTTTTGCTCTGCATGATTGAGTCGCTCTGACAGGGAGGCTATCTCGCTAAGCAGCGGATTGATCGACTGTTTCAAGACAGTAATGTCAGTGGCTTTATCAACCGAGCTTTGGCTTTTGACGACAAGGTCGCTTAACTCTGAGTTAAGGCCTTGGCGGTGTTCAAAATAGCTTTGGCTTTGATCGGTATTTTGGTCTGCTGTTTTGATACTCGAAGAGAGTGATGCATTGAGCTGGTCGATAAACTGTTCGGATTTCTTACGCTCTAAATTAGTGCCTTCAATCACCAGTTTGAGGATCTGAAGTGACAACTCAAGTAGGTTTTGTGTTGAAACACCCAGCAGTAGCTTTGCTCGAATATCGATAAGTAAGTCACCTGATTCACCCTCGAAGTCGAGTTCAGTGATCAAGTGCTGTAATTCTGTGGAAAGGTCCGAAAGTAATTCTTGCTCAGGAGATTGAGCCGTATCGCCAAAATGAGTGCGAGAGTTGTTCGCCATAATCTTTATGGCACGCTCATAAATACTGAGAAGCTTCATGGCGTGGTCAACTTTCTGACTGCCATTGCATTCGGAGAAGCTAAGTAAGTTTCGTAGGTCGCGTTTCAACTGCGCTGGAAGACCAGTTATGCGTTGTAGCGTTTCACCACTATGCTTAATGCTATCGTCCAGATATCCGTTCTGTTTATCCATAGCCAACGTTTTCTGCTTGAGCATCCTTTCTAAGACTGCCAACTTTGGGATCATTGAGCTGATGTCTTTTTGCTTTTCTAGCTCTTCCCGCAGGGCAATAAGGTTTTCATCTAAGTGTTCGTTACTTCCAACACACGCGTCACTTAATGATGTGACGATACGCTTTAGAACTTTTTGCTCTCTAATAAACTTGAACGAGGTGTCTCTCTGTGTCAAACGAACTTGTTCCAACTGAACTTTCAGCTGGTGGAGTTGCGCGTGAATGTCTTGTTCGAGAATGCCCATAGATGTATTAATTAGCGCCGAGTAGACCGATCACGATCATTTAGATGAAATTCCATTGCATCGATAATAACAAAACTGAAAATAAGGTCACGAGTTGCAGGTCTCAACCGCTCGCAAATCAGTCATCTTTTAGCATTTTTTTGATGTTGTCCTCATTCTGGTAGGACGATTGTATTTTTATTAACCCTTGATTAATCGCATGTTTACAAGCTTCTCTTATGTTACCTGTTGCAAGGCTTGCTGCGGGCGCATTATCAATGGCTTTGAGATACACCCATTGACTGCTTCGCTCTTTAAGACTAATTTCACGCGCTAGGTTCGTCGACATTAACAATACATCTAACAACTCTTGGTCGTTAATCGCGGTGTAAGCTCTAGGCAAGAATGGGTAGTCAGCGATGCCCATGCGAATTGTTCGGTTGATATTACGCTTCGGTTCAAAGTTGGTAATCCAAGATTGAATCTTTTTAAACATCGCCTCGGGTGACGAATCTCGGTCTGAGTTAGGTTCGATGTAAAGCAGGTTCGCGTCGGAGAAATGATAGACACGAGCTGGGCCTTCAAGCTTTGATTTTAGGAACTCACCGAAAGCGTCTTCTAACTCTAGACCCGCTTTATAACCGTTCTGCGTATACATGTTACGTAGGAAAGGTAAGTCAATCATCACGAAGCGCAGACGGTCATTCAATGGTTCATGAATGAGCTCGCCAAGTTGCCACTGTTCGAAGGTCTGGCTGGTTTGTTCTAGTGAGTTGGACAGCTTCGCATTCAGCATTCTGAGATTAGGCAGCTTAGAACGCGAGTGTGTAAACAAGTCTGTTCGCAGTGAGTCGACTTCTTTGGCCAAGGTTTGAATGAGGTAACCACGGCGCAGCACAAAGAAGAACAAGATAATGCTGAACAAAAATAGGGCGAACGATATTTTCTGGAACTTACGATGTTCCAGTTTGTACTTTTCTAGCTCTTGGGCCTGTCCGGCATAATGCAGAGTTTGCTCGGCGAACTCTTTCTGTTGGCGGAAAGCATCTTCACCAACGCGGTTCAGCTTCTGTTGTTCTAAAGAAACCAAGCTATTGTACTGCTTAAGGTTTTCTAAAGCCTGTTGCGGTTTTCCTGCCTGTTCATAACCCAAAGAGAGTAAGTAGTATGAACGCTGCGAAAGGCGCATATTCTCAACCTGGCGCGAGATCTCCAGTGCGCGAGTGGCATGTTTAATCACATCCTCACTCTGCTGAAGGTGATAAGCGAGCCCTGCAGAGAGCAATGCAGCACGACCTTCTAGCTTGGGAATATCTGTGTATTCAAGCAGTTCAAGGGCGCGTGTTAGGTATTGCTCGGCCAATGGGTAGTTATAAAGACGCAGATAGGTTGCCGATAAACTGAGTCGAATATCAATGACTTGGTGGATATCTCGGTCAGTACTTTCGTGATCAAGAACGTTGAAGAAATGCACGAGGGCAAGGTTGTATTTGCCTTGGAAGAAGTACACATCACCCATTTTCTTAAGCACTTGCGCTAAGACGGGCGAATTTTCGAAGTTATCATAAAAATCAGCGGCTTGAGAAAGGTGTTCTAGCGCTTTGTCTAAAACTTGTCGCTCGAAGAAAAGCTGCGCAAGCAGGCGGTTTACTTTAGCCAAGCGTGAGCTCAGGTTGCCTTCTACTGATTTCCAGTAGCCATACAACAATTCAGAGAGCGCGTGGTTATATTCTTTGTGGGTCAGGTAAAACTCACCAACAGAGATATGGTAATCGATGGTGACTTTTTCAGAGTAGCGCTGATCTAGGAACGTTTTTGCCTCTTGGTAGTACTTTTCGGCTTCGTCGATTTTGTTTTCATAAGAGGCGATCTCCGCCTTCAACATGATTAACCGATAGGTGATGCCTTCCGTTAGTCGCAGCGTTTTGTTGACGGATTCTAGGCTCGCTTCAATACTGGCGAGTTCAGTTTTTGCTTTCGTCGACTTTTTATCACTGAGCCAAAGCAATCTAACTTTCAGTATTTGCAGATCAAGCTTCAGATATTCAAGTTTATAAGTCTTCGCAAGTGCAGAGGCTTCTTCGATGTGCTGAATGGCAGTGTGAGTATGGCCAAGGTTGTACTCAGCCTTCGCTAAGATTTTGTAGGCATCGATGCTGCTGTTTGGCGTTCGAATCGAAGAGTCAGTCTCTTCGCGAGAAATCGCTGATGGGCTTTTCTCGCGTTGATCAGAAAGGACACGCAGCGTTAGGTAACTGTTGGCCATTTGTTTTGCTTGGCTCGGCTCAATCTCTACAAGGTTGTTAGCCTCGTTGAGTAACGCCGACGAGTAGACCGACGCATTGACCGATGTACTGAAGCTTAAAATAAATAGACTAACAACGTATAACCAACGCATTTCAATGTCCCTTTAAAGATTGGATAGTTTCAAATAAGAGTAAGTGCTTTGCGCCTGATTATTGGCGAGCCATACGCTTATTGTGGCTTGGTCTATCTTGCTCTGTTGAACGGTATGGGTTGATATCCAGACCACCACGACGCGTGTAACGTGCGAACACGGTTAGCTTCGATGGCCCACAGTATTTCATGATATCAGTGAAGATACGTTCAACACATTGTTCGTGGAATTCATTGTGCTCACGGAAAGAAACTAAATAGCGTAGCAGAGCTTCACGGTCAATTTGCTTACCTGAATATGCGATCTCAACGCTGCCCCAATCCGGTTGGTTGGTGATCAAACAGTTCGACTTCAACAGGTGGCTGTGCAGTGTTTCTTCAACATCTTGCTCTCCAGCAGCCCCTTCAAGCAGTGACGCTTCAAAATCGTAGCTGGCGATTTGGATGTCTTGGTTGTCGATACAGTCGCCTTCCATCGTTACGATAGGCTGGTTGGTGTAATCCGTTACTGAGTTTACGTTCACAATCACCGTTTCGCCCGCACATGCCGACAGATCTTGAGTAAGACGTTCAGTGACTTGGTTCCAATTTTCAAATTGAGTCTGGTTGTAGCTGTTCAAGTAAAGCTTGAAAGATTTTGATTCAATTAAATTTGGGCTGGTTGCTGGGATGAAAACTTCACCCACAGCCACTTGTGGTAGGCCGTTGCTGTTTAGCCACGAAAGTTCGTACATCGTCCAAATATCATGGCCAACAAAAGGCAGGTCACCGTTTAGCGCAAGGTCATCACGATTCAGGCTACGAGGTACTGGCTGCAATAAACTTGCATCGTATTGGTTAGAGTACTCAGTTTTTTGGCCTAGGGTTAAACCCGCTAGCTCTTTTGCGTCAGAATATTTGCTCATACTTTCGTTTCAAATTCGATTAGAATGGGGTCGATTTTACTGAATCCCCATTACCCTGTCATTAAGTCATCGCTTAATCGGCACGGAAAGGTCCCCGATTCTATTTATTATTTTGTGTTTAGGAGATTTTCATGACTCAACGTGCTCAAGACGCACTACTTTCTTTTAGTCAGCGATACGTTGACGCGTGGCAACTGCAACACCAAAGTTTACCTCGCAATGAGGAGTTGGTGGATATTGTGTCGCCTTGCGTAGAAGAAAAGAGCGGCGATGCCGTGTTATGGAAAAACTATCCACGTGAGCAATTCGCTGATTTCACTAACGTTGAAACAGGTATCGAGTTGACGCTGCATGAAGACATCAAAACTTTCTACGGCGCACAATACAGCGCAGATATGAACGCAACCTTTGATGGTAACGATCTGACGTTATTACAGATTTGGAGTGATGAAGACTTCGAATGCCTGCAAGAAAATATTTTAGGTCACCTAGTGACCCAACGTCGTTTGAAGTTAAAGCCAACAGTTTTCATCGCAGCGACTGACGCTGAATTGGATGTTATCTCTATCTGTAACCTGACGGGTAACGTGATTCTAGAGCGCTTAGGCACCAAAAATCGTGATGTACTAGCCGAGACATTGGCAGAATTCTTAGAAAAGTTACAACCAGCGGTATGATGTGATCTCATCTCATGTACCGCTTAGTGAAGCACCACTTCGAGCAAACTCGAAGCGTAACGTCGTCAACCTAAGTCTAGGTTGACGACTGAGTGTATTATTGGTTAACTTTTTATCCAAAGTTTATAAAAATCACTGTACCCTGACTTATCGATATAAAGCCCATTGACTTGTTTCGCTTGGACAACCTCTTCTTTTCCCCAAAAAAGTGGAAGCAAAACATCTTCAGTACATAGTTGATCAAACATCTTGATCAGCTGTTGCTGCTGCTCTTTAGCAACTAACCGCTGATGTAGATTTGATGCATGTGTTAAAAGCTGTTCGTAAGGGTAGATAAATCGAATCGCAGTACTAGTTAACATCCACTCATAAAGACCATACTCCAAAGGCTGTTCAACAACTTCTTCCACAAAAAGAAGGTCTGCTTTGTCCCGAATCATTTCTGGTGCGCTAGCATTAGATAAGATAACGACTTCTACCGATATACCTGTTTCGGATATCTTTTGAATTATCCAGTTAGAAATATTTTCAAGGTACTTGATTGTCCATTTAGGATGCGCGAACACTAAATTTCCATTCAAAATAGGTGTCGAAATCGGATTTATAGAGCATGACGAAGATTCATTTAGTGTCATAGGATGTAAATTTTCGCTTACGCTATATTGATTCCGAATTGATTTTAGGTACTTAAAAAGGTTTTGGATGATGCTGGGGGATATATCACTATTATTACGCATGTTGTATGCCACGTACGAAAAGGCTTGAATTAGGTGATTTTCCGTTTCGAGATCTGGGTGATTGTAACGTACAAGGTGCTCAATTTTGCTTTCTTGATGTGAGAGTGTGATTTCTTGAAGTAAAGCGCTTTTAGAAAAATAATGCGGGTTTTTTCTTAGTATTATTTTGTCTTGATCCCAACAAGATAGTGAAAATGGACCAGTACCTATTGGTATAGCTTTCTTCTTAGAAAAGGAAATATTGCGGCTGGTAATGATCGAAGCATTAGCTATAGCGAGACAGTACAAAAAAAGAGGGTTCTCACTTTCTAACAGCATGCAAACAGCTCCTTCAGATTCTGAAAAATAGATATCTTCAACTTGCTGGAATAAGAGGTTAACTGGGCCTCGAGTGTTTTTGAGTACTTTTAGGCTATAGATTACATCATTTATAGTTAGAGGGAGGCCATCATGGCAAGTCACCTCTGGTCGGATCCAGAGGTAAATATGTTTTCCTTCGACTTTGTAATCATATGCTAGTTGTGCCTCTAATTTTCCCTGCTTATTCACTATAAGTAAGGTGTCGTAAAGGCTACGAGTTACTTGCAGCTCTGAAAATCGGTAAGTTAAAGTGGGGTTTAGTTCATCAACCCAAGGGTATTGGGATATCACTAGAGAATGCGACTTTTCTTTGTTCCTATTGGCCTCTAGCATCGCATGGTTCAGAGCATTGGCCGCTATTTCTTGATGGGTACACAAGATTTTAGCAATGGCATCAAAGTTACTTGATACGAGTTCACGACTAAGAGTTTGATAGATAGCTTGGTACATCGACACAGTTATTTGTATTGTGCTATTTTTTCCTCTCCCTATACCTGGTTTCCATAAAATCCAATTGCAATCTCCTAAGATTTTTAGAATATTTGAAGTGTTACGTCGAGAGGTGGCAAAGACATTTTCTAGATCGTCTAAGTTTACATCATAAAGTATTGAATGCTCATAGTGGCTCAATAATTGGTTTAGCCTACGAAGGCATGTCTCAGTCATGTTTTGATCGCCGTATAATGTTTTTCTTTGGCTTTGGTGTAAATTTAATGCAAGCGTGGAACTATATTTTAATTAACCTAAATGTAGTTTAGGGAGTACATGTACATTTCCGTTTATATTGTTAAATTTTACAGGTAGCAATGAGGTTGCTTGTATGTACTGTTAGTTTCATATTGTTTTTTACTAATGATAAGGTAGTGATAAAAGTGACTGTTTATAATTCATAGTTAATAAAATTAATATGTCTGTGTTGTTTTGTTGATTGTAATAAATATATTGATTACCAATATTTTAATGTTTATTTCGTTAATTTCTCAATATTGAGACAACAGATGGAATGCAGAACATTCCATCTTATTGAATTAATGTGCTTTGGGAAGAGTTGTAAATATATTCCACTCTTCTTTTACTTCACCTTTATACCCTACGACTGTGGCTGTAACCTTTCTATTTAGAGCATGGCTAATTTCATCAATACCTGGTGAACTTAGTTGAGTATCACCGAAGCCTATAATCCTTATTCGACTTTCTTTTATACCTAAATTTATTATTTTGTTACGAACTTGTTTAGCTCTACGTGTTGATAGAGTCATGTTGTATTGGTGGTTTCCGACGTTGCTGGCGTAACCTTGAATCTCAATTGCGGTATTCGGATACTGCTTTAAAAAGTTAACCATACCTTCGATTTGCTGATCATAAATTGAATTTATTGTATCGGAGTCATTATTGAATAAGATTCGAATAACATATGAATCCTCTGTCTCAACAAGGCTGCCACATCCATCATTGTCTATCTCAGCAAATTGAGGGGTATCTGGACAAAGGTCTCTTTCATTTATGACCCCATCACTATCTTGGTCAAACTGGTCTGCAACTTGACTTACACTAGGGGTTGGGATGTAACTAATCTCATCACTTGCTTGAATGTTAAAAGTAAAAAATAGAAAAGACCAAAAAATGGTTTGTTTGTACATTAGTAATCCACCTTATCTGTCCACTCTTTGGGTAAGTTAACTCTCAATGCATTCAATAGGTTGCCTGTGGAGGTAAGGACTCTATATTTTGCGTATTGTTCGGAATATTTGGCTTCTACGTAACCTTTTCGTGACTCGAAAAGTTCATTTTCAGTATTCAAAAGATCGAGCAAAGTACGTTTGCCTATTAAGTATTGTTTTTCGTAAGCAATGACGGTTTCGGAAGCTGAGTCCACATGATCTGCTAGGAACACCTTTTGTTGAGATGTCATTTCTAAAGCGCTCCAAGACAGTTCTAGCTCTTCTTTAACTGCGCGATATGCTCTCTCCCGTAAATCTTTGGCTTTGTTTAATTGGTAAGCCATTTCTGAACTCTTAGCTGAATCTCGACCTCCATTATAAAGATTATAATTAAGTCGTATCATCGCTGTTGTTTCATCGCTACTACCTTTTATTCCTCCAGCATCCTCCTTCCAGCTCTGTTTAGCTTCAAATGAAAGGGTTGGAAAGTAGTTCGACTGGCTTTGTTTATATTGAAATTTCGCAGACTCAACATCCACTTGTGATATTTTAATAACAGGATGAGATTCATAGGCTTGCTCTTGAGCTAGCTCTAACGTTAATGGGATAAAGTTTTTATCGGCTCGAGGAAAAACAAGTGACTGAGGCGCTTCGCCAACAAGGCGAATGAAAGTAGTTTTTGAGTCAATCAAGTTGTTTTCAGCTGCGATTAAATTACTGTGAGCTTTTGCTAGACGTGCTTCTATTTGAGTAAGATCGGCAGTTGAACTGATACCTGAATCAGTACGCTTTTTTATGTCGATGTATATCTTTTCGTGTGTCGCAAGATTACTTTCCGATAGAGCGAGAATCTCAAAGCCTTCAATAGTCTCAATATAAATTCTTACTACGTCGAGTGCTGTATTTTGTGCATTCGATAATAGCTGTAGTCGAATTGATTCGGCATCTGCGGAGACACGATCAATATCATTCAGAGTTTTTGAACCATCCCATATCAACTGATTTAGCGTAAGAGCTGCTTCTCTACGTGTCATTTCAGTTGATCCGCGAGCGATTCCGGAAGCCGGATTAATTGCTTCATATCCTATCCCTGCATCTAAATCTAAGCTTGGTTTATAGGCTCCTGTAGAGGCATCAATTAAATAGCGTTTGCTTATATATTCATTAAACGCACTTTTTATTTCTGGATTTGTAGCAAAGGTTTGCGATATCGCTTGCTCTAACGATTGTGCCCAAGAAGGTAGTGGTAATAAAAGCCCACAGCACAGTAAGCTACAGTAAATTAGCTTCAAAGAAATTCTCCAATTTGTTAATAATATTTAAATCATTATTTGTTTTTATTGATTTAGGTTGAATGACCATGCTTAAGGGGGGGCATTCATTTTTTAGGCTATTTCAACTGACAAACTTATTTTTAATCGAAAAATATATGTCACTTCTTCGATTGTTAATGTCTTAATAAAATATTATTGTTTGAATAAAAATAAAACAAATTTAAAACATGAAAATTTAGGCCTATAAAAGTGCGTGTTTTATAAGGGCTGTTTGATGATAAATTACCCAGTTATTTTTATTGTCAATAAATGAGCTTGTTGTGTTGGGTTTGATTGATGAATCTAATCGATGATTTCTAAGGGGTACGAGCAGTGGTCGACAGAATGAAGTTAGCAGTAGAAACGCATGTTGTTATTGGTTTAGATGGTAAAATTAAAGTAGTCGAACCTGGACAGCAGTTATTTCCTGGTGAAATTATTGTCGAAACCTTTGACGGTAATAAAGAACCTGAAATTACGTTTGTTGATCAACACGAAAATATTGACATATCACCTGATGTTATTGCGTTATTCAATGCTCTTGAAGACGGCTTAGATCCTACTTTATTGGGGAGTGAATTTGCAACCGCGGCTGGAGATGTTAGTGGCTCTAGTTTGATAACCTCTGGAAGTATTGAAAGGGATGGGGTGGAAGTTTTAGCGAAAACGTTCTTTGAGACCAAGGGGCTGACTGAAGCTCAACAAGTCACGTTGAACACTGTTTTGAATTCTACGATTGATGTTATTCCTGAGTCAGTAGCCGCTATTATCACTGGAAGTGATAAAGGTGATTTACAAGAAGATGTAACCCTAACCACCGGTGGCAACCTCAATGTTGACGATCCAGATTTAGACGAAGCGGTGTTTACCGCGCAGACCGATGTTCAAGACGGCCACTACGGCACGTTCAGTATCGATGCGGACGGTGAGTGGACGTACACACTCAACAATGACCACGCGGATGTCCAAGCGCTGGATGCCGACTCGACTCCAATTGTTCGCACGTTCACGGTCGCGACTGCAGATGGCAGCACGCATGAGATTGCCGTGACCATCACGGGCTCAGACGACGCGGCGGTTATCACCCCAAGTGTTCCGGGTGATGATAAAGGCGCAGTGCAAGAGGACGTAACCCTAACCACGGGTGGCAACCTCAATGTTGACGATCCAGATTTAGACGAAGCGGTGTTTACCGCGCAGACCGATGTTCAAGATGGCAACTACGGCACCTTCAGTATCGATGCAGACGGTGAGTGGACGTACACGCTCAACAATGACCACGCGGATGTCCAAGCGCTGGATGCCGACTCGACTCCAATTGTTCGCACGTTCACGGTCGCGACTGCAGATGGCAGCACGCATGAGATTGCCGTGACCATCACGGGCTCAGACGACGCGGCGGTTATCACCCCAAGTGTTCCGGGTGATGATAAAGGCGCAGTGCAAGAGGACGTAACCCTAACCACGGGTGGCAACCTCAATGTTGACGATCCAGATTTAGACGAAGCGGTGTTTACCGCGCAGACCGATGTTCAAGATGGCAACTACGGCACCTTCAGTATCGATGCAGACGGTGAGTGGACGTACACGCTCAACAATGACCACGCGGATGTCCAAGCGCTGGATGCCGACTCGACTCCAATTGTTCGCACGTTCACGGTAGAAACTGCGGATGGCAGCACGCATGAGATTGCCGTGACCATCACGGGCTCAGACGACGCGGCGGTTATCACCCCAAGTGTTCCGGGTGATGATAAAGGCGCAGTGCAAGAAGACGTGACGCTAACGACCAGCGGCAACCTCAATGTTGACGATCCAGATTTAGACGAAGCGGTGTTTACCGCGCAGACCGATGTTCAAGATGATAACTACGGCACGTTCAGTATCGATGCAGACGGTGAGTGGACGTACACACTCAACAATGACCACGCGGATGTCCAAGCGCTGGATGCCGACTCGACTCCAATTGTTCGCACGTTCACGGTCGCGACTGCAGATGGCAGCACGCATGAGATTGCCGTGACCATCACGGGCTCAGACGACGCGGCGGTTATCACCCCAAGTGTTCCGGGTGATGATAAAGGCGCAGTGCAAGAGGACGTAACCCTAACCACGGGTGGCAACCTCAATGTTGACGATCCAGATTTAGACGAAGCGGTGTTTACCGCGCAGACCGATGTTCAAGATGGCAACTACGGCACCTTCAGTATCGATGCAGACGGTGAGTGGACGTACACGCTCAACAATGACCACGCGGATGTCCAAGCGCTGGATGCCGACTCGACTCCAATTGTTCGCACGTTCACGGTAGAAACTGCGGATGGCAGCACGCATGAGATTGCCGTGACCATCACGGGCTCAGACGACGCGGCGGTTATCACCCCAAGTGTTCCGGGTGATGATAAAGGCGCAGTGCAAGAAGACGTGACGCTAACGACCAGCGGCAACCTCAATGTTGACGATCCAGATTTAGACGAAGCGGTGTTTACCGCGCAGACCGATGTTCAAGATGACAACTACGGCACGTTCAGTATCGATGCAGACGGTGAGTGGACGTACACACTCAACAATGACCACGCGGATGTCCAAGCGCTGGATGCCGACTCGACTCCAATTGTTCGCACGTTCACGGTCGCGACTGCGGATGGCAGCACGCATGAGATTGCCGTGACCATCACGGGCTCAGACGACGCGGCGGTTATCACCCCAAGTGTTCCGGGTGATGATAAAGGCGCAGTGCAAGAAGACGTGACGCTAACGACCGGCGGCAACCTCAATGTTGACGATCCAGATTTAGACGAAGCGGTGTTTACCGCGCAGACCGATGTTCAAGATGGCAACTACGGCACCTTCAGTATCGATGCAGACGGTGAGTGGACGTACACGCTCAACAATGACCACGCGGATGTCCAAGCGCTGGATGCCGACTCGACTCCAATTGTTCGCACGTTCACGGTAGAAACTGCGGATGGCAGCACGCATGAGATTGCCGTGACCATCACGGGCTCAGACGACGCGGCGGTTATCACCCCAAGTGTTCCGGGTGATGATAAAGGCGCAGTGCAAGAAGACGTGACGCTAACGACCAGCGGCAACCTCAATGTTGACGATCCAGATTTAGACGAAGCGGTGTTTACCGCGCAGACCGATGTTCAAGATGACAACTACGGCACCTTCAGTATCGATGCGGACGGTGAGTGGACGTACACACTCAACAATGACCACGCGGATGTCCAAGCGCTGGATGCCGACTCGACTCCAATTGTTCGCACGTTCACGGTCGCGACTGCGGATGGCAGCACGCATGAGATTGCCGTGACCATCACGGGCTCAGACGACGCGGCGGTTATCACCCCAAGTGTTCCGGGTGATGATAAAGGCGCAGTGCAAGAAGACGTGACGCTAACGACCGGCGGCAACCTCAATGTTGACGATCCAGATTTAGACGAAGCGGTGTTTACCGCGCAGACCGATGTTCAAGATGGCAACTACGGCACCTTCAGTATCGATGCAGACGGTGAGTGGACGTACACACTCAACAATGACCACGCGGATGTCCAAGCGCTGGATGCCGACTCGACTCCAATTGTTCGCACGTTCACGGTCGCGACTGCAGATGGCAGCACGCATGAGATTGCCGTGACCATCACGGGCTCAGATGACGCGGCGGTTATCACCCCAAGTGTTCCGGGTGATGATAAAGGCGCAGTGCAAGAAGACGTGACATTAACGACCGGCGGCAACCTCAATGTTGACGATCCCGATTTAGACGAAGCGGTGTTTACCGCGCAGACCGATGTTCAAGATGACAACTACGGCACGTTCAGTATCGATGCGGACGGTGAGTGGACGTACACACTCAACAATGACCACGCGGATGTCCAAGCGCTGGACGCCGACTCGACTCCAATTGTTCGCACGTTCACGGTAGAAACTGCGGATGGCAGCACGCATGAGATTGCCGTGACCATCACGGGCTCAGACGACGCGGCGGTTATCACCCCAAGTGTTCCGGGTGATGATAAAGGCGCCGTGCAAGAAGACGTAACCCTAACCACGGGTGGCAACCTCAATGTTGACGATCCCGATTTAGACGAAGCGGTGTTTACCGCGCAGACCGATGTTCAAGATGACAACTACGGCACCTTCAGTATCGATGCGGACGGTGAGTGGACGTACACACTCAACAATGACCACGCGGATGTCCAAGCGCTGGATGCCGACTCGACTCCAATTGTTCGCACCTTCACGGTCGCGACTGCAGATGGCAGCACGCATGAGATTGCCGTGACCATCACGGGCTCAGACGACGCGGCGGTTATCACCCCAAGTGTTCCGGGTGATGATAAAGGCGCAGTGCAAGAAGACGTGACGCTAACGACCGGCGGCAACCTCAATGTTGACGATCCCGATTTAGACGAAGCGGTGTTTACCGCGCAGACCGATGTTCAAGATGACAACTACGGCACCTTCAGTATAGATGCGGACGGTGAGTGGACGTACACACTTAACAATGACCACGCGGATGTCCAAGCGCTGGATGCCGACTCGACTCCAATTGTTCGCACGTTCACGGTAGAAACTGCGGATGGCAGCACGCATGAGATTGCCGTGACCATCACGGGCTCAGATGACGCGGCGGTTATCACCCCAAGTGTTCCGGGTGATGATAAAGGCGCAGTGCAAGAAGACGTGACATTAACGACCGGCGGCAACCTCAATGTTGACGATCCCGATTTAGACGAAGCGGTGTTTACCGCGCAGACCGATGTTCAAGATGACAACTACGGCACGTTCAGTATCGATGCGGACGGTGAGTGGACGTACACACTCAACAATGACCACGCGGATGTCCAAGCGCTGGACGCCGACTCGACTCCAATTGTTCGCACGTTCACGGTTGCGACTGCCGACGGCAGCACGCATGAGATTGCCGTGACCATCACGGGCTCAGACGACGCGGCGGTTATCACCCCAAGTGTTCCGGGTGATGATAAAGGCGCCGTGCAAGAAGACGTAACCCTAACCACGGGTGGCAACCTCAATGTTGACGATCCCGATTTAGACGAAGCGGTGTTTACCGCGCAGACCGATGTTCAAGATGACAACTACGGCACGTTCAGTATCGATGCGGACGGTGAGTGGACGTACACACTCAACAATGACCACGCGGATGTCCAAGCGCTGGATACCGACTCGACTCCAATTGTCCGCACCTTCACGGTAGAAACTGCGGATGGCAGCACGCATGAGATTGCCGTGACCATCACGGGCTCAGATGATAAGCCTGAATTTGTCAGTGGCAACAACGACTCGCATGGCCTAAACAGTTTGGGACTCGTTGATGATGATGTTTATTCATTCTCTGTGCTTGAAAATAGCCCAGGTCAAGCTGTTGGTCAGGTCGGGGCATTTGACATCGATAGCGCAAGTCAATTGACCTATTCTCTGAACAATCATACCGACCTCTTTCAGATTGATGCTGTATCTGGTGAAATTTCGTTGAAATCTGGTGTATCACTCAACTACGAAGACAATGAAAGCTACAGTGTAGATGTGCTCGTTGCCGATGAGTCTGGAGAGACAGATACCGCTCAAGTACATATAAAAGTCGGTGACGTTAATGAAGGTCCAACCGCTCTAGATGACAAAGGCATTACGACTGAAACCAAAACATTAGATTCATCGAACTGGATAACCAGCAACGATATCAAAGTCGATGTCTATGTAATTGACAGTGTAACTGGAGAAAAAGTTGCAGATGCAACTTTGGCAGATTACACCGGGGATGGTGACAATAAGTACGGTGTACATTCTGATCTTGATAACCCTTCTGATCGTGTTCAATCTGGCCAAATTGGTTACGATGATGCAACTCAGAAGAGTGAAGCGATGAGTTTCACTTTTGCTAATAATCAACTTGCTAATCATGCTCAAGTTGAAGTTAAAAACTTATGGACAGATACAAACAATGGAAGCTGGGAACCAGGTATTGAGCAAGGCGTATGGAAAGCCTATTTTGAGGGTGAATTAATTGCAACAGGCATATTTGAAGGAAATCGTGGTGGTAGCCAATTAGTTTCTATTGATGCCTCCGGACGGTACTTTGATACGATTGAGTTGTCTGCAATTGGCTACAAAGATGGGGTTATTGACCCTAAAGGTTCCGAATATTTCGTTACTGAAGTGTCTGCTGATTTGACGTCTTTCGATAGTAATTATCACACACACGGAACCGGCCTATTAACTTTAGATGTGCTCACCAATGATAGTGATCCAGAAAACGATGAGTTAACTATTGTTGATTATCCACAGGCGGACTATATAACGCTTCAAAACGGTCAATTTGTTTTTGATGCAGAAAAGTACCTAGATAGCTTACCGTTAACAGAGCAATCATTAAGTGCAGGTGAAGTTAAAACTGTAGAGTTTGAGTACACTATTCAAGATGAGGATGGGTTGCAGGATACGGCCAGCGTCACCGTTACCATAATCGGAGAATCTATTTCACTTGATAATGAATCAGTTACTCTTGAAGAATCTGACTTAGGTGCGAATCAGACCGTATTTGTCGAAGGTGAACTTGATGCAGATCTTGGTTCAGCGGAAGACGCGGAGTATCGATTCGATAGTACACAAGATCTTTCTGGTTTAACGAGTAACGGTCTGGTAGTCCAGTTTGAACTTTCTCAAGACCAAACAGAATTTAGTGCGTTTACTGAGGTTAATGGTCATCGAGTTGATGTGCTTTCGGCAAAGATTGATCAGGTTACTGGTGAGTATCAAGTATCGCAACATGCGGCACTTGACCATCTAGAACAGGGTAATGATTCATTGATGCTTGATTTAAATATCTCGCTAGATGTCGGTCATCAAGTGGAGCAAGCTCAGCTAAATATTGAAGTGGTTGATGTTGTTCCTGAAGCTGGGGTTCATCAACATACGATAAAAGATGTTCAACCTCAGTCTAACTCGGTCGTGATTGCACTAGATGCATCTGACTCTATGAAGGATACCGTTCTGGATTCAAATGGCGTGCAAACGACAAGATGGGATCTTGCACAAACTTCAATAAAAAGTATGTTTGAGAAATACCATGAACTGGGAGATGTGAAGTTCCAAATTGCTACTCACTCTGGTTCTCCAAGCGGTAAAATCTCTAGTTGGATCGAGTCAGAGCAAGACATTACAGATTTCTTTGCTACTGTATCTCCATCTGGTTGGACACCCTATTATGAAGCGATTGAGCAGGTTGAAGACATTGTTTCAGCTGATAGTTTTTCTAGCCAAGTCGCGGGTTCTAATACCCAGTTGTACTTTATCTCTGATGGACAGCCTTCAGATTTCAGTGGCTGGACTCGTCAAGATTTCTATTCCTCTCAAGCTCGAACAAGCTTAATGGATGACTTAGACCCGACGCATTTTAGCAGCCAATCACATTATGATGACTTGTTAGCTGGTCGAGTGGCGCCGACAGATGCCGAAGAAAAGTTGATTCTCGAATTAGCGATGGAAAATGGAGTGTCAGCTAATGGGCATACCTTTAATAATATTTGGGCGCTTGGTATTGGCGATAGTGCTTCTTTGAATTATCTCAAACCAGTGGCGACTAGTTCTGGTTCTGCATTAGTTGTTGACGAGTCAAATGTAGAGAATGTTTTAGTGACTACCGTTCCTGGTGAAGTTCAAAGTGATGTTTTTTCACAAGTTGGCGGTGAAATTCAATGGGTTAATTCTATTGAAATCAAAGGTGAAAATTACCAGTTTGATAAACAAACAGGCACAGTATCGAAAACGGGTGTTAATGGGATATCTTCACAAGTTTCTGAACATTCTCTGCTTGAAGTAGAAACGAACTTTGGCCAGTTAACGATTAATTTTGAAAATGGTTGGTATGACTATAAAGCGAATAATGTCGATGGTGATCAAAGTGAAAGCTTTGCATTCAAAGTCATTGATGCTGATGGTGACATTGCAACTAACGATATTACAATAAATATCAAAGACGGAGCCCCAGAATTTATTTCTCCAAATGATGAAGATCAGATTCGAGGTTCTGATGGACACGGCTTAGCAACCACCGACACCATTAGTTTTGACGTTGCTGAACATGAAAGCGGAATTTTGGTTGGCAAAGTTGCAGCATTTGACCCTGACAACGATACGATCACTTATACCCTTAAAGGGGATGATAGTGACAAATTCCGCATAGACAGTAATACGGGAGATATTTGGTTAAAAGATTCAGACGCTTTAGATTTTGATCTTTCTTCAGCTCATGAATTGATCGTAGAAGCTAGTGATGGCAGCGACTTAGATCAAACTACAGTTACTCTGAATGTCGTTGAAAATAGGGCGCCGGAGAACACCGCAGTAGTTGGTTTTGCTGAAGTAGAAGAGAAACCTATCAATAAGATTACAGTTGTGTTTGATGTTTCTAGCAGTATGACACGGACTTTTGATGGGACGAATACGTATAGAGATAATGACTTACCGGATGAAGTTCTTGCTTCACGTACAGAGTCAAGAGCGTATAAGGCAGCAGAAGCTCTACATGAAATGGTTGAAGATCTAATACAACAAGGTGGAGCTTCAAATAGCTACATTCGCTTGGTTAAGTTTGCAGGTGAAACTGAAGAGCAAAGTTGGTTTGAACTTGGTGACGTCCTTGAGATGACACGTCCGCCGGAACTGGATGGACGTGAACCGACAGACATTACTTATCTGACGGATGTCAATAAGTATGTGAATGAGTGGTGCTGGATCGACAATAGAGGAATGAACACCGATTACAATGATGCCTTGGAAGCCGTAATGGAACCAAGTGATAGTTCTAATAGCTTCCCGTGGCAGGATGGCCTAAACGCTCAAGGTGAACTGGATTGGGATCTTTTACTTAAAGAGCAGCCAATCGAGAGTCATGATTCGATCTTCTTCATGTCAGATGGAGCTCCGAACCCTAGAGACGGGGCTGTGGTTGCTGATGACCTAAGTGACCGCTGGGAGCAATATGTTCAAGATAACCAAGCTTCTGTTTATGGTATTGGTATTGCGACGCGTGGTGACGAAAATGTTGCGGATGCAATGAATGGCATTACTGATACTGTCGTATATGTAGACTCTGGAGAAAGTTTAGGACAACTGCTTAAACATTATACGCCGGAGCCTATTGCTGGTGAGTTATTGTCGGGTAGCTTCGACCCCGATGGTGATACGCTACAGGTGTCTACTCAAGCTAATGACTTTAGATTGATGAATACCGAGTTTATGGGCTTTGATACGCCACCCGATGTGACCTCTTCTGTTGCTAGTGAAAATGGTGTTCTGAGTGTGACAACAGAGTTTGGTGTCTTGGAAGTATACTCAAACGGCAGTTATAACTTTACCCAAGACGAGAACTTTAATTTGTCGAATGGTCAACAAATAAATATGAATTTTGCTTTTGAGGTTACGGACGGTAAAGGGCAAAACAGTGACAATGTATTTAGCTTAGTTCTAACCGAAAAAGGATCAACCCCTGTCATTCAAGATAGTGTGACACTCTCTGGCGATGAGTTAGGTAATACGATTCTTGGTTCTGAAAGTATTGATATTCTACTCGGCCAGCAAGGCAGTGATACCTTACATGGCAACCAAGGAGATGATTTTTTACTTGGCGGTGAAGGTGATGATGTGCTCATTGGTGGCTTAGGTAATGACATATTGACGGGGGGAGAGGGCAAAGACACTTTTGTCTTTGAGCAAGGCTCAGTGGATGGTTTGTCACGCGATACAATTACTGATTTCACTTTTGGTCATGACAATATTGACCTCACAGACCTTCTTGACCTGACTGGAGATGATGTTGCTGATATGGAAGTGCTACTAGAGCATGTTACAGCCTCATTATCTGCGGATAGTAATATTGAGTTAGCGATCGAATCGGAATCTGGCCAATCTGTTACAGTTGGGATGACCAACTTAGATTTATCAGGATTTGATATGAGCGCTATGTCAACATCCAATGAAATTGTAGAACAGCTGTTCCAACAACAAACTTTTACGTAAAAAGTGGTTTAGTTTGTGTTGAATGAAGTAGAAAGCCAACCTCTTGGTTTTCTACTTGCTTGACGATAATATGTTCATTACTGTGACGCCCATTTATAACTGCCAGCTCTAGTTTTTCAAGCTGTAAGGTTAAGCCATAAGCGAATGTTTATTTGATTCAGAGTCATCCGTATTATTAAGCTAAGTACAACCGTATAAATAGTCGTTATAATGACGCTATTAATAGAACCACATATAGTAAATTATGTACGTACTAGAACTTCAATTTGAGTGTTTTGATAACACAACGGTAAGCGCTGTCGACAAGGCAGTTAATGGCTTGATGGATGCACTTCGTTATAACGGGCAAGTGTTGGGGCGTGAGTTTCCAATCGTGATGGGTGACGGTGAGTTTTATGTTCGCGTTGTGTGCCCTGAGCAAGACAGCTTACACCCACGTAATCACTCAGATTTCGTGAAAGTGTGTTTTGATCGCTTGTCTAATGCGAGTCTACTTACGCCTAAAATGCGTTTGCTGGGTCGAGATCTTAACTCTGAAGAAGTGGCTGAAGACGAAGAGCCGAGCTGGCAGGTGTTGTACACGACGTTTGTTCATACCTGTTCACCGCTGCGCAGTGGTGACAGCTTATTGCCGATCCCTTTGTACCGCAATCCACCGACTTTTAATGGCGACCATAAAGCCGTGTTGAAATGGCAGACCGAATGGCAGGCCTGCGATGAAGTCCAAATGGGTGGTGGTTGTCGTGCTGAACACGCCACTTTAACTGAGATCAGTGATACCAAAAGCGTATTGTTCAAACGTGGTTGGGGTTTAAGAGGGCGTATTGAGTATCTCACTAAGATCCCAACGTATTACTACTTATACCGTGTGGGTGGCATTAGCTTAAAAGCTGAAAAAGAGCGCAAATGTCCGCAATGTGGTGGTGAATGGCTGCTAGATGCGCCGATCCACGACATTTTCTATTTCAAGTGTGACGACTGCCGTCTGGTATCAAACATCTCTTGGGATCATATTAAGTAATCCATTTCGCTCTATTCTAGATTCAAGGTATCGAAGTATGAGCCAATATTTCGATACTTGTTCCTCTGATTTTCTCCCTGCTAGCTTCCCGTTTATTTCTCTTTTTATCCCTTAATTTTGATCGTTTATCAGTATTGGGAAAACCAATCTGGTCGAACGAATTTAGTACTTAAACACGTCCATTCTGTGTTTTATCTCTCGCTCTGTAGCCCTCAAGTATTCACCAAGATAATTCCACACCCATCAACTTTTGATCATTTCAATAGTTAACTGGATCACAGTAATCAATCAGTTCTCTTCCAATTTATATTCCTCTCAATATAAATGGGACCGGTCCCATGGGAATGTTCCCATTTATAAAAATAACGTAATTCTAGATCTTAAAGGAATGGACGATGAAACTGTTACCTATTGCTGCTGCACTCTCTACTGCTTTACTTACACCTAATTTATACGCTGATGAAACCACGCCATTGGAGTTCAATGGCTACATGCGCGGCGGCGTTGGCCTGAGTAATGAAGGTGGATCAAATAGCAAATGGGAGGTGAGTAAAGTTGGCCGACTCGGCAACGAAAATGACCTGTATGGTGAGTTTGGTTTTAGAAAAGAGGTGTATGCCGAGGACGACGTTTCATTTTTAGTTGATTCCATGTTGTCGTACTGGCAAGGCCAAGATGAGAACGCCGCGGATAAAAGCGTTGATGTGGTGCAATTGAATGTTCAAGCGGTCGGGCTTTTTGAAGATAAGGACATTGGAATTTGGGCGGGTGAGCGCTACTACCAGCGTCATGATGTACACATCGTTGATAATTACTACTGGGATGTCAGTGGTATTGGTGCTGGCGTAGAGCACATCAATATGGGCCCAGGTAAATTATCGGTCGCTTTGATTCAAGACACCGTGACGGGCGATGTTTTTGATGGCAAAGAGACGACAGCCATGATTGCTGACGTGCGCTATGCAGGAATTCCACTGTGGAACAATGCGGATCTTGAGGTCGGTATTGATATGAACTTCGCCAATGAAAAACAAGGTCAAACGGTGGATGCGGATGACAGCATAATGCTAACGGCAAGCTTGAATCAAAATCTTACTGGTGGCTTCAACAAAACCATTCTTCAAGTCGCTAACTCTGGCTATGCCGAGCAGATGACAACCTTTGGTACCGGTAAGGGCATCGTACGTGATGCAAACAATAATGACGCCGAGGGCTTTCGATTGATTAACTGGGGTGTGCTTGCGATTGGTGAGAACATCGAGTTTGGCCATACTGTTCGTTATGCCATGTCGACGGGTGTGGGTGCGAATAATAGCGATGATGACTCTTTCAGTGCAGTCATTCGTCCGCTTTACAAGTGGGACAAGCGCATGCGTACCATCCTTGAAATTGGTGGTTTTGTTGAAACCATTAATAACCAAGATGGGGCGGGTGGCAAGTTTACTGTGGCTCAGGCTTGGGTACCGCAAGTGGGTTTTTGGTCGCGTCCTGAATTTCGTATTTTTGCGACTTACCTAAACGATGCTGAAAACGACAATGCCTTCGGTGAAGGTAAAAACAGCGAAATGAGTGTTGGCATGCAAGTGGAAGCTTGGTGGTAAGCTGACTCTTTTAGCCAATGGCAATCAATAAAAAAGGGGCTGACGTTGAGTCAGCCCCTTCGGGTATCTATACGATGCTGTAGTTTAGGTGATTACCAACCTTTAACTACGCCACCTTGGAAGATATCAGAAGCTGCGTTGTATACTTCTTCAGTTTGGTAAGCTTTAACGAAGTTCTGTACGTTTTCAGCGTTTAGGTTGTCTTCACGAGAAACGATTAGGTTTACGTATGGAGAATCTTTGTCTTCAACGAAGATACCGTCTTTTTGCGGAGTCAGGTTGATAGAGCTCGCGTAAGTCGTGTTGATGATAGACAGTGCTACGTCATCTAGAGAGCGAGGAAGTTGCGCCGCGTCTAGTTCAACAATTGTTAGGTTCTTAGGGTTCTTAACGATGTCACGAACGGTAGCTAGAAGACCAGCACCTTCACGAAGCTCAAGTAGACCTTGTTGCTCAAGAAGAAGCAGAGAACGACCTAGGTTAGTTGGATCGTTAGGTACCGCAATACGAGCACCGTCTTGGATTTCGTCTACAGATTTCACTTCTTTAGAGTAACCCGCAATTGGGTAAACAAACGTGTTACCAGCAATAGTTAGCTTGTAACCACGGTCAGCCACTTGCTGATCTAGGTACGGTGCGTGTTGGAATGCGTTGATGTCGATAGAGCCGTCATCCAGTGCTGCGTTTGGTGTTACGTAATCCGTGAAAGTCACTAGTTCAACGTCTAGGCCGTACTGCTCTTTTGCTACTTTAGCTGCAACTTCAGCAACTTGTGCTTCAGCACCTGCCATTACGCCAACTTTTACTTTAGAAGTGTCGACTTCTTTGTCACCACAACCTGCTAGTACTAGCGCTGATGCTGCTGCTGCGATAGTAAGTAAACCTTTAAGGTTAAATTTCATAATAATCTCCTTTTAATAACTCTATTTAATTTGGTTCAGACGACTTTGAGTGTGGTCTGTAAGTCGTTATCTGTGGTCAACACGGCGAACTAATGAATCACCGATTGATTGAATAATTTGTACCAGCACAATCAACATCACTACCGTCACAGCCATGATAGTCACATCATAACGGTGGAATCCGTAACGAATCGCGACATCACCTAGGCCGCCACCACCTACGGTACCTGCCATTGCTGAGTAGCTCACCAGCGTTACTAATGTAATCGTTACTGAGTTGATGATAGTCGGTAGTGCTTCAGGAAGCAGAACCTTATTGATGATTTGTGTTGGTGTTGCGCCCATTGATTGAGCCGCTTCTACTAGACCTGTTGGTACTTCAAGTAGCGCACTTTCGATAAGTCGAGCCACGAATGGGATAGCGCCAATCGTCAATGGAACAATCGCTGCTGTTGTACCGATGAAGGTACCAATCAGCATCTTAGTCAGTGGGATAATCGCAACCATCAGTACTAAGAAAGGCACTGAACGACCCACGTTCACAACCGCACCGAGAATTTTGTTTAGCTTGGTGTTCTCTAACAGACCACCTTTTTTAGTCGTGTGTAGAATCACGCCTAATGGGATACCGACAGCGAAGCCAACAATGCCCGCTACTGCAACCATGTAAAGTGTTTCGCCTGTTGCGCCTAATAGAAGGTTACCGTTAAGGCTGATCCAGTCAGCAATCTCGTTGAAACTAAAGGACATAACCAAGTACCTCTACTTTTACATTGTTGTCGCGTAGGAATTGAATAGCAGCATTATCATCGGCTTCATTACCGAACAGTTCTGCGACCATCATGCCGAACTTAACGCCGCCTGCGTAATCTAGGTCTGAACTTAAGATGCTGACATCGATATTAAATTTACGTGCAATTTGTGTCATTAGCGGTGCATCAACGGTTGCGCCAGTAAACTCAAGACGTACCAACGGGTAGCTGCTGTTTACGCGAGTTTCTTGCAAGCGTGCTTGGTAATCTTCAGGAATCGTCAGATCCAAGGTTGAGCGAATAAATTGATGCGCCAGTTCTGTCTTAGGGTGTGCAAAGATGTCACCGACAGTGCCTTTCTCTACTAATTCACCACCGCCAATGATCGCCACTTCGTGACAAATGCTTTTCACTACATCCATTTCATGAGTAATAAGCAGGATAGTGATGTTCAGCTTGCGGTTGATTTCACGCAGTAGCTCAAGAATAGATTGAGTCGTTGCAGGGTCCAGTGCACTGGTCGCTTCATCACACAACAATACTTTCGGGTCAGATGCCAGTGCGCGAGCAATCGCAACACGCTGCTTTTGACCGCCACTCAAGTTCGCAGGGTAGGTATCACGCTTGTCTGATAGGCCTACAAGGTCAAGTAACTCACTGACTTTCGCCTCAATAACCGCTTTATCTTTACCGGCAAGCTCTAAAGGCAGTGCTACATTGTTAAATACAGTACGAGAAGACAGCAGGTTAAAGTGCTGGAAGATCATGCCGATGTTACGACGCGCTTCGCTGAGTTCTGATTTGCTGAGTTTTGTTAGGTCAATACCGTCAACAATCACTTCACCTGAGGTCGGGGCTTCCAACATGTTTACACAGCGGATTAGGGTACTTTTGCCTGCACCTGAAGAGCCAATGACTCCAAAGATTTGACCTTGAGGAATGTGGAGGTTGATATCAATTAAGGCATTGATTTCTTTAGTGCCTTGATAGAAAACCTTGTTGACTTGATTCACTTTAATCATAGGGAAACTCGTGCAGGTAAAACAGAATAATATATCGATAGCTCGTTCGATTTACAGACGATGCTATGGTGTTCTATGATCTAAGTCAATAGATATTTTTACGTCTAGACGGCTAAACGTCGATCGTGTTGCTAGGTTAGAAACAAATCGTTAACGAACGCAAAACTAAATAGATAGTGATGAAGCAAATAAAGCGTGTAATAATTAATGATTAATAGAGAGTTGATAGAGAACTGAATTTTGTCTAAACCGGCTGTTTTTTTAGATCGTGATGGTGTGATTAACGTTGATCACGGCTACGTACATGATGAGCATGACTTTGAATACATCGATGGTGTATTTGAAGCGGCGAAAGCGTTTAAAGATATGGGCTATTTACTGGTACTTGTGACCAACCAATCTGGTATTGCTCGTGGCAAGTTTAGCGAAGATCGTTTTCTTTCTTTGACACAGTGGATGGATTGGAACTTTGTCGATAATGGCGTTGAGTTAGATGGTATCTATTACTGTCCTCATCATCCTGAACACGGCATTGGCGACTACAAACAAGATTGTGAATGTCGTAAGCCTAAACCAGGTATGTTCATTTCTGCTCGTGACTTTCTGAAAATTGATATGGCGAACTCTGTCATGATCGGCGATAAAGCTGAAGACATGATGGCAGCAGAAGCCGCTGGTGTTGGTACTAGAGTGTTGGTGAGAACCGGTAAACCCGTGACTGAAAAGGGTGAGGCACTTGCCAGTGTCGTGCTGGATAGTATTAAAGATGTACCAGCATATTTGAAAGGCTAAACACAGACCTATCGCTCAGTATGCAAATGAGTGTTGTTCACTATATTTGCCCACTATATAAAGATGAGGAACGAAGTATGAAAGCTATGTTAGTAGCATCTCTATGTTCAGTTGCATTAGTCGGGTGCTCTAAATCAGCAGCTCCTGAGACTGAGAGCGCAACATCGGATAATCAATTCGTGACTTATCAATGTGAGTCTGACGTTTCGTTTGAAGTGGCTTACCTTGATAATGAAAAAGCGGTATTACGTCTCCCTGAGAATGAATACCGTCTGACTCAAGTTCCAGCAGGTTCAGGGACGAAATACATCTTAGATGATGGAACCTCGGAACTGATTAACAGCGTCACTTTACGTACTAAAGGTGACAACGCACGTCTAGAACTTGGTCGTGTCGTCTATCGAAATTGCCAAAAGTAAGTCATAGTAACCGCTAGGATTTACAAACAGTTAAGTGAGGGATTAGCCCTCACTTTTTCTTCTCTTCCCTTTAACGTTAGACTTTTTATGAGCAAAAAACTCACTATTCTCGATATTGCTAAGCTGTCCGGTGTTGGTAAGTCAACCGTATCACGCGTTCTGACCAATGATCCAAAAGTGAAACCTGAAACCCGTGAAAGGGTGGAGAGAGTAATTCAAGAATCTGGGTACACGCCTTCAAAGTCTGCGCAGTCGATGCGTGGTGGCAGTCAAAAAGTCATCGGTGTCATCATTTCTCGTCTGGACTCTCCCTCTGAAAATAAAGCGGTTAGCACCATGCTGGCTGAGTTATATCGAGCGGATTACGACGTGGTGATCATGGAAAGTCAGTTAGATAGAGAAAAAGCCAATGAGCATCTTCAGGTTCTTAAGCGTCGCAATGTAGATGGCATCATTGTGTTTGGCTTTACTGACTGCGATATTCCTGCAATCGAAGCTTGGGAACACAAAGCCGTAGTGATTGCTCTGGATACCGAGAACGTAACGTCGATTAACTACGATAACCAACAGGTGATCAATAGTGCGTTAACGCATCTATCGGATCAGGGGATCTCTGATGTTGGCTTCATTGGCGTTGATCCTAGCGATAAATCAACCGGTGAGCTTCGTCTTAAGGCCTACCTGGATTGGTGTGAAGTCACAGGCTCGATCGCCAACTATCGTACTGGTCAACTTCATCATGAAAGTGCTTATCAGTTGGTGGATGAGGTGCTTGCTCCTGCGACTCAAGCGATTGTGTGTGCCAGTGACACATTGGCTCTTGGCGTAATCAAACGTCTACAAGAGCTACAACGTGAAGATGTGGTGGTGACCGGTGTCGGTGGCAATGATCTTCTCTCTTTCTTGTTCCCGCGAGTATTTAGCATTGATCCCGGGTATCAATCTGCAGGCAAGTTGGCCGCTAATCTATTGATATCTCAGCTTTTAGGCAATTCAGAGATCTCTCATCACACTCAATCTCCGATTCTATAATCCACTCAATCAAGCGAAATTGAACTGCTTAGATTAAAATTAGAGTGTGATCTCTTTCAATTAATGGGACTGTTCCCATTTTAATTTATCATTTATGTGGGCATTATAATAACCGTAATTGGGAATGTTCCCATTAATCTAAATCCGAGTGGTTATAGCTGCATGGTTTAGATGAGTAATTGAATGAAACCAGGGTGGGGTAGTATGAGTAAGATAGCGAAGCAAGACGTTGCGCGTCTTATCGAGTTAGTCGGTGGCAAAGAGAATATTGCGAGTGTTAGCCATTGTCTGACTCGACTGCGTTTTGTATTGAACGATACGGAACAAGCGAACAAAGCAGAACTAGAGAAGCTTAAGCTGGTAAAAGGCTGCTTTACTAACGCAGGTCAATTCCAAGTGGTTATTGGCACCGAGGTTGATGAGGTGTACGCACTTCTGATTGAGCAAACTGGCAAAGATGCATCATCAAAAGATGAGGCGAAGTTGGCTGCTCGCCAGAACATGAACTTCCTTGAACGTGGTATCTCCCATTTAGCCGAAATTTTCGTACCACTACTGCCTGCCATTATTACTGGTGGTTTGATTCTTGGTTTCCGTAATGTGATTGGCGACATTCGCATGTTCGACGGCAAAACCTTGGTTGAAATCAGCCAATTCTGGGCAACCGTTCACTCTTTCTTATGGTTGATTGGCGAAGCGATTTTCTTCTTCCTACCGGTTGGTGTGTGTTGGGCAACAGTTAAGAAACTCGGCGGAACGCCTATTTTGGGTATTACGCTCGGTGTGACCTTGGTTTCTCCACAGTTGATGAACGCTTACATGATTGGTAAATCGGTACCTGAGGTGTGGGACTTTGGCTTGTTCGTGATTGAGAAGGTCGGTTATCAAGCTCAGGTGATCCCTGCGATGTTAGCGGGTGTGGCTTTGGCCTTCATTGAGACCAACCTTAAGCGCATTGTTCCTTCTTATCTCTACCTTGTTGTCGTGCCATTTGTCTCGATTATCTTGTCTGTGATTCTAGCGCACGCTTTCATTGGCCCATTCGGTCGTATGCTAGGCGATGGTGTGGCATTCACGGCTAAAGTGGCAATGACTGGTGACTTCGCGATTCTTGGTTCAGTGGTCTTTGGCTTCCTCTACGCACCTTTGGTTATTACGGGTATTCACCACACAACCAACGCTGTGGATCTACAACTGATGCAAGACTTAGGCGGCACACCAATCTGGCCTTTGATCGCGCTATCAAACATCGCACAAGCTTCAGCGGTTGTCGGCATCATTATTTTGAGTAAACGTGAAGGTGAACGAGACATCTCGGTACCAGCAGCAATCTCTGCTTACCTAGGTGTAACGGAACCTGCGATGTACGGCATCAACCTTAAATACAAATTCCCAATGCTGAGCGCAATGATCGGTAGTGCTGCAGCGGCTGCAATCTGTGGTAGTGCAGGTGTGATGGCGAATGGTATCGGTGTTGGTGGCTTACCGGGTATCTTATCGATTCAACCTCAATATTGGTCGGTTTACTTAGTCGCGATGCTGGTGGCGGTTGTACTGCCGATAACGCTGACATTGTTCTTCTATAAACGAGCACAGATGAAAGGCGAGCTAGAAACCGCCAACGCGTAATGCATTTAGCAAGCGATGACTTCAAGTGAGTCATCGCTTTTTCTCTTAGTTATAGCTTTTTCTTTTAGTTATAACGGCTATTCGACCATGATTCACATGGTGATTTTTTATTTATATTTTCTGGTAAGTGAGTGTTAGAGATGGCGATGACTGAGCATGATGAAAGTTGGTGGAAAACCGCAACCATCTATCAAATCTACCCAAAGAGTTTTTGTGACAGTGGCAGTAAAGGCACTGGCGATATCAAAGGGATCATTTCGAAACTGGATTACCTCAAACATTTGAGCGTGGATGCGATTTGGCTAACCCCAGTTTACGCGTCACCCATGATCGACAATGGTTACGATATCTCAGACTACTACGCGATTAACCCTCAATTCGGCACCATGGAAGACTTCGACTTATTGCTGGCTGAAGCGCATCAACGTGGTATCCGTATCGTGATGGATATCGTGGTAAACCATACTTCAACAGAGCATGCATGGTTTCAGTCTGCATTGGGTGACAAAAGCAGCCCATACCGCGATTACTACATCTGGAAAGACCCAGTAAACGGTCAAGCACCAACCAACTGGCAATCTAAGTTTGGTGGTAATGCATGGGAAATGGATGATGCAACTGGTCAGTATTTCTTACATCTATTTGCGAAAGAACAGGCCGACCTCAACTGGGAGAACCCGGTTGTACGTGAAGAAGTAAAAGACGTTATCAGCTTCTGGGCTGAGAAGGGCGTTGATGGTTTCCGCTTGGACGTGATCAACCTGATTTCAAAGCAGCAAGATTTCCCGAATGATGATATTGGTGATGGTCGTCGTTTCTATACCGATGGCCCACGTGTGCATGAATATCTAAAAGAGATCAGTGAAGCGGTATTCCAGAAATACGGCAGTGTGACCGTAGGCGAGATGTCTTCAACCACGTTAGAACATTGTCAGCAATACTCAAACATTGATAACAGTGAGTTATCGATGGTGTTTAACTTCCACCACCTTAAGGTTGATTACACCAATGGTGAGAAGTGGACCAATGCGCCGTTTGATTTCTTACAGCTCAAGTCGATCTTCAATCACTGGCAAACGGGCTTGAACGGTAAAGGATGGGGAGCACTGTTTTGGTGTAACCATGACCAACCAAGAGTCGTGAGCCGCTTGGGTAACGATAAACAATATCGTGTTGAGTCGGCTAAAATGCTGGCTGCTTCTGTGCACATGATGCAAGGCACGCCTTATATCTATCAAGGCGAAGAGATTGGTATGACTAACCCTGGTTATACCGACATCAGCCAATATCGTGATGTAGAGAGCACCAACATGTACGACATCATGGTTAACCGTGATGGTGTGGCTCATCAGGATATGATGGCGATTTTAGCGCAAAAATCTCGTGATAACTCTCGTACGCCAATGCAATGGAACGATGAAACTTACGCAGGCTTTTCACAATCACAGCCATGGCTTGATGTTGCGAATAACTACACTGAGATCAACGCCGAGCAAGCATTGGAAGATAAAGACTCTGTTTTCTATTTCTACAAGAGCTTGATTGAGTTACGTAAAGAAGTACCCGTGATTACTCATGGCAACTATCAAGATCTATTGCCTGAGCACTCTTCGGTATTTGCGTATTCTCGCGAAAGTGATAACCAGACTTTGGTTTGTATTAACAACTACTATGGTGAAGAAACGGAATGCGTTTTACCTGAGCGTTTTGAGATGATGAAGGCTAAGAGCCTGTTGTCCAATTATCATGTGAGCGAGAGTTCAGTTAAGTCTCATCACCAAGTATTACGACCTTATGAGACGCGGATTCTTTTTATTGAAGATTAATCTTGTTTCTATTTCAACAAACCTAATTCTTACGTCCCCCTAAAGATTTAGGCTTTTACAAAAGGCTTTGGAGTGCTCCCCAAAGCCTTTTTGTTTTAGTTATATCTGGATTATCGTGCCTTGAGTCTGCTAGAAACTAGAGTGTCGAGTAGCCAGTGACGATAGAACAGGTAGTGAACTCTAAGACGCGTAGTTGACCGAATAACGAGTAGGCTTGTGATTCATTGCTAATACAATGTTCAGCACAGCGGTACCCAATACAGAAACGGCAATTACCCAAGGCGATACAAAGAAGAAGGATGCAAACAAAATACAGGCATCAATGGCCATTTGGGTTTTACCTACCGAGATACCATAGCGATCTTGAATGAACAAACACAATACGTTGAAGCCACCCAAGCTTGAGCGATGACGGAATAGGATCAGCATGCCTAAGCCCATTAATAAGCCGCCAGCGACTGCACAATAAATCTCATTATGAACTTCTAACGAAATCACCAAGTATAAATGATCGGCAAACACAGACACTAAAGCGCCGGAGATGGCACTGCTTATTGCAAAGTGACGGCCAAATCGTTTCCATGCCAATAGATAGAATGGACAGTTAGCAATAAAGTACAGAATACCAAAGGTTACTGGCGTAAATTGACTCAAAAGCAGAGCCAAGCCAGTCGTGCCACCAGTAAGCAGGTTTGCTGACTGTAAAAAGAAGACGCCTAACGCCACTAAAAACGTACCAGTGAGGATTGCTACCCAATCTTCTTTACGTGTGTGTTTTTCCATCGTTTTTATAATTACCTATCCAATAAAGGCGAGCATAGTAGAGAAAAACCTTAGCTTTCGGTAGCTAGAGGGGCAAAATTAAGGTAAACCTATGTAATCTGCGTTTTACAGGGTGTAAATCGTAAAATTGACAGTAAGCGTCATCTTTGGTTGGATATGCTTAATAACCATGATGAATCTTATATGTGATTATGAAAAAACTGCATGATAAAATTGCAATTAGCTCTTTATGACCTAGATCAAATTATGTAGAATGCGTCACATCAAAACGGTGACGGAAACGTTTGCTTTCGGTCGTTGTGTGGTTTTTTTGAAACTTTCAGTACAATCTGAGTCAGGAGATACAGATGCTTAAGCGTGACATGAACATTGCTGATTACGATGCGGATCTATTCGCAGCTATCCAAGAAGAAACTCTTCGTCAGGAAGAGCACATCGAACTTATCGCTTCAGAAAACTACACAAGCCCACGTGTAATGGAAGCTCAAGGTTCTCAACTTACAAACAAATACGCTGAAGGTTACCCTGGTAAGCGTTACTACGGTGGTTGTGAGTTCGTAGATAAAGTTGAAACTCTAGCAATCGAACGTGCATGTGAACTATTTGGTGCGCAATACGCGAACGTACAGCCTCACTCAGGTTCTCAAGCGAACAACGCTGTGTATATGGCGCTACTAAACGCTGGCGATACGGTTCTTGGTATGAGCCTAGCGCACGGTGGTCACCTAACTCACGGTTCTCCAGTAAACTTCTCTGGTAAGCTTTACAACATCATTCCTTACGGTATCGATGAAGCTGGCCAAATCGATTACGAAGAGATGGAAGCGTTAGCTATTGAGCACAAACCTAAGATGATCATCGGTGGTTTCTCAGCTTACTCTCAAGTTTGTGATTGGAAGCGCATGCGTGAAATCGCTGACAAAGTAGGCGCTTACTTCTTCGTAGATATGGCGCACGTTGCTGGCCTTATCGCTGCAGGTGTTTACCCTAACCCAGTTCCACATGCTCACGTTGTAACGACTACAACGCACAAAACGCTTGCTGGTCCTCGTGGTGGTCTTATCCTTTCTAACGAAGGTGAAGATCTTTACAAGAAGCTTAACTCAGCAGTATTCCCAGGCGGCCAAGGTGGCCCTCTAATGCACGTTATCGCTGGTAAAGCAGTAGCGTTCAAAGAAGCTCTAGAGCCAGAGTTCAAAGAATACCAAGCTCGCGTAGTTGCTAACGCAAAAGCAATGGTTGCTGAATTCCTAGCGCGTGGTTACAACATCGTTTCAGGTTCTACAGAGAACCACCTGTTCCTCGTTGATCTAATCGACAAAGACATCACAGGTAAAGAAGCAGATGCAGCACTAGGTTCAGCTAACATCACAGTTAACAAGAACTCAGTACCAAACGATCCACGTAGCCCGTTCGTTACGTCTGGTATCCGTATCGGTTCTCCTTCTATTACTCGCCGTGGTTTCTCAGAAGCAGACGCGAAAGCTCTTGCTGGCTGGATGTGTGACATCCTTGATAACATGGGCGATGAGTCTGTTATCGAAGCAACGAAAGCAAAAGTTCTAGAAATTTGTAAGCGTCTACCTGTTTACGCTTAATTTTTCTGGCTCAAATAGCTTAATTTCTGTGTCAAAGGTGCTCATTTATATTCGTAAACTCCGCGCCTTTTCCTTGAACTAAAGCTATTTGATTGAAAAATGCGATTTGAAAGGCTCCTGTATAGGGGCCTTTTTGTTTCTAGATAAAGGTGTTTGTAAACTCTGCACCTTTTCCTTGAACTAAAGCTATTTGATTGAAAATATGATTTGAAAGGCTCCTGTATAGGAGCCTTTTTTACGTTTGAAGGTTATCTATCTAAGTAATAAAGAGCGGGTACTAAAAAGGGCTAATGCTTTCACATTAACCCTTTGTCGTTTGCTTGTGTCTATTCTACTTTTTGATGCTGAGCAAGGTGCCTGACTTACACTTGAACGAGTAGTACTTGCGGCTTTCATTGAACTTGCCTAGGCCTTCGCCATCACAGTAATCGATGTTGATATCACGCATTACTTCTAGCGTATCTTCGCTGCTTAAAGCGAATTTAGAGCCATCAGAGCAGACGATGCGTACTCTTTCATCATGGCTGACAGAGTAGATATCGACTTCGGTATTACACAGCTCAAAAGAGGCTTCACGAAAGTTGTCTTGCTGAGTATTTGAAGCGCAACCGGCGGTGAGTGTGGCTGCGATAACGGCTAAAAGTCCGAGTCTTTTCATTGTTAATCCTTCACTATCATCAAGTTGAATGATGAGTTTTATATGCTATTTGAGGTAGCCTATACAACAATACGCTTCGGTTCAAGGAGCGTTCGTTGACTCTAAGATATAAAAGTATAGGTGCAGACAGATAATTTATAACGGGTTTACTGCCTGATTACTTATTACGTATCACCAACAAAAAAAGACCAACACAGAGGTTGGTCTTTTAATAGGAAGTTTGTTTTAACTAATTATCGAAACTGTTTGGCTTCGGCAAGGAACTCAAAACCAGCCGACGCGAGTTTCGCGATTAATGCGGCTTTGTCGATTTCGTAGAAGTTGACTACTCGATCCAAATCACCACCGAAGTCGTCACGCAGCTTCATGTTGACGATGCTCATCAACATTACAGGATCCATCTTTTCAAAGTTAGCGAGGTTCATATTAGTCCTCGAAATCTGAGATCAGTAGGTTAGCTGCGGCAAATGCAGCGCTATCTCTTGCTTCTTTAGGAAGAGACTCATCCGCAGCAAGGTCATTCAATGTTTTTACAGCGCAGGTGATCGCTTTAGGAATATAGCCTTGGTCGCCACTGCCAATTTGAGAATACAGTTCACGCACCAAATCACAACAATCGTATACTTTCATTTTTATACCTAACCAAATGATAACTGATCTCAATATACACATAGAGATAAGCAAAAACAAAGTGGATCTGATTAAGTTCAGAGTTAGTTTGTCCTTGCTCAATATCTCATTTTGTTGATGCTCGATATATCACTTGGTTAGCTTGTCATTTAGGTCGATCTTTACGATTCGCGGGTACTTATTGAGCAGCTTAGTATCTACTGATTAGCCGGATATTTGCTGTTCAAGCTGATAAGTAACTTCATCAGCAAGGTTGAGTTGCTTAGCTAACTCTTTGAGGTACGCCTTTTCCATAAAGTTCTGCTCGTCAGCCACAATTAAAGAGGCTAAGTAGATCTCACTTGCTTGTTGAGGTGAGGTTGCTAGCTGAGCGGTCTCGCTTGGATCGAGTGGCTTGTGCAATTCTTCAGACACCAATTTGGTCAGCTGATAATCTGCGCCCATGTTCTCGACGGCTTGTTCTATCTTAGCCATCTCTTCTTCATCAACATGCCCGTCGGCTTTAGACGCGGCTATCATCGATCGTAGAATCAGAACGCTGTGGTTTGCATCATTTTCATCAAATTGAGCCTGTTCGATATTCGGTGTTTGACCTTGTTTAGACTGATAGTCGTTGTAGACCTTATAAGCCAAAGCACCCAGTGCTGCTGCGCCGCCAATGCCAGCCGCTTTCTTACCCATTTTCTTGGTCTTCTTAGAACCCATTAACGCACCTAACAGTCCACCACCAACAGCACCTGCACCGAAGGCACCTAGTGTGCTCTTACTGCTACTCTTGCCATCGCTGTTACTGCTTTTAGAAAGGCTGCTTAAACTCGAAGATCCTTGGGAAAGCTTCTGAGTACCTTGTTTAACGAGATCTGATTTAAGTGCTTGGTTAAGTAAGCTTTTGATATCCATCGATACCTCCAATGTAAATGTGTCAAAGAGTAGTTGAAACCAATATACGGATTTAAAGATGAACAGGGGATTAACTTACGTTATTTACTCTACTGATAAATAGAAGGGAGTTTGAAGAGAAACGACAGGCACAAAAAAGGCCACCTAATGGCAGCCTTTCAATATCTATCTAACTAACTAACTAACTATCTATCTATCAGCTAGCAAGCAATAGGATTACTTTGCTAGTTGAGCTTTAAGGTGCTCGATAACCGTGTCCATTGCGATAACTTCTTTATCACCGGTACGACGGTTTTTGTATTCGAAGTTACCTTCGTCCATGCTGCGATCACCGATAACGATAGTGTGAGGAATACCCACTAGCTCGATATCTTTAAACATAACACCTGGACGCTCTTTACGGTCATCGAATAGTACTTCGATACCCATAGCTGTTAATTCAGCGTATAGTTTCTCAGCGGCTTCTTTAACGCGCTCAGATTTGTGCATGTTCATTGGTACGATAGCAACTTGGAACGGCGCTAGTGCGTCTGGCCAAGTGATACCGAATTTATCGTGGTTTTGCTCGATAGCAGATGCAACAACACGTGAAACACCGATACCGTAACAACCCATTTCTAGGATTACGCTCTTACCATCAGGACCAAGCACGTTACAGTTCATTGCTTTAGAGTAAGTATTACCTAGCTGGAAGATGTGACCAACTTCGATACCACGCTTAAGCTGGATAGTACCTTGACCACATGGGCTAAGGTCGCCTTCAACAACGTTACGTAGGTCTTCAACTTGAGCAAGCTCAACGTCACGACCCCAGTTAATACCGAAGTAGTGCTTACCGTCTACGTTTGCGCCAGCGCCGAAGTCACTCATTACAGCAACAGAGCGGTCAACGATGAATGGAAGCTCTAGGCCAACAGGACCTAGTGAACCAGGACCGGCACCAACAAGTGCACGAATCTCTTCTTCAGAAGCCATCTCTAGTGGAGAAGCGATCTGTGGAAGGTTTTCTGCTTTCACTTCGTTAAGCTCGTGATCACCACGGATGATTAGAGCAATGATATCTGCTTCTACTTCATCAGACGCTTTAACGAATAGAGTCTTAACGGTCTTCTCGATTGCTAGACCGTGTTGCTCTACAAGCTCAGCAATTGTTTTTGCGTTTGGCGTATCAACCAGTTCCATCTCTTGAGTTGGCGCTGCAACTTCTTCAGTAGGAGCTAGTGCTTCTGCTTTCTCGATGTTCGCTGCGTAATCAGATTCAGAAGAGAATGCGATTAGGTCTTCGCCGCTTTCAGCAAGAACGTGGAACTCTTGAGAGCCGCTGCCGCCGATAGCGCCAGAGTCTGCCAATACTGGACGGTACTCAAGGCCCATGCGGTCGAATGCTTTACAGTAAGCATCGTGCATCGCTTGGTAAGACTTTTCTAAGCCTTCTTTGTCGATATCAAAGCTGTACGCATCCATCATAGAGAATTCACGTGCACGCATTACGCCAAAACGAGGGCGGCGTTCATCACGGAATTTAGTCTGGATTTGGTACAGGTTTAGAGGTAGCTGTTTGTAAGAGCTGATCTCGTTACGTACTAAGCTCGTCACTACTTCTTCAGCTGTTGGGCTAAGAACGAACGGACGAGAGTGACGGTCTGTGAAACGAAGTAGCTCAGGGCCCATCTTTTCAGAACGGCCAGTCTCTTCCCAAAGCTCAAACGGTTGAACTACGGGCATCAAGATTTCAACGGCACCTGCATTATCGATCTCTTGGCGAACGATATTTTCGACTTTACGCAGTACACGTAGACCAGTAGGTAGCCAAGTATATAAACCTGAAGCTAGCTTACGGATCATACCTGCACGTAGCATCAGCTGGTGGCTGATAACTTCTGCGTCGTTTGGAGTCTCTTTCAGAGTAGAAAGAAGGTAGTTACTGGTACGCATTCTATGGTATCCGTTTCATCATTGATAAAAGAAAATTTGCTGCAGTTAGTGACGACAGCAAGTCTGATATAGCCGCATATAATATCAGCCTATTTGGGATCTCAAAAGCGTTCAATGTCGGTAACATTGATGAAAAGCGTTTCAACAACGAATTTCACGTTAAGATCGAACAAATTTACCGCATATTCTTTACTGTCTGGCTTGCCTTTCTTATAGGCGGGGCGTGGATCTTGGCCTAGCACTTCTTTGATCACCTGAATGATATGGCGCGCCTGTGGGTGACCAGACAGCTTACTTTGAGCTTGCTGCGAGAAGTTCACATCTAACACTTCAGGTTCATCGGCGGCAAACCCTCCGAGTGCATCGGGAATCGAATCCGAGTAGGGGATATAAGGTTTGATGTCGATGATAGGTGTGCCGTCAACGAGATCAACACTGCCCAAGTCCAACCAAGTTTGTCTCTTTTCTTGAGATACACCTTTTAGTTCAACCGCAGACATGCCAATTCCATTCGGCCTAAAGGTGGCACGCGATGCGAAGACACCAATGCGTTCATTACCGCCCAGTCGAGGTGGCCTCACGGTTGGTTTCCAGCCTGCTTCAAGGTTCTTATCGAACAAAAACAACAACCACACATGGCTAAATTGCTCAATATCACGAACAGACTCAAGACAGTTTGCCGCGTCAACCAGCCTGACTCTGGAGGTAGATGTCGGCACCAATCTAGGCTGCCTTGGTACCGCGAACTTCTCTTTATAAGGAGACTCTATAAAGCCAATAGGTTCAATGGAGTACATGAGTGGACGTTCTCTAATTACGATCTATGGCGGAAAAATATCATAAAATCGCTTGTTTTTCTTTTGATAATAATTATCATTTGCAATGTTATAACGTATCAATTTAATTATTTAGGGAAATACAATGAAACCGAATATCCACCCGGACTACCGTACAGTGGTGTTCCACGACACCAGTGTTGATGAGTACTTCTTGATTGGCTCAACCTTGAAAACAGAGCGTACTATCGAATGGGAAGATGGTAATACTTACCCTTATTTCACGATTGAAGTGTCTGCAAAATCGCATCCTTTCTATACAGGTAAACAGAGAGTGCTACATAAAGAGGGACGTGTTGCTAACTTTACTCGTCGCTTTGGTCAATTAGGTAAGGGAGCTAAGTAATGAAAGTTATTAAATCACTTAAAAGTGCGAAAAGCCGTCACCCCGATTGCCAGATCGTTAAGCGTAGAGGGCGTCACTATGTCATCTGTAAATCCAATCCAAGATTTAAAGCGGTTCAAAAATAACCGTCAATATGATGTGACGCGTGTGTAAAAACGAGGGGAAAGTCAAACTTCATTCATTTGTCTGTTTTTCTTTTCCTTCGAGAGGAACTTGACCGGATATCGAGTGTGCATTTAGCGTACGATGTGTTTTATTTTCAAGTGAATCAATGGGTTATATTGTGAGTTATATTTCTAGTGAATGCGTAGTTGTGAATTATAAATCTAGTTTTTGTATTTAATATAGATTTATTTGCTAATTAATTGTTCAAATAGAGTTAAAAGTCGTCGTTTGTTACACATTTTGTAACATTTTGAATTTCTAATTGATAATTTTGTCGCGTACTCTGCGCTGGCAATTTGAACATTTTTGTCACAATTGCACAGGAATCACTACAAGGAGGGAACTGATGAGTTCATCAGCTTCAATAAAAAACAACTCGCCAAAGAAACCTATTTTTACCCGCTTTCTCGATGGCGTTGAATATTTGGGGAACCTTTTACCCCACCCAATCACTCTTTTCGCAATCTTCTGTGTCGCAATCCTAGTCTCTTCAGGAATTGCTGGTTACTTCGAAGTATCTGTAATGGATCCTCGCCCAGAAGGTGCTAGCGGTCGTGCTGCTGATGGCATGATCCACGTTGTAAGCTTACTTAATGCTGAAGGCTTACAACTCATCGTAACGAATCTAGTTTCGAACTTTGTTGGCTTTGCGCCACTTGGTACTGTGCTTGTTGCAATGCTAGGTGTTGCGATTGCTGAACACTCAGGTCTATTATCTGCGGCAATGCGCGGCATGGTAATGGGCGCATCTCAGCGCATGGTTACTGTAACTGTAGTATTTGCCGGTATTATCTCTAACACGGCTTCAGAGCTGGGTTACGTAGTACTTATCCCTCTTGCAGCAATGCTTTTCCACTCATTGGGTCGTCACCCATTAGCAGGTCTAGCGGCAGCATTTGCTGGTGTATCTGGTGGTTATTCTGCAAACCTACTTATTGGTACGGTTGACCCACTGCTTTCTGGTATTACAGAAACAGCAGCACAAATGCTTGATCCATCTTACTCTGTTGGCCCTGAATCAAACTGGTACTTCATGTTTATTTCGACCTTCTTTATCTCGATTGCCGGTGCATTGGTAACAGAGAAGATTGTTGAACCTAAACTGGGTAAATACAATGACGAAGACGCGTCTGAAGATCTTTCAAATGACTCAATGGGTAAGCTTACTGCTATTGAGAAGAAAGGCCTTAGACTTGCGGGTGTCGCTGTATTAATCGTGAGTGCGCTTTTAGCTTGGACTGTTGTTCCTGCTGACGGTGTTCTACGTTCAGAGGCGGGCACGATTTCAGGCTCTCCATTCCTGAAAAGTATCGTAGCGTTTATCTTTGTATTCTTTGCTATTCCTGGTTTTGTTTACGGCAAAATTACCGGTTCAATGAAGAATGACCGTGATGTGATTAATGCAATGGCAACGTCTATGTCTTCAATGGGCATGTACATCGTTCTTGTATTCTTTGCTGCACAGTTTGTTGCTTTCTTTAAGTGGACGAACTTTGGTCAAGTGGTCGCTGTAGGTGGCGCAACATTCCTTCAGGATATCGGCCTAACGGGTCCAATGTTGTTCTTCGCATTCATCCTAATGTGTGGCTTCATTAACCTGATGATCGGTTCAGCTTCTGCACAGTGGGCAGTAACGGCACCAATCTTCGTTCCAATGCTAATGCTAGTAGGCTACGCACCTGAAACGATTCAAGCGGCTTACCGTATCGGTGATTCAACAACCAACATCATTACACCAATGATGAGCTACTTCGGTCTTATCCTTGCCGTAGCGACTCGCTACATGAAGAACCTTGGTATTGGTACACTGATCGCAACCATGTTGCCTTACTCAATGGTATTCATGTTCGGTTGGAGCATCTTGTTCTACCTATGGGTATTCGTATTCGGTCTACCAGTAGGTCCAGGCGCTGCAACGTACTACACGCCTTAGTGAACTTTGATAGGCGAACATTTCGATTCGCTTATTAACTGAATATAAGACGATATACCCAAGAGCCTGCATTGATGCAGGCTCTTTTTGTTTGAGTCAGTAAACTTACAATCCTGCAAACCGATAGGTAACGCCTAGTTCGAATGACCAGCCCAAGTCTCGTTGTATCAACGCGCTGTCGCTGTCGTGATGAATCAAGTCTGCTCGAGCGATACCAATCCAAGTTGGCGTGAACTCATAGAGCCCGATTAACCCCGCTTGATAAACAAACGTCGAACCCGCATCAAACTGATTTAACCCTGAGGCAGAAGATTCGGTGTTAGAAATACCATACAGGTGATTGGACAGTTTCTTATCACGATAATCGACTTCTAGGTAGGGTGTAATGGTGAATGGCTGCGTCCAGGTTTCTAACGTTCTGCCTAGGTGAAGCTGAACTTCGTAGCCATCATGTTCTGAAGTCACGTCGTGTAAGTAGGTGAGGCGTGCGCCTACCGTTCCTAAGGTTATCCCCAGCTCTCCATTACCATCTCTATCTTGAATGCCGTTAGGTAGGTTCACGAAAGTGTCTGACACTTCAGCAAAGCGCCAATTTCCAGATAACCCGACGTAAGGCAGCAGTTGCCAATTGGCTAAGCTACCATCGATAAAGCCTTTTGGACCTGAATAGAATAGGTTAGGTGTCGCGCCAAATTGAGGGGCACTTTTAGTCGAGAAAACACTTTCACCATAGGTGATGCTGCCTCCGATGATTCCGTACTCTTGACCAGCAAAGTGTTCATCGGCAAAGCCTTCATCAGCAAAAGAAAGTTGGGTGCTGCCAAAAACAATGGATAGCGAGAGGGCGATTCGACGAATCATAAGCAATACTCCGTTATTGTAATAAATATCAAGAACGGAGTATGTCGATTAAAATTTCATCGGGGTTGTATCGACTAAGTGACGATTTCTAAAGTTGTCGTCATTAGAAATGACTGCGGTTAACGTTTAGCGAGCAGGCGATCGAGGTGGTTTGCGAACTCACGACGGTCGGTTTGAGAAAGGGTGCTTGGTCCGCCAGTTTGAATACCGCTTGAACGCATGGTATCCATAAAGTCACGAATGTTGAGACGTGCTTTAATGGTCTCTTTGGTGTAGAGCTCGCCGCGAGAGCTTAAAGCAAGCGCACCTTTGGTGATCACTTCATCAGCCAGAGGGATGTCAGAGGTAATCACTAGATCGCCGGGTTCAGTGCGTTTTACGATTTCATCATCTGCAATATCAAATCCGCTTGGTACTTGAATTGAGTGAATGTTATTACGCTTGGGAACGGGAACCAAATGGTTCGCGACAAAGGTACATTCGACCCCTGTGCGTTCAGCTGCGCGTACGATTGTTTCTCGGATAACCTTGGGACAAGCGTCCGCATCAACCCATATCTTCATAGTGTTCTATTTCTCTGTTAGCTTATTTATCGGTCAACTTATTGTTCAGTTAACTTAGCCTCAAGCGTGGCAACGCGAGCGGTAAGTTCAAGGATTTGCTTTTCCAGTTGGCTAACACGATCAAGTGCCGGCTCTTCTTGTGTCGCGACTTCCACTTTAGGTACACGATTCGCACTTTTCCAGCTTTTGATAGTCATGATTAAAGCTGGCATCGGAACGGATGTGCTCATACGAGCTTTAACTAAAGCAACTGTCGGCTCTTTCCCTTGCGCTTGCAGTCCTTCAAGCACTGATTTCAACTCTTCAGACACATCTTTTGTTAGCATGTTGACCTCCATTTTTAGTATTTTGTCATTTTACTCGCTCCAGTGAATGATAGCGAATCATAAAACCGCCCATCGCGTGTGAGAGATCTCTTACAAAGGCTGTGAGATAACACAAATAGTTCTCTAGAGAAATTGATATGCATATAGCCAAGTGTTTGAATTTTAATTGTTTTATATAATTAACAACTTTCTTGAATTCAAAATGTGATGCAAATCTATTGTCCGAAATCCTAAATCGCGTAAATTAAACCTTGTCGGAAGGATTCTGACACGGAACAGGAAAGCACCAAGGATTTGGTTATCTTCAGGATGAAGATTTGGTTACTTAGGATTGAGTAGTCAAGCATGGAGCGTAAGGACATTGTAGGGATACAGTCAGTTAACAGGAAGTTAGCTGCAACGGAATGACAATGGACACCTTTAGGATTTAAAGGGTTGGATTAGCATCAGGACGATGTAAAGGACACCGCTCACGGAACAAGTGATGTGCGCTAACTAGGATTGTTAGCTTTCAGGATGATTGGACACCGCTAGGACGGCGAAGTAAAGGAAAGAGCTGAAGGATTACAGCCACTATTATGGATGATGCATGGAGCATTTATTAGTAGCCGGACTGCTGCGAGTAAGACCCTAGCCCTGACACTTCGGTGTCGGGGCTTTTCTTTATCTGAGGCTTTTCTCTATCTAGGGCTCTTTTTAATTCAGGAGCTTTTATCTAAGAGCGCAACATCTGCTTTTCTGCTAATGGTCAACACAAGGAGTGTTTTATGACGATAGCAACCTCAAGAACGCTGTTAGTACCTTATACTGAACAGCTACAACACGACTTTATCAAGTTGAATTGCTGCCCCATTAATCGTGCTGAAATGAACGGGCCGCATTCTATTGCCTCTGCAAAACACCTATTTCAAGAAATATTGAACGACAACGTCGGTTTTTGTCGTGCCATTATTCATAACCAGACTCGTGAATACCTTGGACATTTGTTTGTTTCGTCTGAGGAAGGGAAGCATGAACTGGGATTTATTCTAGACAAGGAGTTTTGGAATCAAGGCCTTGCAAGCGAAGTGCTAAAACCTTTCTTTAGTTTGGTGTGCTTTGAAGAGCACTTAACGAATGTGGTCGCGACTGTTAATGTCGGTCATAACCCATCGATTAAGTTACTCGAAAAGTTAGGCTTTGCATTTAAAGAGACCAAACAAGATCAGTTTGGCCCTTTTCATGAATATAGTTATACCGCGTATTGCGACGTTACATTCTATGAGGCTGTAGCTCAAACCGCATAGAGCGGAAGCCGACCATCGTCAGTTTTCCTTGGTACAGGTCATCACCTAATGCGGAAAACTCAAATTGGTACACAGTATGCCAGCGCCAAATCGTGGTTAGCTCATGGCGCATCTTAAGTTTATGACCACTGAAGGCGACGCTTAATAATTGTAGGTCTAGCTCTTTACACTTTCTCGCAATGGCAGCTTTCGCAAGCTCGGATTGCCTGCGCTGCTGCCAAAATAAAAAGCAAAAGAAGCACAGAAACAAAATAGCCAATAAGTTATCTATCATTTAATCCATACTTCCTTTTCATCTCTATTCCAATTGTCATTACAGCGTATTTCAACGAGCTATAGAGCAAGCCCGCTCTTGAATTAGTCGTCAGTCCGTTATTGCGACTTAGCCGCTTGTTGTAACTCAATCAATGCGTTTGCGAGCTCAGGTGATGGGTTCGAATTCAACAAGGGTAAAAATACCATTCTTAGTGTCGGAATCATCACTAAATCTGCAAATAACTGATTGAACAGGTTTTGATTGCCCGTTTGTGCGAGACGCAGCAAGAATTGCTCAGCAATCGCAGGATCTTGTAGTGCATGCCAGCTGCGACCGGCTAAACCAATCAACACTTCTTGGTGGCTTAAGCGAGGGCTAGCTAGAACTTGATTAATGATGTTATTCGCGACCCCTTGTTCTGCACCTGAAAGGGCACGAACCAAGGCTGAAAGTAAGAACAAATCAGGCTCTTTACTTGCGATCTCACTCTCTGCAAGCTCTTGTAAGCGTTGCGCGAGTTTGTCATTGATTTGTGTATGCTCAAGCGCACCTAACGTCGCGTATAGCGGTTCTGATGGCAGCTTATTGATGGCTTTACGAATCGCAACACCGTTTTGTTGGCTGTCTAAACGTGCGCACATATCTGTGATGCCTTGTAGACCAACAGTCTTCCAGTTATCCCAACCAAGCTCACCAGTGAAGTAATGTTGAGCGTGTTCGTAATATTGGCTCGTCGCAAGGTCTAAACCAGCTCTTACTTGGCTATGGAATACGGCCATTTTGTCTTCAGAAGGTTTGAAGGTATAAGGGTTGTTTGACAGCTTTTGTTGTTGCTCTTCGCTGATATCGCCGTTCAAACGTGTACCCATTGCTTCGATAACAAACTTAAGAAAATTACCCACATCGCCTTGATGTAATAAGCCTCTTTCGTCCAGTTTGAATTTTAGAAACCAAATCCATGGCTGTTTGTGTTCGTTCCAGTAGCTAATCGCTAAGTGAGCTTGTTTCTGAAGTGGAAACGGGTATGGCTGTTTGCCCTGCTCAACATCAGAGAATAGGGTGTTGTCGATTTTCTGGATACGACGACCTAGGTCGTAGATGTCGTATTGGCAACCGCTATTCTTTAGCAACTGAGTGAGCGTGTGAATGGTTTCCATAGTAATAAAGCTCCTAACTTTCTTTCCTAAATAGATGGTACTCTATGCCCCAATTTCAAGGTCACTAGATAAATAACTTGGTGAAAAATGACAGCTGCCACAAAGTTACCTCTTTTACTTCAACAATTAGAACAACAAATGCGCCAATGTTCTCTGTGGAGTGATGTTCCACCTTCGGACGAAGCTCTGGCCAGTGCTGAACCTTTCGCGATTGACTCGCTACAGCCAGAAGAGTGGTTGCAGTGGATCTTTATCGTAAAGATCAACGCAATGATGGATGCTAAAATGAGCCTACCGAAAGGCTTTGCGATTCATCCTTATTTTGGTGAAGTGTGGAAATATGAGGCAGACAAAGCTGAACTGCTAGTGACGATTCTGAGCATTGATGAGGTATGCGCGTAATGTTAGAGATCATTTATCAAGATGAGTATTTTGTCGCGGTGAATAAGCCTGCGGGTATGCTAGTGCATCGCTCATGGTTGGATAAACACGAGACTCAGTTTGTTATGCAGACACTGCGTGACCAAATTGGTCAGCACGTATTTCCTCTGCATCGTTTAGACCGACCAACATCGGGTGTGTTGGTGTTTGCATTGTCGAGTGAGGTTGCTTCACAGGTGATGCCGATGTTCGCCAACCATGAGATGCAAAAGACTTATCATGCGATTGTCCGTGGTTGGATAGAAGAGGGTGATACGCTCGACTATGCACTCAAGGTCGAGTTGGATAAGATCGCAGACAAGTTCGCGAAAGAAGATAAAGAACCACAAGAAGCCGTCACCGTTTACGAACCGTTAGCGAAAGTCGAAGTGCCGTATTCAACAGGCCGTTTTCCTACCAGTCGTTATTGCTTAGTTGAGATGATGCCAAAGACAGGACGTAAACATCAGCTGCGTCGTCATATGGCTCACCTAAGACACCCGATTGTAGGCGATACTTCACATGGTGATGGTAAGCATAACCGACTGTTTCGTGATGATTTAGATTCGCACCGTCTGTTGCTGCATGCTTCTGAGTTGCGTTTCATCCACCCTTTTACTAAAGAAGAGTTGGTGATGAAGGCCAATCTAGATGAAACGTGGTTAAGGTTGTTTGAAACCTTTGAGTGGGATACCCACTTAGTGAATACGGAAGCGCGTTTGTCTAAGTAAACACACGTGTCTAGTCAACGTAGACAGTAGAAAAACAAAGGGCTGATAGTGATATCAGCCCTTTTTAATGTCTGTGTGATCTGAGTGGAACAACTAATGTGGTTGTTAGTTGTCTATTCTCGGGATCATTTTAGCTTTTCTAGATCCGCTTCGATCTCTGCGATCTTACTCGATACCACTTTTTCTAGGTGGCGTAAGTCAGTAAGAATTTTCTGTTTCACATCAACTTCTGCGGTTGGAATCGGCTTGGTGATCTTATTGAGCTCATCAATTACAAGTGTGAGATTACGGTTTATCTCGGTCACTTCTTTGTATTGATTGTTGCCACCGCTAACAAGCACACTTTTCACTTGTCGTGGATACTTAAACTTAACGCTTTTCGCGAACAGTTCGCCTTTCTGTTTACGGAAGTAAATCTTAAGAATATCTTTGTGAGCTTCTTGGCGAAGGGAGTAACGTTCAATCTGTTTAGGTTCGTGGATACCTAAGCCAGTGAGGTTTGGATACATAAGCGACCTCTAGTTTATGAATGTAATACTTTTATGTAATTGACTTGATCAATGTAGCAGCCTAACGACGAGCTAGATAGTTGATATATGGGAATTGATTGTAAGTTGTGGGCAAGATCGCTCTCTATCTTTACCCACACTTATCTGATAATTAGATTCTCTTTTTAGGGCGCGAGTTCCGAAACATGCTCCGTTAATCTTTCTCTCAGTGCTTGTTCCTGCTCTTCAGACAACCTTCCTCCCGCTTCACTGGTCAGAATGAACAAATCTTCTGCACGTTCGCCGATGGTGGTAATTTTAGCGCCGTGCAAATTGATGTCTAACTCAGCAAACGTTGCACCAACTTGAGCCAGTAATCCCGGCGTGTCCAGGGCTCTGAGTTCCATTAAGGTGCGTTTCTTACTCTTGGTCGGTAGGAATTCGACCAGAGTTTTCACCTTGAAGTGCTGCAAGTTACGCGGCGTTCTGCGCGTTCTAATTTTAGTTGGACGACCATCAGCCAGAACATGAGTTAAATGTTTAGCCACGGCTTTGTGTCTCGCTTCATCAATCGCTTCACCATGTTGATCGAGTACGATAAAGGTATCCAAAACATGGCCATCTTTGCTGACCATGACCTGTGCGTCATGAACGTTGAAGTTACGTCTATCCAACTCAGCCACTACGGTCGCAAAAAGTGCAGCTTGGTCTTTACAGTAAACAAACACCTCAGTGCCACCACGTGTCGCTTTCTTGCTGATCAAAACTAACGGTTGGCTTGGGTCTTCTAGACGAAGTAAGTGCTCACAGTGCCAAGCGATTTGCTTGTGTGTATGACGTAAGAAGTAATCGGCTTTGAAACGTTGCCAAAGCACTTCAATCTCACGAGCAGTGAACCCCTCTTTACGTAACAGAGCTGATGCCATCTGCTGATTGTGACGAATACGGTCTCTGACATCGACGGGGTTTTCTAAGCCACGACGTAGTGCTCTCTGTGTAGAGTGGAATAGCTCGGCTAGCAGGGTACGTTTCCAGCTGTTCCATAATTCAGGGTTAGTCGCACAGATATCGGCGACGGTTAAGCACACCAGTAGCTCTAATGATTCTTCGTCACGGACTTTTTTAGCAAACTCTGTGATGACATCAGGGTCGTAGATATCACGGCGTTGAGCAGTCACTGACATCAATAGGTGATTCTGAACGAGCCATGCAACTTGTTTTGCTTCTGGTTTTGATAACCCATGTTCAATACAGAATGAGTAAGCCTCAACGGCGCCGATTTCCGAGTGATCACCACCGCGACCTTTGCCTATGTCGTGGAAGATAGCGGCGAGGATCAGCAGCTCTTTCTTCTGAACTCGCGGGTACACTTCACAACAAATTGGGTGCTTATCGTGGTTTTCAATTTGGTTAAAACGGTTGATGTGTTTGAGCAGACGAATACTGTGCTCATCTACGGTGTAAACGTGGAACAGGTCAAACTGCATTTGACCAACAATCTGACTCCACTGTGGCAAATAGGCCGATAGCACACCCAGTTTATGCATCAAGCTAAAAGCTTTGTGCAGTGCATTTGGGTGACGAACCAAGTCCATGAACTTGTCACGGGCTTCAGGAATGGTATGCAGGAAGCGGTTTAACCGGCGACGTGCCGTACGCAGTTGTCGCAAGGTTGGTGGGCTTACCCCTTCGATCGTCGAGTCATTCGCGATATGGATAAACATATCGAGAATCGTTTCTGGTCGCGCTTGGAATAGGGCAGGCTTACGCGCTTCGATCAGTGATCCACGACGTTGGAAGTCGTTGTCGAGAATCTCGGCTTCTTGTGTTTGACCGCCGTTAATGATCGCTTGGTCGAACAATTTAAGCAGCATCTTGTTGAGCTCTGCTACACGACGAAGTGTGCGGTAGAACTCCTTCATCATCATTTCTACGCCACGATTGCCCTCACCGGTATAACCAAGGTGTTCGGCTACTTGAGCCTGATGCGCGAAGGTAAGACGGTTGTCGTAACGGCGCAGTTCGATATGCAATGCAAAGCGAACGCGCCATAAGAAATCTTGGCATTCAACGAGCTCACGATATTCAGCATCGGTGAGGAATCCGTATTTGCTCATCTCCAGTAGAGAGGTAGCACCAAAGTGTCTACGTGCTACCCAACTCAGAGTATGGATGTCTCTTAACCCGCCGGGTGTTGATTTGATGTCCGGTTCTAGATTGTAGGTGGTGTCGTGGTAGCGAGCATGACGCTCTCTTTGTTCTTGAATCTTGGCTTTGTAAAACGTCTCACTTGGCCAAAATGAATCGGAATGAATCTTTAGTTTCAGCTCTTGGAAGGTATCTTCACTACCACACAGTAAGCGCGACTCTTGCAAGTTGGTCGCTACCGTTAAATCGTCACTACCAATCTCAATGCACTCGGCAATGGTACGCACCGCATGGCCAACTTCGAGTCTCAAATCCCAAAGTAGCGTGATGAACTGACTGACTTTTTCACCAAGCGCTGGAGGCAGCGTCTTTTGCGATACGATTAAGATATCAATGTCGGATAACGGGTGTAGTTCGCCGCGACCATAACCACCCACAGCGACCAACGCAATATGAGGCAGTTTGCTGAATCCAAAATGATCCCATAATCGGTTGAGGAGCAGATCCATATATTCAGAGCGTAGAAGCACTAAGTCTGTCACTGGGTGATGATTGAGAAATTCATCTTTCTGATACTGCGTGAAGATTTCGAGTTGGTTTTTTAATTCGCAGATTTCAATTTGTTCGTCATTGAACGTAATAGGGCATTGATAAGGCATAGTCTGCTATCCGTGCAAGCAAATGAGAGTATTTAACAATTTAACAGAAGGTGATGGAAAATCGAAATTACGCAGATAAAAAATATCCCCGACAATGCGGGGATATTTTTAAAAGTCTGATGTATTCAGCTTGTTGAACTAAGCGTTCTTCATGATACGTGGAATTGTATCGTCGCTGCGTAGTGTTAGTACTTCACAACCTGTTTCCGTTACAACCAGCGTGTGTTCCCACTGTGCAGAGTTCTTGCTGTCTGCTGTGTACACTGTCCAGCTATCTTCGTCATCAAGACGGCAGCCAAACTTACCAGCATTGATCATTGGCTCGATTGTGAAACACATGCCAGCTTTCAGTACGGTGCGGTCACTGTTTTTGTAGTGAACCACTTGTGGATCTTCGTGGAACTCAGAACCGATGCCGTGGCCACAGTAATCTTTAACAATAGAGAACTTAGAGCGTGGGTTGTTCTTATTGTTTGTTTTGATGTACTTCTCGATAGCCGTACCGATTTGACCAAGCTGAACACCTGGTTTTACTTGGCGCATGCCTTCGTAAAGTGCTTCTTGAGCAACCATACATAGACGTTTGTTTGCTGGAGAAACTTCACCCACAAGGAACATCTTAGATGTGTCACCGTGGTAACCTTGCGGACGAGTGCTTAGGTCAGCATTTTCGTCATCAGGAACAATCACAGTGATATCAACGTTTAGAATATCGCCATCTTTCAATACAGCAGGTTTGAATTGACCTGTACTACCAGTCTCATCTTGTGATGCTGGAATACCGTGACATACGATGTGATTGATAGACGTACAGATTGACTTAGGGAAACCGTGGTAATCAAGTGGTGCTGAGTATGCGCCTCTTTCTAGAGCGTACTCATGACAGATTTTATTCAGTTCTTCTGTCGTTGTACCTACTTGGATATGAGGTTCAATCATCTCTAGAATTTCAGAAGCCAGCTTACCGGCAACGCGCATTTTTTGAATTTCTTCAGCAGTTTTAATTTTTACAGCCATTGCATATCTCTTAATTTGGTAGCACCTAAGTGTGCATATTGGGGGTATTCTAGCAGTGCAGCATTTTAGCGCAACATTCTGATACCCATATAATGCTGGTGGATACTACTAAGCGTGATTGAATAGTGTTCAACTTTAAGCCGATTGCCTCTTGCGTTATTGATACTATTTATAAGAGAAATACAGCGTCAAAGATCAGTATAGCAACCGCCATTTTTATATTTTTTTCTAGCCATAGATGGACAAAATATGGTATAAAGCGCGCCGGACATCAGGACTGTTTTCTCCAATTGGCGAAACAAGCTTCGTGTCCACTAACTTATATCTTTAAATCACACACATTCCGACACATGTTCCGGGGTGCCTCAACAACACAGATAACGGCTGAAAAAGTGGTTAGTTGTTAGGGGTCGGATTCATGGGGAGTGTGGAGGCCTAACCCCATAGAGGATTTTAAAATGGCAACTGTATCAATGCGCGATATGCTTAAAGCTGGTGTTCACTTCGGTCACCAAACTCGTTACTGGAACCCAAAAATGAAGCCATTCATCTTTGGCGCTCGTAGCAAAGTTCATATCATCAACCTAGAAAAAACTGTACCAATGTTCAACGAAGCTCTAGCTGAAATTGCTAAAGTTGGCGAGAAGAAAGGTAAAGTTCTTTTTGTTGGTACTAAGCGCGCTGCATCTGAAGCTGTTAAAGAAGCTGCTATCAACAGCAACCAGTTCTACGTTAACAACCGCTGGTTAGGCGGTATGCTAACGAACTACAAAACTGTTCGTCAGTCTATCAAGCGTCTGAAAGAACTTGAAGCGCAAGCTCAAGACGGTACTTTCGACAAGCTTACTAAGAAAGAAGCTCTAATGCGTACTCGTGAAATGGAGAAGCTAGAGAAATCTCTTGGTGGTATCAAGAACATGGGCGGCCTTCCAGACGCTCTATTCGTTATCGATGCTGATCACGAACACATCGCAGTTAAAGAAGCAAACAACCTAGGTATCCCAGTTTACGCTGTAGTTGATACTAACTCTAACCCAGACGGCGTTGACTTCGTTATCCCAGGTAACGATGATGCAATCCGTGCAGTACAGCTTTACCTAAACGCTGCTGCAGACGCGGTTAAAGAAGGTCGTAACAAAGATGTTGCTGCTGTAGCTGCTGAAAAAGACGGTTTTGTAGAAGCTGAATAATAGCGGCTCTGAGCCATATTTAGTTCATATTAAGCGGTCATAATCGATGGCTTAACGGACTGAATACAGTCAATATCAGGGGCCAATTAATTAGGCCCCTGTTTTTTATCTTTTTTAGAATTTACTAAGGAATAGAGAATGGCAACTGTAACTGCAGCTCTAGTTAAAGAACTTCGTGAACGCACAGCAGCGGGCATGATGGAATGTAAAAAAGCGCTTGTTGCTGCTGAAGGCGACATCGAGCTAGCAATTGAAAACATGCGTAAATCTGGCGCAGCGAAAGCAGCTAAAAAAGCTGGTAACGTTGCTGCAGAAGGCACAATCATCATTAAAGAAGAAGCTGGCGTTGCTGCTCTTCTTGAAGTGAACTGCCAAACTGATTTCGTAGCTAAAGATGCAGGTTTCCTTGCATTCGCTAACGAAGTTGCTGAAGCGGCTCTAGCTGAACGTCTAGACATCACTGCTCTTCAAGCTAAATTTGAAGATGCACGTATCGCTCTAGTAACTAAGATCGGTGAGAACATCAGCATCCGTCGTGTTGAGCTTGTTGAAGGTGTTGCACTAGCTTCTTACCGTCACGGCGAGAAAATCGGTGTTGTTGTAGCTGGTGAAGGCGAAGCTGAAACGCTTAAGCACATCGCTATGCACGTTGCTGCTTCTAAGCCTGAGTACGTTAACCCATCTGACGTACCTGCTGACGTAGTAGAAAAAGAAAAAGCTGTTCAAGTAGAAATCGCTATGAACGAAGGCAAACCACAAGAGATCGCTGAGAAAATGGTTATCGGCCGTATGAAGAAATTCACGGGCGAAGTATCTCTTACTGGTCAAGCTTTCATCATGGAACCTAAGAAAACTGTTGCTGACATTCTTAAAGAGAAAGGCGCATCAGTTACTACCTTCGTTCGTTTAGAAGTTGGTGAAGGTATCGAGAAAGCTGCTGAAATGAGCTTCGCAGACGAAGTTGCAGCGGTACAACAAGGTTAATCCTTAGCGTATTGATTGAAAAAAGACCGTGGCAAATGCTGCGGTCTTTTTATGAATAGTGGATTATTTTTGGCTTTTAGCTGTTATGAATGCGAACTGAGCTAATCAGTTTTTATCCATGACTGTTAATCATCAACTCTTTGGAAGGTAAACTCCATGACTACGAACCCTAAACCGGCGTATCAACGTATTCTGTTAAAACTTAGCGGTGAAGCACTACAAGGCGAAGAAGGTTTTGGTATTGACCCGACGATCCTTGATCGTATGGCTCAAGAAGTAAAAGAATTGGTTGAACTAGGTGTTCAAGTAGGTGTTGTTATCGGTGGCGGTAACCTTTTCCGTGGTGCAGGCCTTGCTGAAGCAGGTATGAACCGCGTTGTTGGTGACCACATGGGTATGCTTGCAACGGTAATGAACGGCCTTGCAATGCGTGACGCTCTACACCGTGCTTACGTAAACGCACGTGTAATGTCTGCTATCCCTCTTAAAGGTGTGTGTGACGATTACAACTGGGCAGATGCAATCAGCCAACTACGTCAAGGTCGCGTTGTGATCTTCTCTGCAGGTACTGGTAACCCATTCTTCACTACAGATTCTGCTGCGTGTCTACGTGGTATCGAAATCGAAGCTGACGTAGTTCTAAAAGCGACGAAAGTAGATGGTGTATTTACTGCTGACCCAGTAGCAAACCCAGACGCAGAGCTGTATGATACTTTGTCTTACAACACGATTCTTGAGAAAGAATTGAAAGTAATGGATTTGGCTGCATTTACGCTAGCACGTGATCACAAAATGCCAATCCGTGTATTTAACATGAATAAACCAGGCGCACTACGCCGCGTGGTTATGGGTGAAACTGAAGGTACATTAATCAGCGATGCTGACTAATTTTTCGGGCTTACTGAGGTTTATGCTTTGGTAAGCTTATCCTTATCACTCCAAATAAAAAGCTTTCTTGAAGAAAGAACATAATCAAGGTGAAATTGTGATTAACGAAATCAAAAAAGACGCTCAAGAGCGCATGGTAAAAAGTGTTGATGCACTAAAAAACAGCCTGCAAAAGATTCGTACAGGTCGTGCACACCCGAGCCTACTTTCTGGTCTGACTGTTGAGTACTACGGTGCACCAACGCCTTTGACCCAAGTTGCTAACGTTATTGCTGAAGACGCACGTACTCTAGCGATCACTGTATTTGATAAAACACTGACGCCTCTTGTTGAAAAAGCAATCATGTCGTCTGACCTAGGCCTAAACCCTATGTCTGCTGGTACAGTTATCCGTGTTCCACTTCCACCGCTAACGGAAGAGCGTCGTAAAGACCTAGTTAAAATCGTTCGTGGCGAAGCTGAAGGTGGCCGTGTTGCTATCCGTAACATCCGTCGTGACGCGAATGGCGATCTTAAAGCACTTTTGAAAGACAAAGAAATTTCTGAAGATGAAGATCGTAAAGCACAAGACGAAATTCAAAAGCTAACTGACGTTGCTGTTAAGAACGTAGATGAAGTTCTAGCGACGAAAGAAAAAGAGTTGATGGAAGTTTAATTTCCCATATTCTTTACTTACCGGAAAAACGCTGTACTCACTGTTCAGCGTTTTTTTATGCTACTCTGTTCGACTATTAGAATTTGATTCACTCTTTTATGCATAATTCTCAAGCGTTCACAGACTCTCTTCCTAAACACATTGCTATCATTATGGATGGTAATGGCCGCTGGGCAAAAGCTCAGGGCAAGCCTCGCGTCTTTGGCCATAAAAACGGTGTTCAAGCCGTTCGAAAAACCATCTCTTCTGCTGCCAGACTTGGCATCAAAGCTGTTACACTTTTTGCATTTAGCAGCGAGAACTGGCGTCGACCAGAAGAAGAAGTCGGTATTTTGATGGAACTGTTTATCTCAGTCCTCTCTAGTGAAGTAAAAAAGCTTCATAAAAATAATCTACAACTTCGTGTTATTGGTGATAAAAGTCGTTTCAATGATCGACTACAAAAGAAGATAGAAGAAGCTGAGGCTTTGACTAGCGCTAATACCGGTATGGTTATCAATATTGCTGCTAACTACGGCGGTAAATGGGATATTCAGCAAGCAATGACCTCTATTGCTCAGCAGGTAAAGTCTGGTGATATTAATGTAGAAGACATTGATGAAGCTATGATTACACAGCACCTAACAATGTCTGATATTCCTGAGGTTGATCTGCTGATTCGCACCAGTGGTGAATGTCGCATTAGTAACTTTATGCTTTGGCAATTGGCTTACGCTGAAATGTATTTCACTGAACAATTCTGGCCAGACTTTAATGAAGACAGCTTAGTAGAAGCTGTGACTTGGTTTGTAAACCGTGAGCGTCGTTTTGGATGCACTGGTGAGCAGATTAAAGCTCTGATGGACAGTTAATAAGGATTTTTTGGTTTGAAACAACGAATTATTACGGCGTTGATTTTGGCTCCCCTAGTTATTCTAGGTATTTTCGAGTTATCACTTCCCACATTTATACTTTCATTAGCGGTCATTACGCTATTGGGCTTTTGGGAGTGGACTCAGTTTGTTGAAAGCAAATCGCGCTATTTAGCGTTGATTCCAACGGTTGTGGTTAGTGCTGCCAGTTTTGCTTTTATCCCTTTTGATGCATTTAGCCTTAACAACCTTTCTAGTGCTCACTACGCCATTCTTAGTATTGGCTCGATTTGGTGGGTGATAGCGAGTGGTATGGCGGTGACTTATCCTAAGTCTATGCCAGCATGGAAAGATTCTTCTATTCTTAGACACGGCTTTGGATTACTTACTCTGCTGCCATTCTTTTGGAGTGTGGTGATTCTGCGTGCTAACGGTATCGATGCAGATCCTTACCATGGTGCAAAGCTAGTGATGTTTGTTTGCTTGCTCGTGTGGGCTGCAGATAGCGGCGCATACTTCTCAGGTAAGAGTTTTGGTAAACGTAAGATGGCGCCAGCGGTAAGCCCAAATAAGACGATTGAAGGTCTTATTGGCGGTATTATTACTGCGGTGATCGTGGCTTGGATCTTTGCTGATTTGTTTGATATCCAGTTTACCAGTCCTCTTCACATGATTGTTATCACCCTCGTGACGGTTGTTATCTCTGTTCTTGGTGATCTTGTTGAAAGCATGTTTAAGCGTGTTTCCGGGGTCAAGGACAGCAGTAATCTGATTCCTGGTCATGGTGGTATACTTGATAGAATAGATAGCTTAACGGCTGCATTCCCTGTCTTTGCTCTGCTTTATTTAGCATTCTAATAGAAAGGGCAGTGATTCTGCCCTTTATTACATTTCTACGGTCATATGCGATGCGAAATCTAACTATCCTTGGTGCTACAGGTTCTATTGGTGCAAGTACACTGAAAGTGGTCGAGAAAAACCCGACGCTCTATTCAGTTGTCGCACTAGCAGCAGGTTCGAATGTCGACAAGATGTTGGCGTTAGTTGAAAAGTGGAACCCTAGCTATGTAGCTATGGCGTGCCCAGATGCAGCGTCTCGATTAGCTGAAATTTTGTCTGCCAGCCATCCTAAAACAGAGGTACTCTCTGGCCCTGAAGGGATGTGTCAGGTCGCTTCTTTAAAAGAAGTCGATACTGTAATGGCCGCGATTGTTGGGGCGGCAGGTCTGCTTCCTACTATGTCGGCAGTTAAAGCTGGCAAACGTATCTTACTGGCTAATAAAGAAGCCTTAGTAATGTCAGGGCAGCTGTTCATCGACGCAGTAGAAAAATATGGCGCTGAGCTACTTCCTGTAGATAGTGAGCACAATGCTATCTTTCAATGCCTACCGCAAAACGTACAAACCAATCTAGGTCGTTGTAATCTGGAAGAGAACGGTATCAACAATATTCTCTTGACGGGTTCTGGTGGTCCTTTCCGCTATACCGATGTTGCAGAGCTTGAATCCGTTACGCCTGAGCGTGCTATTGCACACCCTAACTGGTCAATGGGACCTAAGATCTCTGTTGATTCAGCAACTATGATGAATAAAGGCTTAGAGTACATTGAGGCTAAGTGGTTATTTAATGCCTCTCAAGAGCAACTCAAAGTCATTATCCATCCTCAGTCTGTGATTCATTCTATGGTTCAGTACAAAGATGGCTCGGTACTGGCTCAAATGGGCGAACCCGATATGGCGACACCCATCGCTCTGACTATGTCTTACCCTGATCGTACTGAAGCGGGTGTTAAGCCGTTGGACTTCACTAAGATTGGCGAGCTGACATTCTTAGAGCCTGATTTAACTCGTTACCCATGTTTGAGATTAGCGATCGAAGCGTGCTACTTAGGTCAGCATGCGACAACAGCAATTAATGCGGCAAACGAAATTGCAGTCGATGCTTTCTTGAACAATCAAGTGAAGTTTACCGATATTGCTATCATTAACGAGCATGTTATGAGCAAAGTATGTGAACAATATAACTCTGAGGGCTTAGATAGCTTGGAAAGCCTTCTTGAGCTCGATAATATGTCTCGTCAAATAGCCATTCAATTTATTAAAGAGCAGCTAGCATGAGTGGAATTCTGTGGAACTTCGCATCTTTTATTGTAGCGCTTGGCATTCTGGTCGCTGTTCATGAGTTTGGACACTTCTGGGTTGCTCGCCGTTGTGGTGTAAAAGTCGAAAAATTTTCGATTGGTTTTGGTAAATCAATCTGGAGCAAAGTTGGCCGTGATGGCACGGAATACAGCTTGTCAGTGATTCCATTAGGCGGCTACGTTAAAATGCTTGATGGTCGTGTTGACGACCTTTCTGACGAAGAGCAGCAATACGCTTTTGATAAGAAGCCGTTATGGAAACGAACAGCGATAGTGGGTGCAGGTCCTGCATTTAACTTTATCTTTGCGGTGTTTGCGTATTGGTTAGTATTTTTGATCGGTGTACCAGCGGTTAAACCGGTAATTGGAGAAGTCATTCCTCAATCTATCGTGGCACAAGCCGGAATTGAAAGTGGAATGGAACTTAAATCTATTTCAGGAATCAAAACCGCAGATTGGGAATCAGTAAACATGGGTTTGATATCACATATTGGTGATCAATCCATGACTGTAACGGTTTCTTCTCCAGATGATATTGGCTTTGAGCAACAAATGACATTGGACATTTCAGACTGGTCGTTTAACCCAGAAACTGAATCTGCAATGACAACGCTTGGTTTTAGACCGTATTCGCCAGAAATATCGACAACGCTCGCTCAAATTATTGAAGACGGTGCTGCATACTCTGCAGGATTCGAAGCGGGTGATAAAATTGTCGAAATTAATGATCAACCTATTGAACAGTGGCAATCGGTAGTTGAGTTAATTCGAGCGAATCCGGAAACCTCGATAAACGTCAGCGTGTTGCGAAATGGTGTGAAGCAGCAATTGGTTCTTACTCCAAAAAGTCGCGAGCTTTCTGATGGTTCAACAATCGGCTATGCGGGTATTGCTCCAGAAGTCGCAGAATGGCCAGAAGATTATCGCTTTGAGTTACAATTTGGTGTAATTGAGTCTGTAGGAAAAGCATTTGATAAAACAGGTCAGATCATTGGTTTGACGCTGACAATGCTTAAAAAGCTCATCGTTGGTGATGTTGGCTTAAATAACCTAAGTGGCCCAATTTCGATTGCCAAAGGTGCAGGTACAACCGCCGATTATGGTCTGGTTTACTTCTTGGGCTTTTTGGCTTTGATCAGTGTTAACTTAGGTATCATTAATTTGGTTCCGCTGCCTATGCTTGATGGCGGACATTTGCTCTTTTTCGCTATTGAAGCCATTACTCGTAAGCCCGTTCCTGAGAAAGTTCAGGAGATAGGGTATCGACTGGGAAGTGCAATTATCTTCTCTTTGATGGCTCTGGCAATATTTAACGATTTTACTCGTCTGTAAATGGTTTCTTACAGACATTGTTAGTAGCAAGGAATAATTAGAATAAGTATGGCGATTAAGCAAATTCTGTTCGCAAGTCTATTGGCCACTAGTGTGGCTGCGAACGGAGCACAAAACTTTGTAGTTCAAGATATTAAGATCGAAGGTTTACAGCGTGTTGCACTTGGTGCTGCTCTACTGAAAATGCCGGTGCGTATTGGCGATCAAGTAGAAGAAGGCGATGTATCTGAGATCATTCGTGCATTATATGCTTCCGGTAACTTTGAGGACGTTAAAGTACTCCGTGATGAAGGTGTATTGATTGTTCAAGTAAAAGAACGACCAACCATCGCAAGCATTTCATTCTCGGGTAACAAAGCGATTAAAGAAGAGCAACTTCAACAGAACCTAGATGCATCTGGTGTTCGTGAAGGTGAAGCGCTTGACCGTACAACGCTGAGTAACATCGAGAAAGGCTTAGAAGATTTTTATTACAGCGTAGGTAAATACAACGCGACAGTAAAAGCGGTTGTGACTCCATTGCCACGTAACCGTTCTGACCTTAAGTTTGTGTTCACTGAAGGCGTATCTGCGAAGATTCAGCAAATCAACTTTATCGGAAACGAAGTCTATTCTGATGCTGAACTTCTTAGCCGTTTTAACCTAAACGTAGATGTTGCGTGGTGGAACTTCCTTGCCGATGAAAAATACCAGAAGCAAGTGTTAGCGGGTGATATCGAAGCTCTGAAATCTTACTATCTTGACCGTGGTTACCTTAAGTTTAAGGTGGATTCGACACAAGTAGCGATCTCTCCAGACAAGAAAGGCGTTTACATCACGCTGGGTATTGATGAAGGCGAAGCATACACAGTTAAAGATGTCGCGTTTCGTGGTGAGCTAATTGGCCGTGAGGCTGACTTTGATGCATTAGTGCCATTTGAAGATGGCGACACGTACAACGGCTCTTCTGTAACGTCTTTAGAAGAAGGCGTTAAGCGAATTCTTGGTGAGTCAGGCTATGCCTACCCACAAGTTCGTACTATTCCTGAATTCGATGATGAGACCAAAGAAGTTTCGCTTGTTATCAATGTCGAAGCGGGCAGCCGTATCTACGTTCGTGATATTCGATTTACGGGTAACAACTCGACTAAAGATGAAGTTCTACGTCGTGAAATGCGTCAAATGGAAGGCAGCTGGCTTAACTCTCGATCGATTGATACAGGTAAGAGCCGACTTAACCGTCTAGGTTTCTTCGAAACGGTTGATGTACAAACAGTACGTGTTCCTGGTAGTGACGATCAAGTTGATTTGGTTTACAACGTTAAAGAAGCAAACTCAGGCAGCATTAACTTTGGTGTCGGCTACGGTACTGAATCGGGTGTGAGCTTCCAAGTTGGTCTACAACAAGACAACTTTGCTGGTTCTGGTAACCGCGTTGGCGTAAGCGCAATGATGAACGATTACCAAAAGAACGTGAGCTTGGACTACCGTGACCCATACTGGAACCTTGATGGTGTGAGTTTGGGCGGTAAGATCTTCTACAACGAGTTTGAAGCATCTGAAGCGGGTATCGTCGACTATACCAACCAAAGTTATGGTACGAGCCTAACATGGGGTTTCCCTGTGGATGAGCTTAACCGTATCGAATTTGGCGTAGGCTACACGCACAACAAGATCGGTAACGTTCCGACTTATATCCAAGTTGAACAGTTCGCGAGAAGTATTGACCAATATGGTGACGAACACATCCTAACCGATGACTTCGATATCAATATTTCTTGGACTCGTAACAACCTTAACCGTGGTTTCTTCCCTACAGAAGGTAACCACCAACGTGCTTTTGCTAAAATGACGGTACCGGGCTCTGATGCTAAGTACTTCAAAGCGCAGTACGATGTAAAACATTACATCCCGCTGACCAAAAAGCATGAGTTCACACTATTGATGCGTGGCCGATTAGGCTATGGTAATGGTTATGGTCAAACGGATGGTAATGATAACTTGTTCCCATTCTACGAGAACTACTACGCGGGTGGTTTTACGACGCTGCGTGGCTTTGGTTCTAACTCAGCTGGTCCAAAAGCCGTTTACGGAAACAGCACGGGTAACAACCCTACATACGATTCTGCTACCGATGACTCGGTTGGTGGTAACGCGGTTGCTTTGGCGAGTTTAGAGTTAATTGTACCTACACCGTTTGCTTCTGATGAAGCGCGTAGCCAAATTCGAACCAGTGTCTTCTTCGACATGGCAAGTGTATGGGATACCGAGTTCGTAGACCGTGGCGCACCTAACAGTGGCAGCCAGTACTACTACGATTACTCAGATCCAACCAATTACCGTTCATCTTATGGTGCAGCCCTTCAGTGGATGTCTCCGATGGGCCCACTGGTTTTCTCTCTAGCGAAACCAGTTAAAATTTACGAAGGTGATGATGAGGAATTCTTCACATTTACCATTGGTAGAACTTTCTAATATTTAAAGGACAATATTTTGAAAAATATGATTAAAGCAGCAGGTTTAGGCCTTGTAGTTCTTAGCTCTTCTTTCTTTGCAACAGCTGCAGAAGCTGCGCAAAAAGTGGGTTATGTAAACACTGCACAAGTATTCCAGGCTCTACCTCAGCGTGAAGTTGTTCTTCAAAAAATGCAGGAAGAGTTCAAAGATAAAGCGGCTGAGCTTCAAAGCATCCAAGCTGAAGCGAAGACCAAGATCGAAAAGCTTAAGCGTGATGGTGAATTGCTAGGTCCTGATGAAATTGAAAAGCTTCGTATCGAAGTTGGTCAACTCGACAGCAAGTACAAAATCAAAGCTCAAGCACTAGAAAAAGCAAGCCAACGTCGTGAAGCACAAGAGAAGCAGAAGCTATTCAAAGTGATTCAAGATGCTGTAACAAAAGTTGCAGAGAAAGAAGGCTACGACATGATTGTTGATATTCAAGCTCTGCAATATGGCAAGCCAGAATACAACATCTCTGAGAAAGTAATTAAAGCACTGAAATAAGTTTTATGAAGAATCTGACTTTAGCCGAACTGGCAACGATTACCGGGGGAGAGCTACACGGAGACGGTACTATTACTGTTTCAGCGGTTGCTCCTATGGATAAAGCGCTAGAAGGAAACATTACGTTCCTTTCTAACGTGAAGTACAGCAAACACCTAGGTGACTGTAAAGCATCCGCTATTATGGTTAAAGAGAGTGAACGCGAACTGTGTAAAACCAATGTAATAGTGGTTAATGACCCTTATGTTGCTTTTGCTAAAGTTGCTCAAGCGCTGGACATTACCCCTGCACCGGCTGCGGCTATCGCTGATTCAGCTTCAATCTCTGGTGATGCAACCATTGGACAAAACGTGTCTATTGGTGCAAATGCTGTGATTGAATCTGGTGTTGTCCTTGGTGATGACGTGATCATTGGTGCTGGTTGTTTTATTGGTAAGAATGCTCAAATTGGCGCAGGCACTAAGCTTTGGGCTAATGTAAGCATTTATCATGAAGTGATCATTGGCACTGCGTGTCTGATTCAATCAAGTACCGTGATTGGTTCTGATGGCTTTGGTTATGCGAACGAGAAAGGTGAGTGGGTTAAGATCCCTCAAGTCGGTTCGGTTCGCGTTGGTAATCGTGTAGAAATTGGCGCGTGTACTACCATCGACCGTGGCGCGTTGGACGATACAGTGATTGAAGACAACGTTATCTTAGATAACCAACTACAAATTGCTCACAATGTTCACATCGGATATGGTTCAGCCCTTGCGGGTGGTACTATTGTGGCTGGCAGCACTACGATAGGTAAGTACTGTATTATTGGTGGCGGTTGTGTGATTAATGGTCACATTGAAATCGTTGACGGCGTTACAATCACCGGTATGGGGATGGTAATGCGCAGCATCACTGAGAAAGGTATGTACTCTTCAGGTATTCCTTTACAGCCAAACAAAGATTGGCGTAAAACAGCAACGCGTGTACATCGAATTGATGAAATGAACAAGCGTTTGAAAACCGTTGAAAAACTTATCGAGAAGAGCGCGGAATCATAATTCCAGCATTTCTAATAAAAGGCTCGCGTACAGCGAGTCTTTTTCGTTTATAATCCTTCTAATTAAATAAAGAATATATATAGGAATACGACTTTGACTACTGAACAGACAACGATGAACATTACTGAAATTCAGGAACTATTACCTCATCGCTACCCATTCTTAATGGTTGATCGTGTGACTAGCTTTGAAAAAGAAAAAACACTGACCGCGATTAAGAATGTTTCTGTTAATGAGCCTCAGTTCACAGGGCACTTCCCACAGCTTCCTGTATTCCCGGGCGTGTTGATCTTAGAAGCAATGGCTCAAGCTACAGGTCTTCTTGCATTTAAATCTTTTGGTGCGCCTTCTGGCAACGAACTTTACTACTTCGCAAGTGTCGATAAAGCAAAATTCCGTAAGCCAGTGGTACCTGGTGACCAATTGGTTATCGAAGTTGAGTTCCTAAAAGAACGTCGTGGTATTGCATCATTTAACGGTGTGGCTAAAGTTGACGGCGCTGTAGTGTGTTCAGCTGAACTTAAATGTGCTCGTAGAGAGTTTTAATATGATTCATGAAACAGCGAAAATTCACCCGGCAGCAGTAATCGAAGGTGATGTAACTATCGGTGCTAACGTGACGGTTGGGCCTTTCACTTACATTGCTGGTACTGTGACTATTGGTGACGACACAGAAATTATGTCGCACGTTGTGATTAAAGGTCACACAACCATTGGTAAAGAAAACCGTATCTTCCCGCATGCTGTGATTGGTGAAGAAAACCAAGACAAGAAGTATGGCGGCGAAGAAACAACAGTAGTGATCGGTGATCGCAACGTGATTCGTGAAGCCGTTCAGATCCACCGTGGTACGACTCAAGATAAAGCAACCACAGTGATTGGTGACGACAACTTACTTTGTGTAAACGCTCACGTAGCGCATGATGTAATCGTTGGAAACCACACTCACATTGGTAACAACGCTATCCTTGGCGGTCACGTGACGGTTGGCGACTACGCTGGTGTAATGGCACTGTCTGCGATTCACCCGTTCTGTTCAATTGGCGCTTATGCGTACATTGGCGGTTGTTCTGCGGTTGTTCAAGATGTACTCCCTTACGTACTTGCTCAAGGTAACCACGCAGCTCCATTTGGTTTGAACCTTGTTGGCTTGAAGCGTAACGGGTTTGAGAAACCAGAGATTCGTGCACTACAGAAAGCGTACAAAGAGTTATACCGTTCAGGTAAAACACTTGAAGAAGCGAAAGCGGCTTTAGTTGAAATGGCGAAAGAGTTTACTTCGGTTACTCCTATGCTAGAAATGCTAGAGAACTCTGAGCGCGGTATTATTCGTTAATACTTGATGTGATTGTGTACCAATCAGCGCAAGTATGACAATAATTACTTATTCAGATTGGTATAACAAAAAGATCGCTACTCATTAGGCGGTCTTTTTTGCTTTAGGCTAGAAGGGAAAACTATGGCACAGCAAGATACACAAACTAACACCTCGAACTTTGTTTCGAACGAGCCACTGCGTGTGGGCATCGTTGTTGGGGAACTTTCTGGCGACACATTGGGTGAAGGCTTTATTAAAGCGATTAAATCACAATACCCAAATGCCGAGTTCGTCGGTATTGGCGGCCCCAAGATGAAAGCCCTTGGTTGTGAGTCTCTTTTCGAAATGGAAGAGCTTGCTGTGATGGGGTTGGTTGAAGTACTTGGACGTTTGCCTCGTTTACTCAAAGTGAAAGCGGAATTGGTTAAGTATTTCACTCAAAATCCACCCGATGTGTTTGTTGGTATTGATGCGCCTGACTTCAACCTGAGACTTGAGTTAGATCTTAAGAACGCTGGCATCAAAACAGTGCATTACGTGAGTCCTTCAGTATGGGCTTGGCGTCCAAAGCGTATCTTTAAAATCGATAAGGCAACTGACTTAGTCCTAGCTTTCCTGCCATTCGAAAAAGCGTTTTATGATAAATATAACGTTGCCTGTGAATTCGTTGGCCACACGTTGGCGGATGCGATTCCTTTGGAGCCGAGTAAACGAGACGCTCGAGAACTGTTGGGCTTAGATCAAGATAAGCAGTGGCTAGCGGTATTACCGGGTAGCCGTGGTGGTGAAATGAGCTTGATTGCTCAACCATTTATCGAGACCTGCCAGCGTATTAAGCAGAAGTACCCTGATATTAATTTTGTTGTTGCCTTGGTTAATGAGCAGCGTAAGAATCAGTTTATCGAGATCTGGCAAGCGACGGCGCCTGAGTTGGAATTCACGCTAGTTGAAGATACTGCGAGAAACGTAATTACCGCTTCCGACTCAGTTCTATTAGCTTCTGGTACCGTTGCGCTTGAATGTATGTTGCTTAAGCGTCCGATGGTTGTAGGCTACAAGGTCAACAAGCTCACCGGCTATATCGTGAAGAAATTGTCGATCACAGAATTTGTCTCGTTACCGAATATCCTAGCGGGTGAAGAAATCGTAAAAGAACACATTCTTGAAGAGTGTCACCCAGATTACCTTTTCCCATCGGTCGATAAGATGCTTTCAACGGATAATACTCCACTGATTGAGCGCTTTACTGAAATGCATCACTGGATCCGTAAAGACGCGGATAAACAAGCGGCTAACGCGGTATTGAAACTGATTAACCGACCGTTTGTTGAGTCATAAAGCGCTTGTTTACAGAACATTAAGAGAATAATGATGGCAGTAAAAGAGAAAAAAGAGCTTCCTCCGTTTGAATACCCTCAAGGTTACCAGTTGTTTGCTGGTGTGGATGAAGTAGGTCGTGGCCCATTAGTGGGTGATGTCGTGACTGCGGCCGTTATCCTCGATCCTAATAATCCCATTGAAGGCTTAAACGACTCAAAAAAATTGTCTGAGAAGAAGCGCCTTATGCTGCTTCCTGAGATAAAAGAGAAAGCACTGGCATGGTCGGTGGGTCGTTGCTCTCCACAAGAAATTGATGAGTTAAATATTCTACAAGCAACCATGGTAGCGATGCAGCGTGCCATTGCAGGGCTTAGCATTCAGCCAGACATGGCTCTGATCGATGGTAACCGTGTTCCAGAATTACCTATGGATGGTTTGGCTATTGTGAAAGGGGACTTGCGAGTTGCTGAAATCAGCGCAGCGTCTATCATCGCTAAAGTGGTTCGTGACCAAGAGATGGAAGAACTTGATAAACTTCATCCAGAGTTTGGTTTTGCTCAACATAAAGGTTACCCGACCAAGGCGCATTTCGAAGCGATTGAAAAACATGGTGTCACAGAGCATTACCGCAAAAGCTTTAAGCCAGTAAAACGTATTCTTGGCATTGATTAGAGCGCGTTGATTAAACTTTATATTGCTCTGGCTTCTTATTGATAGTGGCTTCTTATTGATTGGAGCGGGCTATCGAATAAAGTTGCCTACTTGCAGTAGAAAAAAATAGAATACACACAGTTGTAATCCTAGGCTCAAGCCTAGAACTCAGGAAAAATAATGTCAGATCCAAAATTTGTTCACCTTCGCGTACACAGTGACTTCTCTATGGTTGATGGCCTGTCAAAGGTACCACCACTGGTTAAGAAAGTTGCTGAGATGGGTATGCCCGCACTAGCACTGACCGACTTTACTAACCTATGTGGTTTGGTGAAGTTCTACGGTACTGCCCACGGGTGCGGGATTAAACCCATTATTGGTGCTGACTTCCTGATGCAATCTCCAGAGTTTGGCGACGAATTGACTAAACTCACCGTTATTGCAACGAGTAACAAAGGTTACAACAACCTAACGTTATTGATTTCAAAAGCTTACCTTCGCGGCCATGTACAGCATCAACCAGTGATTGATAAAGAGTGGCTGATTGAACATGCCGAAGGCTTGATTCTTTTATCGGGTGCGAAAGAAGGTGAGATTGGTAAGGCGTTGCTAAAAGGCAACCGTGAGTTGGTTGCAAGTAGTGTCGAGTTTTACAAAACATACTTTGCCGACCGATTTTATCTGGAGCTGATCCGTACAGGACGTCCGGATGAAGAGTCTTATCTGCACTTTGCGCTGGAACTGGCCGAGCAAGAAGACCTGCCAGTTGTCGCGACCAACGAAGTGGTATTTATTTCTGAAGACTTGTTTGACGCTCATGAAATTCGTGTGGCGATTCACGATGGCTTTACCATGGTTGATCCACGTCGACCGAAAAACTACAGTCCACAACAGTATCTACGTAGCGAAGAAGAGATGTGTGAGCTTTTCTCAGACATTCCTGAAGCTCTGGAAAACAGTGTTGAGATCGCTAAGCGTTGTAATGTCACCGTTCGATTGGGCGAATACTTTTTGCCTAACTTCCCGACCGAAGGTTTGGCGATTGAAGACTTCCTGATTAAAAAATCAGAAGAAGGTCTTGAGCGACGTTTGGCGTTTCTATTCCCTGATGAAAAAGTCAGAGCTGAACGCAGGCCTGAATACGATGATCGACTCAAGATCGAGCTCGAAGTTGTCAACAACATGGGTTTCCCTGGTTACTTCTTGATCGTAATGGAATTCATCCAGTGGTCAAAAGATAACGACGTGCCAGTAGGTCCTGGTCGTGGTTCTGGTGCCGGTTCTTTGGTGGCTTACGCATTGGATATCACCGATCTTGACCCACTTGAATACGACTTGCTGTTCGAACGTTTCTTGAACCCAGAACGTGTATCTATGCCCGATTTCGATATCGACTTCTGTATGGATAAGCGTGACCAAGTTATTGATCACGTGGCTGAAATGTACGGTCGTGATGCGGTATCTCAGATCATCACTTTTGGTACCATGGCGGCGAAAGCGGTAATCCGAGATGTGGGTCGTGTGTTAGGCCACCCATTTGGCTTCGTTGACCGTATTTCTAAGCTGGTTCCGCCTGATCCGGGTATGACGCTAGAGAAAGCATTCCTCGCTGAGCCTGCATTGCCTGAACTCTATGATGGTGATGAAGAAGTTCGTGAGCTGATTGATAAATGTCGAATTCTAGAAGGTTGTACGCGAAACGCAGGTAAACACGCAGGTGGTGTTGTAATCTCACCGACCACGATTACTGATTTTGCACCTATCTATGCCGATGCTGAAGGTAACTTCCCAGTAACGCAATTCGATAAGAATGACGTAGAAACTGCTGGCTTGGTTAAGTTTGACTTCTTGGGTCTGCGTACACTGACCATCATCGACTGGGCGTTAGGCCTAGTGAACCCGCGTTTGGCTAAAGAGGGTAAGGCTCCGGTTCGTATTGAATCGATTCCTCTGGATGATCAAGCGTCATTTAACTTATTACAAAACTCTGAAACGACGGCGGTATTCCAGCTGGAATCTCGCGGTATGAAAGACCTGATCAAGCGTCTACAGCCCGACTGTTTTGAAGATATCATCGCATTGGTGGCCTTGTTCCGTCCGGGTCCTCTGCAATCAGGCATGGTAGATAACTTTATCGACCGTAAACACGGACGAGAGGCGGTATCTTACCCTGATGAAACGTGGCAACACGAATCGTTAAAAGAAACATTAGAACCGACTTACGGCATCATCCTGTATCAAGAACAGGTAATGCAAATCGCTCAGATCCTTGCAGGTTATACGCTTGGTGGAGCCGATATGCTGCGTCGTGCGATGGGTAAGAAAAAACCTGAAGAGATGGCAAAACAGCGTGGTACCTTCAAAGAAGGTGCTGAAGCCAATGGTGTTGATGGCGAACTGTCCATGAAGATCTTTGACTTGGTAGAGAAGTTTGCGGGCTACGGCTTTAACAAATCTCACTCGGCTGCATACGCACTGGTTTCTTATCAAACGCTATGGCTCAAAACGCACTACCCTGCGGAATTCATGGCGGCAGTAATGACCGCGGATATGGATAACACCGAGAAGGTTATTGGCCTTGTCGATGAGTGTTTCCGTATGAAGCTCAAGCTTCTTCCACCTGATATTAACTCTGGTTTATACCGCTTTAATGTCGATGAAGATGGCGCGATTGTTTATGGTATCGGTGCGATAAAAGGGGTGGGTGAAGGCCCAATTGAAGCCATTATTGAAGCGCGTAACAAGGGCGGTTACTTTAAAGACTTGTTCGACTTCTGTGCACGACTTGATCTGAAAAAAGTGAACAAGCGTGTTATCGAAAAGTTGATTCTGTCGGGCGCCTTAGATAGATTAGGTCCTCACCGAGCAGCGATGATGGCCTCATTGAAAGATGCGGTTAAGGCGGCAAGCCAACATCACCACGCTGAGTCTTTTGGTCAATCGGATATGTTTGGTGTTTTGACCGACGCTCCGGAAGAGGTGGAACACAAGTACACCCAAGTACCGAAGTGGCCTGAAAAGGTTTGGCTTGAAGGTGAGCGTGAGACGTTAGGTTTGTATTTAACTGGTCACCCGGTTAATGCGTACATTAAAGAGCTCGCGAAATACACAAGCTGTCGCTTGAAAGATGCGACGCCGACACGTCGTGATCAGTCTTTAACGATTGCAGGCTTGGTAATTGCTGCTAGGGTAATGACCACGAAGCGCGGAACTCGAATTGGTTTGATGACCCTCGACGACCGATCGGGGCGAATGGAAGTGATGTTGTTCTCGGATGCGCTCGATCGCTACGCTGAATTGCTCGAAAAAGATAAAATAGTGGTCGTTTCTGGACAGGTCAGCTTTGATGATTTCAATGGCGGGCTTAAAATGTCCGCGCGCGAGGTCATGGACTTAGGAAGCGCCCGTGAGAAATATGCTCGTGGGGTGTCGATATCTATCGACCAATCCCAAATTAATGGTCAATTTTTTGAACGATTTAGTCAAATCTTAGAACCTTATAGAGCCGGAACGGTCCCAGTCAATGTATACTACCAGCGTGCCGACGCTAGAGCGCGGTTAACATTGGGCACAGAATGGCGTGTGACGCCAAGTGATACATTACTAGACGAATTAAAACAGCTGCTTGGAAATAGCCAAGTAGAACTCGAATTTAACTAAAATTTAGCTCCATGATTGTGGAGCTGAATCAACAAGGATTCATAGATGAGCCTGAACTTTCTAGAATTTGAAAAGCCTATCGCTGAACTTGAAGCAAAAATCGAAGCGCTACGTGACGTTTCACGTCACGGTGGTGACACAGCGGTAGATCTAGACAAAGAAATTGAACAACTAGAGAAAAAAAGCTTAGAGCTTAAACAGAAAATCTTTAGTGACTTAGGTGCATGGCAAGTAGCTCAACTTGCTCGTCACCCGCAACGTCCGTACACCAAAGATTACCTGGAGCATGCCTTCACAGAATTTGAAGAGATGGCGGGCGATCGCGCTTTCGCTGACGACAAAGCAATTGTGGGTGGTATGGCTCGTCTAAATGGTCGTCCTGTTATGGTTATTGGTCACCAGAAAGGTCGTGAGACTAAAGAAAAAGTGATTCGTAACTTTGGTATGCCAAAGCCAGAAGGTTACCGTAAGGCACTTCGCCTAATGGAAACGGCTGAGCGTTTCAACATGCCAATCATTACTTTCATCGACACAGCGGGCGCATACCCAGGTGTTGGTGCTGAAGAACGCGGTCAATCTGAAGCTATCGCAAAGAACCTTAAAGTTATGGCTGGCCTATCTGTACCAGTTATCTGTAACGTTGTTGGTGAAGGCGGTTCAGGTGGTGCACTAGCGATTGGTGTTGGCGACTACGTGAACATGCTTCAGTACTCTACGTACTCAGTAATCTCTCCAGAAGGTTGTGCTTCAATCTTGTGGCGTGATTCAGATAAAGCACCACAAGCTGCTGAAGCGATGGGCCTAGTTGCTCCTCGTCTGAAAGATCTTGAGCTTATCGACGAAATCATTCCTGAGCCTCTAGGTGGCGCGCATCGCGATCCAGTACAAACGGCTCAGAACATGAAAGACATGCTAGTTAAACAGCTAGAAGAGCTAGAGCAGTTTGATAACGAAGCACTACTTGAGCGTCGTTACCAACGCCTAATGAGCTACGGTTACTGCTGATAAGCGTACCTTGAAATGAGGTAGCTTCAAGTAACAAGATGATGAAAGGGTTGGACTCAGTGCCAACCCTTTTTTATTATTAGAACATTCCCTCTTCAAACCTACTCTCATGGTTCACTCGCTCATGACTCACTTAATCGAAACCTTCACATCGGTACTTCATCACAGTGCACTCAAGCCTAGTCGGTTGATCGTGGCTTTCAGTGGCGGTGTTGATTCTCGAGTCTTGTTAGAGTTAGCTGCGCAGTACGCGAAAACGCATAACATTGAGTGCCGAGCGGTACATGTTCACCATGGTCTAAGCGACAATGCCGATTGCTGGACGAATCAATGCCAAGAGTGGTGTGATGCTTTGTCGGTTTCGTTAGCAGTAGAAAGGGTCTCGCTAGATATCAACAGTGGTGAGAGCATTGAAAAGCTTGCTCGAGATGCTCGATACCAAGCTCTTCAACAGCACATCAGACAAGATGATGTGCTTGCTACAGGCCAGCACATTGACGACCAACTTGAGACTTTCTTGTTGGCGTTAAAACGTGGCAGTGGCCCGAAAGGACTCTCTTCAATGGCTCAAGTGATGCCATTTGGAGAGGCGTTCATTGTGAGACCTTTGTTGTCGGTGACTCGAGCGGATATTGAAAAATATGCGCGCGATAAGGGCTTAACTTGGGTCGAAGATGAGAGTAATCAGGATCTGCGCTTTGACAGAAACTTCATTCGCCATCAAGTCGCGCCAACATTAACAAATCGCTGGCCAAGCTTTCGGGAATCGGTCAGTCGCAGTGCTCAGCTTTGCGCAGAGCAAGAGTTACTGCTCGATGAGTTGCTTGAATCACATTTCAAGAAAGCACTAAGTAGCAGTGAAAGCCAAAGCCAAAGCTTAAGCATTAAGGCGTTATCTCAACATTCTGATTTGTTACGAGCACGGCTGATAAGAATGTGGCTTAGCCACTGTAAGCAATCGATGCCGAGTCAAAAACAGCTCAAGCTTATTTGGGATGAAGTCGCATGTGCTCAGGCTGACGCCAACCCTAAGCTGGTATTGAATGATGCCGAAGTTAGACGCTTTAATCATCAGCTATATTTGGTACAAGACACCAAAGATTTGTCGAGCTGGCAAAGTGGCCTCTCGATTGGTGAGAACTTAGAGTTGCCAGATGGCTTAGGAATAATCCACTTAAAGTCAGTGACGAGTGATGCTGTTACTAACAGCCGTGATGCGCAAAGTTTTAGCCTGACGGGTGTTCAAGGAGCACTACGAGTCATCTTTAACCCTGAGGGACTCTCGGCTCACCCTGTTGGGCGCGGGCATAGCAGAAAGCTCAAAAAACTTTTTCAAGAATACCAAGTGCCGAGTTGGTTGAGACGCAGAACGCCAATATTAATGGATGGCGATCGAGTGATCGCTGTTATGGGCTTATTCGTAGATAAAAACTACGAAGGTCAAGATTGTGAAGCGCTTTGGAGCAAGTAAAAAAAGTTTGTGTCACAATTCGACGTCACTTTAATAAAAATAATTAATGGAATATGCAATGAAGAAAATTACACTAGGATTAGTTCTTGGATTTGGACTATTGAGTGGTAACGCTCTGGCGGGTGATGTTGCTGCGGGTCAAGCTAAAGCAGCAATCTGTGCAGCATGTCATGGTGCAGACGGTATCGCAATGATCCCAGGTTACCCAAACCTTAAAGGTCAAAACGAGCAATACATAGCTTCATCAATTAACGCATATAAGAATGGTCAGCGTACCGGCGGTTTGGCTGCTGTAATGCAGGCTCAAGCTTCCATGCTGAGTGATGAAGATATCGCGAATCTAGCTGCTTACTACGCAAGCCTTAAGTAAAATCTTCGCAAAGCGTTGATTAAACAAGATGATAAATTTCGAGCCAGAGCTTTAAAGCTCTGGCTTTTTTCATTGAATGTTTACTATAGCTAACCGATAATGAGCCATTCGCACAGTTTAAGGGATGAACATGAAAAAGATTGAAGCCATTATCAAGCCATTCAAACTTGATGATGTACGTGAAGCACTTGCAGAAGTGGGCATTACGGGTATGACAGTATCTGAAGTTAAAGGCTTCGGACGCCAGAAAGGTCATACTGAGCTATACCGCGGCGCAGAGTACATGGTCGACTTTTTACCTAAAGTGAAATTGGAAATTGTTGTGACTGACGAAGTGGCTGACCAATGTGTTGATACCATTATCGAAACAGCGCAAACAGGTAAAATCGGCGACGGTAAGATCTTCATTACTGACGTTGAACGTGTGGTACGTATTCGTACTGGCGAAGAAGACGAAGACGCCGTATAAAAAAACTATTACCCTAAAAGGAGCGTTTATCGCTCCTTTTTCATTTCTGGTAGGGTGCTGTATGTTTAAGAAAACCGTCATTGTTATCGCAGTCTTGATAACACTTGCTGTTGCTAGTTTTCATATTATCTTCGTGATCCCGAATAAACCGAATCTGATCACTTCCTCTCAAAACACTAGCAACGATATTTATAGCTGCTACCAAAACTCGAAACCGAAGGCGATTGATGTGTCTGACGGATTGAGCCTCACCGTGTGGAATATTTACAAGCAAAACCGCAGTAACTGGCAGAGTGAGTTAAATAAACTTTCGGCAGGAAGCGATTTGGTTTTATTGCAAGAAGCGAGTATGACAGAAGGGCTTCGTCAATGGGTGACCAGTGGCCAGTGGGGAAGTACTCGAGTGAATGCGTTCGAAGCCTTTGAGCAAAGTGCTGGTGTACTCAATCTAGCGACACATTTGCCGATCGAAGCTTGTGCTTATACTCATGAAGAGCCTTGGCTTCAACTGCCTAAATCGGCGCTTTGGTCTCGTTATCAGTTGAGCAATGGTGAAGAGTTAGCGATCATCAATATCCACGCGGTGAACTTTACGTTTGGTACTGAAGATTACGAAGCTCAACTCGAGAGCTTGACTGATAACCTGCAGCAATATCGTGGGCCTGTCGTTTTTGCTGGCGACTTTAACAGTTGGAGTGAGGCGCGCTTTTCTGTATTAAAAACTGAACTGGAAAAGGTAGGCTTGAAAGAGGTCGCTTTTGAACCCGATAACCGCACCCAATTTATTACGGGGTTGGTGCTAGACCATGTGTTTTATCGTGGCTTAGAAGTAGAAAAAGCAAAAGCGCCCATCACGGACGCTTCTGATCATAACCCTATGCGAGTGACCTTTAAGGCTAAATAGTAAGAAGCTATTGGCTATTGGCTATTAGTCATAGGAGCTTAGCTGTTTGCCATTCACACTGTGGTTACGTTGGGTAGTTTTATGGAATAAATAGGCTAGAGAGTTTTCGCTAGCCTTATCTCTTCAACTTAAAATATTAAAATGTAGAGAGCCCAGATTAGGTAATAGCCAACCCATGGTAAGCCTGAAATCACAAGCGCTTGCCCGCGTTCAAACTCAGTCCATGTTAATACCGCGGCATAACCCAGCACGATGTACCATGGCAGCAATAGTGGTAATGAGCTAGCAAACTGCGACCAGTCACTAGTGAGCGGTAACTTGATTAAGCCGTTTAAGCTGTTCAAGTCAGCAGCGTAGTTCATCACATGTCCGTGCTTGAGTATTAGGCTTGCGTAGCTCGCCACATCACCTAAAACAGCTGGGAACATCACAACAGACGAAGCTGCAAACCATCGCCAGTAACTGTGCTGATGTTGGCTTGGTTTGGTTTGGTTGCTAGGTTAAACCAAAACGCCAACAGAGCGATGGTTAACGTTCGGCCAAACACATCGCTGATGATTTCACTCGCGAGTAGGGTATTGCTGTCAAGTAACGCCAATTGATCCGGGTTAGTTTGAGCAAGTTGTTGTGACAACTCTGCGCTCAACCATGCAAAATCTACATTCGAAAAATAGGCACCCCAAAATAAAAATGGACTGAGTATTAATACGACGTAGGGTTGCCATCCCCAAGCACTTCGCTGATAAAGCGCTAAGAAACAAGCTGTTGGTGCTCGGAAAATATCCAACAGCATGACGAGTGGGTTACTTGACGGGTTCATACACTTACCTTAGTTACATCAACATACAGCTTCAGTTTCTGTCCTGGCTGTAGGTATTTTTTGTTCTGCAAAGTGTTCCATTTTACAACATCTGTACTTTTTACTTTGAACTTTGATGCAATACCGCTGACTGTGTCACCCGATCTTACGTTATAAAAGATAGTGCGGATGATGGCACCATCTGAACCATTCTTCCAAATGACCAGTTCTTGACCAATACGCAGTGTGTCGCGTGGTCCCATGCCATTCCACTTAGCCAGTGATTGGTGAGACACCTTATTTGCGCGTGCAATCGTCCACAGGCTGTCTCCACTTCTTACCGTATGGCTTAGCTTATATTGGCCTCGACTCTTCGACTGTGTGCTTGCTAGGCGGTTTGAAGCGCTTAGTGCGTACGTTTTGTCGTCTTTGGTTGAGGTTGGGATAAGTAGGTGCTGACCAATACGGATATTGTTGTTGCTCATCCCGTTTGCAGAACGAATCACTTTGCTGGTGGTGTTGTATTTACTCGCTAGGACGCTGATGCTATCGCCAGATTGCACTTTATAACGCACCAACTTCATGCCTTTGCCTTTATTGGCCGCCACTTCTTTGTTGAACTTCTCAACAGAGCTTAGAGGAAGCAATAATTGCTGATGCTTTTCTGGTGCCGTCGCCCATTGGTTATAAGCTGGGTTGTAGCCTTGCAGCTCTTTTACCGGAATGCCTGCGTAGTTTGCCGCAATCGCCAGATCAAGTTGTTCGTCTGGGTTAACCAGAGTCAATACCGGCTTGTTAGGGATTGCAGGAATGTCGATGCCATACTTTTCTTGGTTGGCAATCACGTCAGCCAGTGCAAGTAGTTTTGGCACGTAGCTGCTGGTTTCTCTTGGTAAATCCAAAGAGAAGAAGTCGATTGGCTTACCCAGCTTCTTGTTTTTGCGGATAGCACTGCTTACACGACCACCGCCACTGTTATAGGCAGCAATGGCATGATTCCAATCGCCATCGAAACGTCTGTTAAGGTCTGACAGGAAATCCAATGCAGCGTCGGTAGAAGCGGCGACATCACGACGACCGTCGTACCAGAAGTTCTGTTCTAGTCCGTAATCTTTGCCTGTGCCAGAAATAAATTGCCATAGACCTGCAGCGCTGCCATGAGAGTAGGCGAACGCATCGAAAGAACTTTCTACAACCGGCAACAATGCCAATTCTAGTGGTAAGCCTTTTTCTTCAATCTTAGTTGTGATTAGATAAAGGAAGGGTTCAGCACGTTGTGAGACGGTTTTTAGATGACTAGGGTGCTTTAGATACCAAGTTCGGTAGTAATCGACCTTCTTTTGGTCGGGTACTTCCATTTCAAGTTGCATCGCAATACGTTTCCAAACATCTTCTTGTGTTTGTGGGGTAACGACAGGTGCTTCAACTTTTGGTTCTTCTTTGGTCGCTTCTGATGAAACGTTCGTTTGAGAAACTTCTTTAGTAGGAGATGTGTTGGTTTGCTCGGAAGCTTGGTCTGGATTCTCTGACTGAGTTAATTGGCAACCAGAAAGTAGTAGTACCAAAGCCCAGCTGTACTTAACTCGCATGTTACAGCCTTTTTAATAAACGGCCGATGATAATACTTGCCACCCCCTATGAGTGACAAGTCTGGATTTGTTAAAATTCGTTCTTCCACGTACGTAAAGCGGTGAACACTGACAGAGGATCGGTGTTTTCGGTGCGGTTAGAGACTGATTTGATTACACTTGGTTCGGTGTAACGTAAGAAAGGGTTCACGAACTTCTCTTGTCTCAAATTTGTGGGGATGGTCGACTTATTTTGCGCGCGCAGTCGGTTCACTTGGTCGCGATATTGCTGCAAATGTTGGTTATCAGGTTCAACAGCCAGTGCGAAAGCGATATTGGCGGCTGTGTATTCGTGTGCACAATAGACTTCGGTTTCTTGAGGTAGCGCTGTGATCTTGTTCAGTGCATCAAACATCTGTTGTGGTGTGCCTTCCATGATTCGGCCGCAGCCTGCTGAAAACAGCACATCACCACAAAATAGCTTAGCATCACCCACATAGCCAATGTGTCCTGCAGTATGGCCACTAAGCCCTAGCACGAGGAACACTTCTCCAAACAGCTCCAACTGGTCACCGTCATCGACTGGATGAGTCAGGGTTGGAATTGGCTCATTTCTAGGGCCAACGACGTCTACGCTTGGGAATTGTCTGACTAATTCTGGAACGCCACCAATGTGATCATGGTGGTGGTGTGTAATCAAGATTGCATCTAAAGTTAGCTCATGATGTGCTAAGTACTCTAATACTGGAGCAGCATCACCAGGGTCGACGACAGCACAACGGCGATCGCTATTTTCAATCAGCCAGATGTAATTGTCGTTAAATGCAGGTATGCTTTTGATATGTAACATTATTGGTTCTCCAGTCACTTTTAGTGAGACAGAATAAGTGAGACAGATTATTGATGAAGCCAGCACGTAGCAGAAAAAAGTTTGAGTGTCCTTACACTTGGGCACAGTTGCACAATGGGGACTGGTTGAGAGAATCTATTCAAACTCGACTCGATGAGTGGTGTCCAAAGCTATTTGGTTACCATATGCTCAAGCTCGGCGGCCTCAGTAGTGAGATTTCTAGCTGCACATGCAACATTCAACATCAAGTAAACCTAGATATCCAGAACCCATTACATAATGTGATAGCGGATGGCTATAATTTACCCTTTTTAGAGAAAAGCTTTGATGTTGTGGTGCTCAGTCATCAATTAGATTATAGCAACGACCCTCACCGATTATTGAGAGAGGTCGATCGAGTAATGATGGACGATGGTTATATCATCATTACTGGCTTCAATCCGTTTAGTATTACCGGACTCGCAAGTTTACTGCCTTGGCGTAAGAATAGTTTGCCTTGGAGTGGACGTATGTATACGCCAAACCGAATTAAAGACTGGTTAGGGGTATTGAACTATGAAGTGATTCATTGCGATACCTATGCGCTGTTTCCTATGAGTAAATATCAGGCAGTGTGGACGTGGTTAGAGAACAGCTTGGGTGGCTGTGCTTCCTTTGCGGGAAGCCAATATTTTATTGTTGCTCGTAAGCGTACTTACCCGCTCAAACCGATTAAGCCTCATTGGCACCTTAAACGACGCTTTTCTCCTGTTGGAGCAAGCTTTAGAACCAATAGCCGTCCCACGCAGCATTCAAACAAGGCTTCATATCCGCTAAAAACAGAAAAAGCCGACTAGTAGTCGGCTTTTCATCTATTAATTAGTTTAAGCAATCATAAACCAGTTTTTGAAATGTACGTCTAGTTTAAAAGACGATTAGCTTGGCTGATACCCCGTATCTTCTTGAGTCGGATTTTCCGCTGCGTTTCTTGCTAAATCATCACACATTTCGTTCTCTCTGTGCCCTGCGTGTCCTTTTACCCAACGCCAATCAACGCTATGACGCGCGGTCTCTTTATCTAGCCGTTGCCAAAGGTCGGCGTTTTTAACCGGCTTCTTATCAGCTGTTTTCCAATCACGCTTTTTCCAGTTATGGATCCACTGGGTGATACCTTGACGTACGTATTGGCTATCTGTTGTTAGAATCACTGAGCAGGGTTCTTTGAGTGCTTGAAGCGCAATGACTGCGGCGAGCATTTCCATTCGATTGTTGGTCGTCAGTGTGAAGCCTTCTGCTAGTGTCTTTTCGACTTTTTTATAGCGAAGTACGATGCCATAGCCACCAGGACCTGGATTGCCTAAACAAGAACCATCAGTGAAAATTTCAACTTGTTTCGTCATGATTTGATACTATTACCTCAAGCACATTATCGGCATAGTCTGACACAGATATCCTTATGAATACCAGTAGCACTCCAGAACAAAGCGTTGACGCAGCAGCGAACTCCAAATCAGAAAATGGGGCGAACGCAGAAAACAAGCGCATCATTGTACTCGATACCGAAACAACCGGTATGAACACGGAAGGTGGCCCTCACTACATGGGCCATCGCATCGTAGAGATCGGTGCCGTCGAAATCATCAACCGTAGATTGACCGGACGTCATTTCCACGTCTACATCAAGCCCGATCGTGCCATTCAAGAAGAGGCGATTGGCGTTCACGGTATTACTGATGAGTTCTTGGTAGATAAGCCTGAGTATCAAGATATACACAAAGAGTTTCTCGACTTTATCAAAGGTGCTGAGCTGGTGGCTCACAATGCGCCCTTCGATACGGGTTTTATGGACTATGAGTTTGAGAAGCTTAACCCTGCGATTGGTAAAACGGATGACTACTGTAAAGTTACCGATACCTTGGCGATGGCGAAAAAGATATTCCCAGGTAAAAGAAATAACCTAGATATCTTATGTGACCGTTATGGTATTGATAATTCACACCGTACTCTCCACGGCGCTTTACTCGATGCGGAGATTCTAGCTGACGTCTATTTATTGATGACAGGTGGACAAACTTCGCTGCAATTTAACGCTGGCCAACAAGATGGCGGTGCAGAAAGCATCCGAAGAGCAGAAAGTGGTCGAAAATCCCTAAAGGTTTTACGAGCTACGGCCGATGAAGTAGAAGCGCATCAAAGTCGTTTAGACCTCGTCGAGAAAAGCGGAAGCTGTCTCTGGCGTCAGTAGGGAGAAAGTATGTTAAGGGTATTGGCTACCGGTTACTTATTGCTGTTAAGCTTTAGCTTACATGCGGCAACGGAATCCGTAATGAGTTTATTGGACAACCGCTTTCGCGTTGATCCCAGTATTGAACAAGTCACCTTTGTGATTTATCGAGCCGATAACTCTAAACCTGTCGTTTTGGTTCGCCCTGACGGCAAGAAATACTACGCTTGGCGCAATGCCGATAATGTCCGTTGGTACGAAGAGTCGTCAATGGACATCATATCTATCGACAATCCGATGCCAGGCCCTTGGCAGGCGGTTGGTAAGGTCTCACCTAAGAACAACATCAAGCTATTGTCTCACCTTGTTTTAGATGCCAATGACTTCCCTGACAAACTGTACCAAACCGAACACATTAAATTTACGGCTCGTTTGACCTCTGACGGCAAGCCTTTGGTGCTGCGTGATTTTTTAGATCGTGTAAAGCTTAAGGTCACTTTTACTAAGTTCGTTGAAAATGAAGAATCTTTGGTGAGAGAGGCGCGCCCCGTTCCGGTTGTGATGGGCGAGTTTGCCGACGATGGCAGTGGTCTTGATGAACAAGCCGGAGATGGCGTTTTTACTGTGTCGTTGCCGATTGATATTGAGCCGGGTAAATACCGCGCGCGTATTACTTCTGGTAATGGTGTGTTCCTTCGAGCACAAGAACAAGAGGTATTGGTCTACCCAACACCGCTCACCACGACGTTTATTCAGTCTCGTAAAGAAGGGCTGCCTCATACTATTGTCGTATCAGGTGAACCGGGCATGATAGCCCCAAGCTCATTAGCCGTTCATGTTGAGCATAAAGCCCCTGATGAGTATGTAACGTATAAGCAAGGCCAAGCTGAAGTCGATGCGATGAAAGTGCCTTTAGAGGTGCCTTACAATGGTGATTTGGGGATTTATAGTTGGTCAGGAATGGTTTACGCCACCGATGCTTCAAGTCAACGTCCACTGATCTTTCCAATTACAGAGCAATCATACAGCGTTGTTGAAGATATCGATTTAGCGGAGTCAAGACGCCTTCAAGAAGAAGCGCTAGCCGAGCAAAAACGTATTGCGACAGAGTTGATGATTCTTCAGAAACGTGAAGATGACCGACAACGCAGTATGATCATTATTGCTATCGGTAATGTTGTCGCGATTCTATTGGGCTTGTTGATCTGGTTTGTGATTCGTAAAGTGACGGCAAAGAAACAAGCTCAGCCTGAGATGCAGCTAAGAGCTCCTAAATAAAACAGGAGTCGTCGCTGACGAGTTCATTCAGCGTTCGCTTTAGCTCTTCGATGTAAGTAGCTCATCGATATAAGCTGCTCATGGATGTAACATTGCGACTACTTGATTGAGATATAAAAAAACGGGACTCTATGAGTCCCGTTTTTACTTTTGGTCTATCTCGTGTATCTGGTTTCGTAACTGAGTTGCTTAATTACATACCGCTACAACTGATACTTTGGCTAGGCTACGTTATCAATCGATTGACCTGGGTATTGTGACTTTGCTGCGAGTTCCTCTGGCGCGAAGTCGTCAACGTTAATCGTGTACAGACGGTGCTCTTCTGCGCTAACAAGCAACGCGGCTTCTTGCTCATTTAGAATACCTTTCTCAAGTCCTAGTTGAGCAACAAGATCGAGTCTCAAGAAAGCGCGTTTTTGATGTGTCTCTTTACAAACTTTATCGAATAAAGGTTCGGCTTGCAGAATCACTTCTAGTGCTTTCTCGATCTTACCAACAGGGTTGTATTCCGTTGCTTCTAAGTATTGACCGCGGCCAATACGTGAACGAGTTTCACTTGGTGTTTGCAGGATGTTCGCTACTTGGCTGTCAAGTTTGTCATTAGGTGCACGGCGAATACGACCAAATGGCATTAACACAACACGAAGTAGACGACCAATTACCGGGTTAGGGAAGTTTGCTAGGAACTCATCAATCGCGACTTCAGTTTGACGTAAGCTATCTTGCATCCCCCAATGTACTAGCGGTAGATCCTCAGCGTGGCTGCCTTCACTTTCAAAACGCTTAAGTGTTGCAGACCCTAAGTACAGTTGACTTAGGATGTCGCCCAGTCTTGCAGATAGACGCTCTCTACGTTTCAAAGAACCGCCCAACACTGCCATTGAAATATCAGACAGTAGCGCTAGGTTAGCGCTGTAGCGGTTCAATTTTTGGTAATAGCGCTGTGTTTGTTTGTCGGTTTTATTGGCTGGCGTTGGCGTATCAGAACCGCGGCCATCGGTTAAACCAAACCACAAACTGCGAACGAGATTGCTGAGCGTAAAGCTAACGTGGCCAGCTAACGCAGAATCAAACTTATCCAGTGCATCGCTACTTTCAGAATAAGCCGCTTCCATTTCGCTTAGAACATAAGGGTGACAACGAATCGCGCCTTGACCGTAGATGATCATTGAACGAGTCAGGATGTTTGCACCTTCAACGGTAATCGCGATTGGCGAACCTTGGTAGCCACGCGCTAAGAAGTTTGATGGACCTAAACAAATGCCTTTACCACCGACGATATCCATCGCATCGATGATGCTGCGTTGACCACGGTGAGTACAGTGGTATTTAACGATAGCAGAGATAACTGAAGGCTTTTCGCCAAGGTCGATACCTGCAACGGTCAAGTTACTCGCAGCGTCCATTACGTATGCATTACCCGCTAGGCGTGCTAGTGGCTCTTCAACTCCTTCCATGCGACCAATCGGTTGTTTGAACTGGCGACGAATGCGAGCGTAAGCACCGGTTGCCAGCGCTGCTGACTTGATGCCACCTGTTGAGTTTGAAGGCAGCGTGATACCACGACCAACCGACAAACACTCAACCAGCATACGCCAGCCTTGGCCTGCCATTTTCTGACCACCAATGATGAAATCGATCGGTACGAAGATGTCGTCGCCCTGAGTTGGACCATTTTGGAATGGAACATTGAGTGGGAAATGGCGATTACCAATCTCAACACCTTTCAAATCTGTTGGGATAAGCGCACAGGTGATACCAAGATCTTTTTGGTCACCAAGTAGGCCATCTGGGTCACGCAGTTTAAAGGCCAAGCCCAAAACAGTCGCGACAGGCGCCAAGGTGATGTAACGCTTGTTCCAAGTTAGGCGCATGCCCAATACTTCTTCACCTTCCCATTCACCTTTACAAACCACACCGTAATCAGGGATAGAGCCAGCGTCTGAGCCTGCTTCTGGACTGGTCAGTGCGAAACAAGGGATCTCTTTACCTTCAGCTAAGCGCGGCAGGTAATGGTTTCTTTGATCTTCTGTGCCGTAGTGTTGCAATAGCTCACCAGGGCCTAGTGAATTCGGTACGCCAACGGTCGATGATAATACGCTCGAAACACCCGTTAGCTTCTGTAGAACCAAAGATTGAGCGTAAGCTGAGAATTCTAAACCGCCGTATTTCTTTTTGATGATCATGGCAAAGAATTTGTGGTCTTTTAGGAATTGCCAAACTTCTGGTGGTAGATCCGCTAACTCATGCGTCACCTGGTAATCGTTCACCATTTCACAAACCTGATTTACAGGCCCGTCTAAAAAGGCTTGTTCAGCTTCAGATAACTTAGGGTCTGCAATGTCTTGCAACTTCTTCCATTCTGGCTTGCCTTTGAACAGCTCAGCTTCCCACCAAACGGTACCCGCTTCCAATGCTTCTTTTTCTGTCTGAGACATTGCCGGGAGTACTTTCTTAAACAAAGAAAGCGCTTTTTGGCTGATGATGGTTTGACGAATTGCAGGTACAGCAAGCATTGCAACGGCCAAAAGGTAACAAAGCCAGCCAGTGACAGCTACGCCGCCAAACAATGTCAGTACAACCATTGACCCGGTTAATACGATTAAAGCACGTACCAGACTAACTCTATGGTAAAGGCAGACACCAAAGATGGTTGTCATGGCAAGTAGGGAGAGCAATATGTTCATGATCGATTTCCTTTTCAGAGATCACTTATCGTTATGATTTTAGGTGAGAGGTCTAACCAGTTAAGTGTAAACAAAATATTAAATATTTGTAAAACTCTAAATTGGGTAAAAAGTGATCTTAATAGAGTTAAAATTCTAATTGTGAGAGGTTGGTGGTGAATAATTGGACGGTTCTGCAGTGAGAGGTTAATTAAGGTGGCAATCTTTTGGCTTAAGTATCGACACTATTTCATGTTTGTGGGTAAACTCAGTGATAAAGAGGGGAAAACCCTCAGTTCTCATTTCACGCACTTCAAGTTGCGTCAAAAAATATAAGAGATAAGCCTTATGTACCAAGACCTAATCAAAAGTGAATTGAACGAAGCTGCTGACGTTCTTAACAAGTTTTTGAGCGATGACCACAATATCGCTCAAATTGAAGCTGCGGCAAAATTGATTGCTGACTCATTTAAACAAGAAGGCAAAGTGCTTTCTTGTGGTAACGGTGGTTCACACTGTGATGCGATGCACTTCGCGGAAGAGCTAACTGGTCGTTACCGTGAAAATCGCCCAGGCTACGCTGGTATTGCGATTTCAGATCCGAGTCATTTATCTTGCGTCAGTAATGATTTTGGTTACGACCATGTCTTTTCTCGTTATGTAGAAGCCGTGGGTCGTAAGGGCGACGTGTTGTTTGGTTTGTCGACTTCAGGTAACTCTGCCAACATTTTGAAAGCGATTGAAGCTGCTCAAGCTAAAGGCATGAAAACCATCGCGCTAACCGGTAAAGATGGCGGTAAAATGGCAGGTTGTGCTGATATCGAAATCCGAGTTCCGCATTTTGGTTACGCTGACCGCATCCAAGAGATTCACATTAAGATCATTCACATTGTGATTCAGCTTGTCGAAAAAGAAATGGAATAATAGTTTTACAGACATTTGGAGCCCAGCTTAGGCTCCATTGGTTTTAAAAGGGAGTAGATTAAACCATGTGTGAATTGCTCGGTATGAGCGCGAATGTGCCAACTGATATTTGTTTTAGTTTCACCGGCCTGATGCAGCGTGGAGGTAATACCGGACCGCATCGTGATGGGTGGGGAATCACCTTTTATGAGGGGAAGGGCTTTCGAACGTTCAAAGATCCTAACCCTAGCTGTGAATCAAAGATTGCTGAGTTAGTTCAAAACTACCCAATTAAAAGCCAAGCTGTTGTCAGTCATATCCGTCAAGCCAATCGTGGTGGCGTTAATCTAGAAAATACTCACCCATTTACCCGTGAGCTTTGGGGGCGATACTGGACCTTCGCTCACAATGGCCAATTAACGGATTACGATGATCTGGTTAGTGGACGTTTCAGACCTGTCGGTGAGACCGACAGTGAACTTTCTTTCTGTTGGTTAGTGAAACAACTAGAAGATCGTTTTCCTGAACCACCACAAGACATGGAAGGCATGTTTCGCTTTGTTGCGGAATGTTGTGACCAGTTGCGTGAGAAAGGCGTCTTTAACATGCTACTCAGCGATGGTGAGTACGTCATGACCTACTGTACGAATCACTTATACTGGATAACAAGACGTGCGCCTTTTGGTAATGCTAGCCTGATTGATGAAGACGTTGAGATAAACTTCCAAGAAGAGACTACGCCAAATGATGTGGTTACGGTCGTTGCAACACAGCCTCTAACATGCAATGAAGAGTGGTTTAGGATGAAGCCAGGCGAATACGCACTGTTTCATTTTGGTGAGCTGATCGGCAATAACCATAAAGCGTTGGAAGATGTTGCTTACGCACCTAAAAAGGTTGCAAGCCAAGCACCAACTGAGCCATTGAGCTAAGTATTCCGAATAGTATTATTTTGAAACGCATAAAAGAAAGGCCGCTTACTGAACTAATAAATCAGTAAGCGGCCTTTTTTTGATTTGATTTGATTTGATTTGATTTGATTTCTGACGAATTACTCTTCTGCGTAACCGTGCTTGCCTAATGGTTTACCGTCTAAGATTGCTTGTCCGTTTGCCATTGATAAACGATCTTCCGCGAACCATTTGCAGACCATAGGGTAAATGCAGTGTTCTTGGGTGAGCACTCGGCTTGCTAGCATGTCGGCATCATCCCCTTCAAATACTGGTACCTTAGCTTGTAAGATTACAGGGCCACCGTCGAGCTCTTCGGTAACAAAGTGGACACTGGTGCCATGCTCTTTGTCCTGAGCATCAATAGCACGCTGGTGGGTGTGCAGCCCTGGATATTTAGGTAACAAAGAAGGGTGGATATTGATCATTTTACCCGCGTAATGACGAACAAACTCTGAACTCAGAATGCGCATGTAGCCAGCGAGTACAATCAGGTCGGGTTGGTAAGCATCGATCTGAACCATCAATTCATGATCAAACTCTTCACGCGAGTTAAATTCTTTTGGATTCACCGAGTGAGCGTCAACATCTGCTGATTTTGCGCGCTCTAGACCAAAAGCATCCTCTTTATTTGAGAAAACGGCCTTAACAGAGGCGTCAATCGTGTGGTTGTCACAGGCATCCAAAATAGCTTGTAAGTTGCTTCCGCTTCCTGAGACTAAAACGACGATGTTTTTCTTAGAGTGACTGTTATTCATAGAATGGCTGTTCTTCATAGAGTGGGTCATGCGATTGGTTAACTAAAGTATTTACAATTTACCTACATAAACTAAGGTTTTCTGCGGGCTAAATAGCAAAATGAGGACCAATAGGTCCTCATTTATTAACTAAGTAAGTGAACGTATCACTTATTTAATTTCAACTTGCTCTTCGCCAGCTTCAGCGTTTGCGATCTCACCGATAACCCAAGCGTTTTCGCCTTCAGCTTTCAGTAGTTCAACAGCAGCGTCTGCTTGATCTTTAGGTAGAGCAACAATTAGACCTACGCCACAGTTGAAAGTGCGGTACATTTCAAATGTCTCCACGTTTCCTTTCTCTTGTAGCCAGCTGAAAATAGCAGGCCATTCCCAGCTCTTGCCATCAATCACTGCTTTAGTGCTTTCTGGAAGTACGCGTGGGATGTTTTCCCAGAAACCACCACCTGTGATGTGCGAAATAGCATGAATGTCATGCTCTGCAATCATCTTAAGTGCCGATTTGATGTAAATCTTAGTAGGTTCTAGTAGGTGCTCACCGATAGTGCGACCTTCTAGTTCTTCATTTTTATCAGCACCAGAAACTTCTAGAACTTTACGAATCAAAGAGTAACCGTTTGAGTGTGGACCGCTTGAGCCAACAGCGATAAGTGCGTCGCCTGCTGCTACTTTAGTACCATCAATGATGTCAGCTTTTTCTACAACACCAACACAGAAGCCAGCAACGTCGTAGTCGTCGCCTTCGTACATGCCTGGCATTTCAGCCGTTTCGCCACCGATTAGTGCACAACCTGCTTGAACACAACCTTCAGCAATACCTGAAACAACGTCTGCTGCTGTATCTACATCTAGCTTACCTGTTGCGTAGTAGTCTAGGAAGAATAGCGGCTCACCACCTTGAACGATTAGATCGTTCACACACATTGCCACTAGGTCGATACCAATGGTGTCGTGTTTTTTCATATCCAAAGCAAGGCGAAGTTTAGTACCAACACCATCAGTACCTGAAACAAGCACTGGCTCTTTGTATTTCGTTGGAAGTTCACATAGGGCGCCAAAGCCACCAATACCGCCCATTACTTCAGGGCGACGAGTGCGTTTAACGGCACCTTTAATACGGTCTACTAGTGCATTACCTGCGTCGATATCAACACCAGCGTCTTTGTAGCTTAGAGAAGAAGTATTACCACTCACGGGATAGTCCTCGAACTTAAGTTGGATGTGAAAACGGCGCTATTCTAACAGGGCTTGATTACCAAGAGCAAACGTTTGCGCGGTTTTTTTTATTAGAATAAAGATTCTGAAATAACCTTAGAGTTCGTGTATAATCTACAGGTTTGTTTAAATATTGCCGGAGTTGGAAATGAAAGTTGTTGAAGTGAAACACCCGCTAGTAAAACATAAAATTGGCCTGATGCGTGAAGGTGAGATTAGCACTAAGCGTTTTCGTGAGCTAGCGACAGAAGTGGGTAGCCTTCTAACATACGAAGCGACATCAGACTTTGAAACTGAGCGTGTAACTATTAATGGTTGGAACGGTCCAGTTGAAGTTGACCAAATTAAAGGTAAAAAAGTAACTGTAGTGCCAATCTTGCGTGCTGGTCTAGGCATGATGGACGGCGTTCTTGAGCACATCCCAAGTGCACGTATCAGCGTTGTTGGTATCTACCGTGACGAAGAAACGCTTGAGCCAGTACCATACTTCAACAAGCTTGCATCTAACATCGACGAGCGTATTGCTCTAGTGGTAGATCCAATGCTTGCGACAGGTGGTTCTATGATTGCAACGATCGACCTAATGAAAGAGAAAGGTTGTAAGCACTTTAAGATTCTTGTGCTTGTAGCGGCTCCTGAAGGTATCGCTGCTCTAGAAAAAGCGCACCCAGACGTTGAGCTTTACACGGCTGCAATCGATGAGAAGCTAAACGACAAGGGCTACATTGTTCCTGGTCTTGGCGATGCTGGTGATAAGATCTTCGGTACTAAGTAATTCGGTTTCAGCGTAAGTGACTCTAAACCGTTTCTTAACTTGCTGAATTAGCCGTATTAATAAAAAGGGAGAGCATTCGATGCTCTCCCTTTTTTGATCTTGCTAGCTTGTGATGCTCTTTACTGAGTATAACAAGCCTCTATTAGTTCGTTGATTTGCAGTTAGTCTATTTGCGCTTTATCTACAACGGTGTTGTCGCCTAGCTCTTCAGGAAGGACTAGGTTCAGTAGAATCGCCACGATACCGCATAAGCTTACGCCTTGAAGGCTAAAGTCACCGATGCCAAATGCCATGCCGCCAATACCGAATACTAGAGTAATACCGACAATCACAAGGTTACGTGATTTGTGTAGGTCAACTTTGCTCTGAATTAGGGTGTTCAGGCCGACTGTTGCGATTGAACCAAACAGTAGAATCATGATGCCGCCCATTACAGGAACTGGAATCGTTTGAAGTAGAGCACCTAACTTACCAACCAGTGCTAGAACAATCGCTGTTACTGCAGCCCAAGTCATGATTACTGGGTTAAATGCTTTCGTCAGCATTACCGCACCTGTTACTTCACTGTAGGTTGTGTTTGGTGGCGCGCCCAGCATAGAAGCTGCAATCGTCGCCACACCGTCACCTGTGATCGTGCGGTGTAGACCTGGTTTTTTAAGGTAGTCTTTGCCGGTTACGTTAGAGATAGCAAGCATGTCGCCAACGTGTTCAACGGCCGGTGCAATCGCAACAAACACCATAAAGAAGATAGCGTTGATATTGAACTCTGGCGCGGTGAAGTTAGGTAGAGCTAACCAAGCAGCTTGGGCAACTGGTGTGAAATCAACGACACCGTAAACCAAGCTTGTGATGTAACCCGCGACAATGCCACCAAAGATAGGTAGTAGCTTAAGGAAGCCTTTCGAGAACACACTGATGACAATCGTCACTAGCAATGAAATAGATGAAATCCACAATGCTGCGTCTGCATCGATAAGCTGGACTGCACCGTCGCCTGTTTTACCTAGCGCCATGTTTACCGCAACAGGAGCAAGACCTAAACCGATCACCATGATCACAGGGCCAACCACGACGGGTGGAAGCAGCTTATGGATGAAGGCTACGCCACGTACTTTAATCAACGCACCCATTAATACATACACAACACCGGCTGCCATTAGGCCGCCCATGGTTGCACCTACACCCCAAGTTTGAATACCAAACATGATAGGGGCGATGAATGCAAAAGAAGATGCTAAGAAGATTGGTACTGAACGGCGTGTAATAAGTTGGAATAAAAGGGTACCGATACCTGCGCCAAAGAGTGCAACGTTGGGATCAAGTCCTGTTAGTAGCGGCACCAGTACAAGCGCACCAAACGCTACAAACAGCATTTGCGCACCTTGCAGAGCATTTTTCATGTTATGTCCTTAAAATGGTCGTTATATGAAAAGTGAAAAATAAAATTCGCGGGATTCTATCACTTAGCAATCGATTGCCACACCAAATAGATCAAATTTATTTATCTTAGTGATGTTTTATATCCATCGTCGCCCGAAAAACTCAGTTTATAAGTGAGCGATTTATCATGGCCAGGTGATATTTTAAGGTTATTAAACACAGTGGGCGCTATCGACCTTGCCCCTCAATCCATAGTTGCTTATCATCTAGGCACAAGATTTGAATATTAGGATCAGTATGCGCTACATAGCATTGTTGTTGATGGGACTATTAGCCTCTCCGAGTTATGCCTTAACTCAAGTAGATATTTTTAGTGCTGAAGTTGCGATTAACGCTGAAAACAAACAGCCAGAGCAAGTGGCAAGAAATACAGGTATGGAGCAGGTATTAATACGTGCGACTGGCCAAACCGATGTCGCTTCGAATGAGACGATTCAAAAGGCGATGCGTAAGAGTTCGCAGTACATGTCTCAAATGAGTTTTGGCGAGAGCAATGACCAATCAACGTTGCGTATGCGTTTTAACGGTGCTCAAATCCGTTCTCTATTGACGCAAGCACAGTTGCCGTACTGGCCTGACACGCGTTCAAACATCCTTGTTTGGCTAGTAGAAGAGCAGAACTACGACAAGAACATTGTGTGGGAACATTCGAACTCACAGTTGGCTGCAGGCTTACAAGCGAACGCAAAAGAGCGCGGCTTACCCCTGACGTTACCAGTCGGTGATTTTGACGATATTACTGGTATTGCGACCTCTGATCTTTGGGGTAGCTTTGTTACGCCAATCAGCAAAGCGAGTCAGCGTTACCCGGTTGATGCTGTATTGGTGATTAAGGCTCAATCTTCTGGATTACGCTGGACTCTGTATGACCAAAAACCAAACCAACTGACGAGCGCACCAAAATCGCCAGTCAGTGGTTCAGTATCGGGCAACAGTGCGACGACTTCTAAGAAGCTTGTTGACCAAATCAGTAACTACTACGCGAGTAAGAGCGCAGTAACGGTTGCGAGTGAATCTTCGGAATCAATCTTAACGCAGTTTATTAGCCTGAATAACGCGCAAGATTTCTTCCAGTTGGAGAGTGCACTTAAGCGTTTAAACTCAGTGGCAAGCCTAGATATCCTTAAGATTCAAAACAACGAAGTGACCTTCCGAATTCACTTATTGTCGACTCAACAAGAGTTTGAGCAAGAAGTTGAAAGCATTCGCCAAGTCGCGAAGGTTGAAGAGTCTTACATTGAACCTGAAGTGAGCCCTGAATTTGAAACGCAAGACAACTCCATGTCTGTCGGCGATGATTCAACAGACGCTGTTGATGCTGAGAGTAGCGAGATTGACTCAAGCGTTCAGGTGATTAAAGGCAGTGAGGTATCTACGGATGCTGAGCCAACAGGTACTTCTGATGTAACGTTAGACGAATCTGGTGAAGAAGAACTTACTGTAACAGCACCAGTACACGCTAAGCCAAGCCTAGTATATGAATGGGTTCGCTCGTAATCGTCTACCAAAATGACTGATTGAAATGACATTATGAAAAAGTCCTGCAAGAGTTATCTCGCAGGGCTTTTTGTTGTTCTGGTGTTATGTAAGCTCTAAAGCATCGAATCAATATTATTGCTCGAATTTCGCTTTCTCTTTCTTTTCTACTTCAGAAAGGCGCTTAAGCTTAATACCTAACTCTTTGGCTCTAAAACGGGTAAACAAGATATTACCTGCGAAGCCTAGGCTAGTCAGGAGTAGTTCTACAGCTGCTAACAAACGCTCTCCACCGTCTACATACATAATCGTTAACGCGTGTAGGAAGTAGAGCATTAAGACGAAATTCGCCCAAGCGTGCGTATAAGGCTTGCCTGCTAGAATGCCCGGTAATGGCAGTAACAGCGGTACAGCCCAAGCAATCGCAAGTGTGACATTGCTAAGGTGCGGGTGCGGTGAAAGCGTCATCTGCCAAGCCACTACCCAAAATAAAAGCAGCAAGTTACCTGCTAACGCTAGGTAGCGAAAGAGCTTGGTTTTGGGAGACATAGCCGTTTCTGGCATATACATCATTGAGAGATTCCCTTCTGGTTGATAGCTATGCGTGATAAGCGTTTACCTAGGTTCTGCGCTAACTCAATTTCTTCTTTGCTTAATGAAGCGCTCTCTCCAGTACTGCTTGCACCGTAGGGTGTGCCACCGGTTTGAGTGGTGTGCAGCGCAGGTTCTGAGTAGGGGATTCCCACGACTAACATGCCATGGTGAAGTAGAGGCAGCATCATGCTTTGCTGTGTCGTCTCTTGACCACCATGCAGTGATGAGGAAGAAGTAAAGACACAAGCTGGCTTATCGATGAGATCGCCATTGATCCACATTGATGTCGTGCTATCCCAAAAGTGCTTCATTGGCCCAGCCATATTGCCGAACCAAACTGGGCTGCCTAGTGCTAAACCATCGCAAGAACGAAGCTCTTGCAAGGTCGCGATAGGATCTGTCGGTTGATAACGCGAATCAGGCTGCTCTTCTACCGTGTACACGTCGTTTACCGTTCTCAGCATGGCTTCGCAGTTCGGGATAGATTCAACCCCTCGTGCGATTTGTCTTGCTAGCGCTTGTGTGTTGCCGTGGCGACTGTAGTAGAGAACAAGAATGTTAATGCTCATATTGGCTTACAGAATCTCTAGTACTTGCTCTGGTGGGCGACCAATTTTTGCTTTGTTGTTCGCGACAACAACAGGGCGTTCAAACAGTTTTGGGTTTGCTGCCATTGCTGAGAAAAGAGCTTCATCAGTCACCGCTGCATCACCAAGATTTGCTTCTTTGTAATCTGCTTCTTTAGTGCGCATCATCTCGCGCACGCTGGTAAAACCAAGCTGAGTGAAAAGCACTTTAAGCTGTTCGACAGTTAAAGGTGTGTCTAGGTATTTGATAACCTCAGGCTGTACGCCGTTTGCTTCAAGTAGTTCGAGAGTTTGACGGCTCTTTGAGCAACGTGGGTTATGATAAATCACGACAGACATGGTTCTTCCTCATTATTATTTTTGATTTAGTTGTTCAGTTGAAGCCACCTGAATGGCTTCTTTATTATGTAATGTTGAGCGTTGTTTTTATTCTTTTACCAAGAATGACGGCTAATAAAACAAGCTTATTGCAGCGATAAGAAACGTTCGCGCTGAATCATTAACTGGTCAATTCGAGCATCATAACGTGCTTGTTTTAGGCTGCCGAGCTCTGCGATTTGGCTGGCCTGCGTGTAGTACTGAATCGCTTTGTTCCAGTTGGCTTGCAGTGCCAAAATTTCTGCGCGAGCGGCAAGATCTTCGTCGCTATTACCTAAGCTCGTATTTACCTTTGAAAGTAGGTGCCAGCCATTGGTGTCGTTCGGATTATCGTGCGTGTAACGCTGTAATACGCGAACGGCTTCTGGGAAATTTTCATTCTCAATCAGCGCATTGGCGTAGTTAATGGTCAGAACCGAGTTGTTTGGTTGACGAACCAGTGCTGATTCAAGTTCTTTAATCGCAATCTCAGGCTTTTTCTGTTCAATGTGCAGATCTGATATTGCATCTAAATAAAACAGGTTGGTTGGATCGCTGTTGATGAGCTTGGTCAGAATCGGCTCAGCTTTATCCAATTTTTTAGAATCTAGATAAACCAGTGCTTGGCCATATTCTAATGAAGGCACCATGGCTTTCGGTGCTTTCTTCAGTTTGCGTTCAAACCAATCTAAGGCCGCATCATTGTTGATACCCGCATAGCGCGCGACAATACGAGCTCTCGCTAGGTGGTAATCTAATGAAGGAGCCAGTTTAAGTGGCGGATAACTGCGAGCACGGGCACGAGAATCTGTGATTCGGTCTTCTGGTAATGGGTGAGTTAGCAGCATTGGTGGTGGTGTGCTTGCGTAGCGGTATTCATCAGCCAAACGACCGAAGAAACGTGGCATCGCATTTACATCGAATCCAGCTTTTGCGAGCGTGTTGATACCAAAGCGGTCGGCTTCTTTTTCATTACTACGGGTGTAGTTGATTTGGCTTTGCATGTTACCCGCCGTTGTTGCGGTTAATGCAGCAATACCCGCTTCAGGGGCTGCAATTGCCAGTAATACAGAAGCTGCAAGTGCTGCGATAGTCGCAGGAGAACGACGAGCTTGGTCTTCCATACTACGTGCTAAGTGACGTTGGGTAACGTGCGCGATTTCGTGCGCTAATACCGAGGCGAGTTCACTTTCTGATTGAGCATGCAGGAACAGACCTGAGTGCAGCGCCACGTAACCGCCAAAAAAAGCGAAGGCGTTAATGTTGCGGTCACGGATCATAAAGAACTGGAAAGGGGTCTTTACATCATTCGCGTTCGCGACAAGGCGATGGCCGAGCGTATCGATATATTGGTTGAGAACAGGGTCGTTGACGATGGGCTGGCTGCTTCTGATGATGCGCATGTAGGCATCACCATAGATAAGTTCTTGGTCGATAGTGAGTGTGCCGCCAGCAGCGGTGCCGATATCCGGTAGCTCCAAACCATTGGTATTCGCCAACGTTGGTGTGCTTAATGTGGCTGCGATGCATAAGCAAGCAATTGAACGAGCGCGTTTAAACATATTAGTCAGTAATACTCCGTTTCATCTGACAGTAAGACAAGTGCAATGCAAATTGGTTCTTTATCTGATTTAACCTTTACCAAGTGCGTGCGCTATCATGAAGGTAGTGAATGAATGATGGCGCGTTTTCAAAAACAGATTACAATACGACCCTTATAATAAGCATCGAGCCCAAGAATGACACCTAATATTCTAGATTTACGCCAAGAGCGATGTCCAATGGCTTTATTATTAGCCAAGCGTCACAGTGTAAAGTTAGAAGTCGGACAGTCATTGTCAATTTATGTCTCTGATAATAGCTCGATGAAAGATATTGTTACTTTTTTGTCTAAGCAAGCCTATGACGTCATCACTGAGGTTTGCTCTAATTACCATCATCTCCTCGTCACTAAAAAGGAATTGCAGTCAGATGCTTGAAATGGTCAATCGTTGGTATAAACGACGTTTCTCTGATCCCCATGCTGTCAGTTTGGTTGCCATCATTCTATTCGGCTTTATTACGATCTACTTCTTTGGTCACCTAATTGCGCCATTATTGGTGGCAATTGTGTTGGCTTACTTGCTTGAGTGGCCTGTTACCCAACTTCAACGGTTAGGTGTTCCAAGAACACCGTCGGTGATGTTGGTTATCCTAATATTTTTTAGCGTGATGCTATTGGCGATATTTGGTTTGGTACCGACCATTTGGGAGCAAGTGGGCAACCTAATCAATGATATTCCAAGCATGTATGGCAGCCTACAAAAGTTCATCGCGACGATTCCAGAGCGTTACCCTGAACTGGCTAACTTGCAGATTGTTGAGTCAGTTATGTCTAACGCGAAGAACAAAGCATTAGGCTTTGGCGAAAGCGTTGTTAAAGGTTCTTTAGCGTCTCTTGTCAGCTTGGCGACACTGGCGGTTTACCTGATTCTTGTACCGCTGCTGATTTTCTTCTTACTGAAAGATAAAGAAGAGATGATCAGAATGGCAAGTGGAGTGCTTCCTCGAAATCGTCGTTTGGCGACCAAAGTATGGGTAGAGATGAACCAGCAAATCTCCAATTACATTCGCGGTAAGGTTCTCGAGATTTTAATCGTTGGTGGTGTGAGTTATGTAACCTTCGCGATTTTAGATCTTCGCTATTCAGTCTTGTTAGCGGTCGCGGTTGGTTTCTCTGTATTGATTCCCTATATCGGTGCGGCAGCGGTAACGGTACCTGTGGCGATTGTTGGTTTGTTCCAATGGGGGCTAGAACCTCAGTTCTACTGGCTGTTACTTGCGTACGGCATCATCCAAGCGCTAGATGGTAACGTGTTGGTTCCGGTTCTGTTCTCTGAAGCAGTGAACCTGCACCCAGTCGCTATTATTGTTGCGGTATTGGTGTTTGGTGGACTGTGGGGGTTCTGGGGCGTGTTCTTTGCAATCCCGCTGGCGACGTTAGTGAAAGCGGTTTGGAATGCCTTACCGAGTCATGCTCTCGATGATGACCCTGAACATCAGCAGTAGCCTCTGAAAGCCAATAGTAATTGAACAAGCTATTAATTTGAATAAGTATAAAAAAGGCGACTATCGATGATAGTCGCCTTTTTACATTTGGCTTAATGAGTGGTGTATTTAGATTCGCTAGGTATGAACTTAGAGAATCAACTCTCTGAAATCGAGATTAAGCTTCTGGGTTGAAGTAATCTAAAACCACTTCGTGGTGAGTCTTGGTTTTGAACTTGTTGAAGACGTGTTCAATCTGACCTTCTTCATCAATGAGGAAGCTAATACGATGCAGACCATCGTATACTTTGCCCATGAATTTCTTCTCGCCCCAAACGCCAAACTGTTCAGCAACGCTGTGGTCTTCATCTGATAATAGAGTGAAGTTCAGAGATTTTTTCTCAACGAAGTTTGGTAGGCGTTTGACTGGATCAACACTCACACCCAAAACCACGACATTGAGGTCATCAAGTTGTGCTTTGATATCACGCAGGCCTTCCGCTTGCACGATACAACCTGGGGTCATTGCTTTTGGGTAAAAGTAGAAAAGTACTTTTTTACCCTTGAAGTCACCAAGAGATACGATATTGCCATCTTGATCTGGAAGAGAAAAAGCAGGTGCTGGAACACCAGCCGTTAGCGTATTCATGACATTTCCTTTTTAGAGACTGTTTTTAATAAAGTTGAGCGAGCCTTGTACGGATAGGCTCTGACACAGCGCGTCGAATTCTTCTTGTAGCTGCATCAAATTACATTCTGATTGCACAGAAGCGGTAATAGAGATATGGAATTGGTCGTTGTCGAGCTGAACCTTGGACTTATTGATGGTTCGGGCGCTCAGCGAGTCGAGTCCGATGTTGCGGTCAGCAAAGAACTGAGTGAACTGCTCGGTAAGGCCGATTTTATCTTCTGACTCAACGAAGACCTCTACGGTATAAGAGTTCTCAATCACATCATGAGTTGAGGTGCGCTTCATTATCGTAATCAAGTCGTGCTCCTGACCGAGCAAAGGCAGAGTGGTTTCAACACGAGTGATGTTGTTTGCCTTTCCAGACAGTAGCATGATAAGCGTAAATTCTTCGCCGAATAGGGCGATGCGGCTATCAATAATGTTACAGCCTGATTGGGTGACCAAGTGAACCACTTGGTTACATACACCTGGGCGATCAGTGCCCACAGCTGTGATTACTAGATGTTGAGTCATAAAATCACGTCTCTATATATTCCATTGATGCATGCATGTTAGCACAGTTAACAAGAGGAATAAGTGTGCGAGGGGGGCTTTTATCAGGCGTTCGCCTTCCGGTGCGCAACAAATGTTAGGAATATCGAGGAGGCTAAAAAAACAAGATAACGCTGCGCTGCGACAGCTTACCTGTTACTGACATCTAGTTTGGCCCTATCCGTTAGATTGAGCGTAGATGACCTAAATTTTCAGATAGAACGACGTTAGAAGTCGTTTTACCTCAAACATACGACAATATTTAATGCAGTTGTTGCCAGTAAGCCACTTTAATGTCTTGTGTTTATTGATCGGCTTACAGTAACATGCAAAAAGAATAAATTAAGGGAGATAGACATGTTTTCAGGAAGTATCGTTGCGCTAGTTACGCCATTTAATACAGATGGTGAAGTGGATTTCGACAGCCTTAAAAAGTTGGTTGAGTACCATGTTGCTGCAGGTAGTGATGGTCTGGTTGCGGTTGGCACAACAGGTGAGTCTTCTACGCTCACTATTGAAGAGCATGTCAAAGTCGTCAATAAGATCGTTGAATTTGCCGATGGTCGTATCCCTGTTATCGCAGGTACAGGCGCAAATGCCACTCACGAATCAGTGTTATTCAGCCGTTTGTTGAACGGTTCTGGTATTGCTGGTTGCCTGAGCGTAACGCCTTATTACAACAAACCGACTCAAGAAGGTTTGTACCAACACTACAAAGCGATTGCTGAAGTTAGTGACGTTCCACAAATCCTATACAATGTTCCGGGTCGTACTGCCGTTGACTTGTTACCAGAAACGGTTGCTCGCCTTGCTGAGATCGAAAACATCGTTGCACTTAAAGATGCGACGGGTGATCTCGACAGAATTGCAATTCACCGTGAACTTTGTGGCGAAGACTTTATCTTACTAAGTGGTGATGACTTAACAGGTCTAGAATTTGTTAAGCGTGGTGGTGATGGTGTTATCTCTGTAACCAATAATGTTGCAGCTGCTGATATGGCAACCATGTTCAAACTAGCGAAAGAAGGTAAGTTTGAAGAAGCAGAAGCGATCAATGAGCGTTTGATGCCTCTTCACAAAAACTTGTTCGTTGAATCTAACCCTATTCCCGTAAAATGGGCGGTTCACAAATTGGGTCTGATTGCTGAAGGTGGCTTACGTCTACCGCTGACTGAATTGTCAAAGCCAGCTCAACCTGTTGTTGCTCAAGCAATGACTGAAGCGTGTATTTACTAAAACGTATGAAATGATGCCGAAGCGAACCTTCGGCATTTAGGAGTATAAATGAAGTATTCTCACCAGCTAGTGATTGGGTCACTGGCTGTTTTCGTTCTTACAGCATGTTCTGGCAGCCCGACTCAACGTCGCCAAGCCAAAGATGATTTCGAATACTTAGAAACACCTGAGTTTTCACAATGGCAATTGCCTGAAGATGCTCAACCTCAGTTCTACCCAAATTTTGATATCCCAAGCGGTGAATTCAGTGGTGGTACAGGTCGTCAAGTGGATATTCGTCCGCCTCAACAGGTTCTTGAACTGATCCCAGGTGCTCGAGCTGAGCGTCAAAACGGTGAAGTGACACTATGGCTTCTTCGTGCTGAAGAAGCGGACCGAGTGTGGCAAACCGCGGTAGACATGCTAGCTCAGCGTGGCATTGGCATTCGTGAGCAATCAGAGAACGACATTGAGACCGATTGGGTAACTTGGGTTTCTGAAGACGAAGAAGTAGAGATTGGCAGCCGCTATTCTATCTCTCGTTTCCAAGCGAACAATCGTCATGGCTTCAAGATTAACCTGATTGATTGGCGTGAAGGTTCTGAAGAGAAACCTGTATCGGCAACCAATAAAGAGCGTTACAACGCGTTCCTAACGAACCTTGTGATGGCTAAGTACGATGAAAATCTTCGTGCTGAAGCTGCACTGAAAGCGCAAGAGTTAGTGAAACGTATCCCTATTTCAATGGGTGCTGACCGCAGTGGTTTCCCTGTGATTATCGCGCGTACGCCTTACAACGTATTGTGGCAACGCTTGCCTGAACTGCTACCTCAAATGGGCTTCGAGCTTGAAGAGCGTAACCAGTCTCAAGGTACCGTGAAAGCGAAATACGCAGCGCCTGATGATGAATTCTGGGAAACAATTGGCCTACAACCTATTGATCTAGCGCCAGGTACTTACACCTTCTTATTTGGTGATCTTGGTAACCGTACGTCAATTAACGTAACGGATGCATCAGGTAAGCCAGTAGAAGAAGAGCTACTGAAGTCAATGGTTCCGGTATTGGCACACGTTGCTGATCAAACCAAAGATAAGAAAGAAGCAAAAGCGGAATAAGCCCTGAGCTGATTTTGACAAATAAAAAGAGGACACACTGTGTCCTCTTTTTTATGTCTGTTTGTCAGCGTTTTATCTATCTGTTGTCTATTTGTGTTGTTTATTTGCTAGCAAGGGATAACAACACAACTGACTTGTTGGAGCTAGAGTATCAAAGGCATTAGGTTAAGTGTCTTTGTTCTCTGTGGACTTATCTTCTTGAGCTTTCTCTTGGTTCTGTTTATCCAATTGATTGAGCTTGTCTAAGTCTTTCTCTGTTTTGTTACGACCTGTCAGATCCATATTGGCGGTCTGTTTGAGCGCAGCAATATTACCCACCACAACGCTAACCACGATGATGATGATAACCCAAGGGTTTGTAAGCCACTCCAACATAAGCGCTCCTAATGACTGATATTCGCCACGAAGCGCGCATAGATCTCGTCTAGCTGCTCCATAATTATCTCATACCCTAATATTGGCTTAGATTGGAGTTGCTTGCCAAGTAAAGTGGGAGATAACTGTGATAAACACAACTGTGAAACTTTACGGTGGCTAATATGCCAAGGTTCTATCGCCACACCGCCGAGGTCTTGGCTGTAAGGAAAGAAGAACCCATATTGAGATGCATTGGCAACAAGCCATTGGTAAAACGCTTGCTGGTGGCCAGTAAGGTATTCCCATGGTTCCAGCTGTAGTTGCGCGCCTTCAGGTAAATGATTACGAGCAAAGACATCAAAGTCACAACCCCAATGGTGACGACTCGCCCCAGGAAGCGCAGACCATCTCAGGATCGCCGACAACTTTTGATGTTCACTGAGTGTTGAAGCATCCAGTGGTTGGCTTTCTGAGTCTAATATCGGTGCTTGACCAGAAAACTTGCGGTTCCAAATCAGAGATTGCCTTTCATAGTCGCGAAAGCCACTGGCAATCTCCATTTTAAAACCAGCGAGTTGAGCAGCTTCAATCAAGTTGTTCAGATCATCTTTGACGTCACTGTGGACCAAGAAGGTCTTGGTGCCAATCAGGCTAGGTTCCAGATGAGAATCTGATTGTCCGGTAAGCTGCTCTGGTGTCATAACGCGTCTCTCAATAATTGGATGCTATCAATAGCTGATGAAAGAACTATTTAGCGAACAGATTCACTAGTGTTCTTTCATACATGTCGGTTAGCTTCTCTAAGTCAGCTACTTTCACGCATTCGTTAACCTTGTGAATGGTTGCATTAACTGGACCTAGTTCTACCACTTGCCCCTTCATGCGCGCAATAAAGCGTCCGTCAGATGTACCACCTGTAGTCAGTAGTGCTGGTTTTACGTCATTAACGTGGCCAACGGCATCCACAATAGCATCAAGCAGTGAGCCTGCGTCTGTTAAGAACGGGTCGCCATTGAATGTCCATTTCAAATCGTATTCGAAATCGTACTTGTCGAGTGTAGTTGTGATTCTCTCAACGATGACGTCGTTATTTAACTCTGTGCTAAAGCGAAGGTTAAACTGAACATTAAATTCACCAGGAATTACGTTTGACGCACCAGTACCCGCACTTACATTGGGGATCTGGAAGCTGGTCGGCGGGAAGTAGTCATTACCTTTGTCCCACTCGGTCGTTGTTAGTTCGTTGATCGCAAGCAGAGAGCTGTGTACCGGGTTGTTCGCTAGGTGAGGGTAAGCAACATGACCTTGTGTGCCTTTAACCGTTAGATCGCCAGTGATAGAACCACGACGGCCGTTTTTCACGACATCACCGACGTACTCAGTACTTGATGGTTCACCCACAATACACATGTCGATGTTCTCGCCACGAGCCATCAGCGCTTCAACAACACGTACTGTACCGTTGATGAAAGGACCTTCTTCATCTGACGTGATAAGGAAACCGATTGAGCCTGTGTGATCAGGGTGCTTAGCGATGAACTGTTCTACCGCAACGATCATTGAAGCTAGAGAACCTTTCATATCTGCCGCGCCGCGACCATGTAGGAAACCATCTACAATAGTCGGTTCGAATGGTTTAGTGTTCCACTGCTCAATTGGGCCTGCAGGTACAACATCTGTGTGGCCAGCAAAAGCAAATAGAGGCGCTTCTGTACCACGGCGAGCCCAGAAGTTCGTCGTATCTTCAAATACCATCACTTCGATTTCAAAGCCTAATGCTTTTAAGCGTTCAATCATCAGGTCTTGGCAACCTGCATCTTCAGGGGTTACCGATTGACGGCTAATGAGGTCTTTTGCCAGAGCCAAAGTTGGGCTATCTGTCATCCTTGAATTCCTTGTTTAAATAAAACGTCTAGTCATTAATTGTTGAGCGCTGAACAGGGGAGGTTCAACGCTTTGTTATTTGTTCTAATACTGCTGATTATGCGAAAATAGCAGCGTATTGGTCAGCTTTGAAGCCAATATGAAGCTTGCCATCCACTTTCAAGATTGGGCGCTTAATCATTGCTGGTTGTTCAACAAGCAGAGCCACGGCTTTTTCTTCCGTTAGCGTGTCTTTTTGTTCTTGAGTAAGTTGGCGATAAGTCGTACCACGTTTGTTTAGCACCAACTCCCAACCAAGCTCTGAACAGAAGCTTGTTACTAACTCTTCAGTGATGCCTTGTTTACGATAATCGTGAAATTCGAACTCGATACCTTCAGCTTCTAGCCATTTTTTTGCTTTTTTGATGGTGTCGCAGTTCGGAATGCCAAACATAGTGATAGTCATTATTCTTCCTTTGGGTGATTTTATTTCGTTGTTATGAGTTGAATCCTATCAGGAAGCTGCAATTCAGACAAAATAGAGTGAGGAATATTTCATAGAGTGAAAAAAAACAGTAAGAAAATGTCACTATTGGAGACTTATTGATCAGCCTCAACATGTTGTCAGCGAAAAAAGAAATAATTGAGTTGCACATATATAGGAGGTGTCAATGGAGTTGAGTCCTGTTTTTGCAAGGCGGCTATATTTAGCATTGTTAGTGGAAAGCCTTGATAGGCCAAATGTGCCTAAACTCATCGAAAAAACGGGTTGGCCTCGTCGTACTATTCAAGATGTACTCAAGGCGTTACCGGGGATCGGTATCGAACTTATGTTTGTTCAAGATGGGCGACGTCATAATGATGGTTATTACCAGTTATCCGACTGGGGGCCATTTGATAGTCAATGGGTTATCGAACGTAAAGGCGATATAGCAACAAGCCTTGGATTTAGTGCATAAGCCAGCGAAAGCTGGCTTTCTTTTGGGCGTCGTAAAATCAAACCATAACGAGATGCCGATTTACTGATTAACTTTCTCTCTTACACACTTTCTCTCTTACACAGGTAGGCTGTACCAAGCATAGTGACGGAAGTACTAAAGTCTTGGGGAAGGGTAAATATGATGGTGTTTGCTCCTAATTCAATGGCGTTGGATTTTAATTCGTTCATTGCGCCTTGAATCAGAGTGTCATTTGGGAAGAATAGGTAGCTGTACCAGTGGCCTTCGCTGCCTGTGACTTCCCCTTTGTACTCGCACTTGTTGATATCAATCAGTCCGTGATAATCCATTTGTACTTGGTCAGCTTCGCTATGTGGGACTGTCGTCGGTGTCGTGCACCCTAATAATATGCCAGTCATAGCTAAAGCGACTAATTCCTTTTTCATACGTTAACCCTGCTATTTCATCAAATAAATCGCGAAACCAACCCAGCTTGCGATCAATAGTAACCACGGCAATTTACTGGCGTGATTTGATGTTGTTTCAATACTTGCGTCTACATTGTTCTCTTCGTCTAGATTAGCTTGTTGAGTCTGCTTCTCTTTCTGTACGCGTTTTTTTGCTTTATCAGCTTGGCGACTGCGTTCTTTTTGCTGTTTCTTGTAAAGTGCGATGCCTTTCTCGATACCCTGAGCAATCAACTTTGTGTGTTCTTTGGTTTGAGCTGGTTTTTGCGTCGCTTTGGCTATCTTCAGTGCTTCTTGTTGAGATTCAACAGACGGTGTATTAGTTTTATTTTTCATACTGAGTTCGATAATTAAAACGGATTAACCAATAAGATAACGCAAACCTAGTTAAGTATGAATGATTTGCGTTAAAGTGTTGGTTTGAAAATAAGTGAAAGTGAGATTTGTGCGGTACTCCATAGAACAATACGACAAACACGGCTTTTTGAAAGCCCCAATCTTACTATGGTTAGGTTGGCTGTTTCTTGCGAAAGCCTTGGTCGTTTTCATTGTTGCGGGCGCAAGCCGAGAGTCGGGAACGGATATCCTCGAGATCATCTATCCAGATCACCAGATGTTTTATGTCGGAATTGCTTTGAGTGTCCCTAGCTTGCTACTGATGTGGTTGTTTGGGCTCAGAACACCAGAGAGAAAGCGTCTCAATAAAGTTGTATCTTGGGGGCGTTGGGTCACCATGATGGCTATCTTGGCACAGGGGTCTCATACCATTTATTTAATCTATCTGGATAACGGATGGTTCCGCTGGTCAAACGGCATCACCTTGTTGTTGCTCCTGTGGTTAGCGCTTTTTCTAACCAATAGTCATGCCGCGAGGGATTGCTTTAAAGTGGTTGAGCACGAAGACTGATTCTCATCAAAACATTTGTCCCATTCACAATTATACTTAGAAGCTAAAACTGGAAGGAATAATCTATGCTTAATGTCTCAAATGAGCAGCCTAACGTTCAAAGTGCTATCTTGCCAGAAGCTGGGCCTTTTGCTCTTTACGTTCAATTAAAAGTGAATGCTAACACTGCTAACGTACTAGCAGAAATTCAAAAGATTCCTTCGCTAATCGAAGAGCTCAACCAAACTCAACCAGATGCGAACTTAACGGCGTCGGTTGCGTTCTCAAAGGCTTTTTGGGATAAGTTCGAGCAAGCTGCTCCGTCTGACCTCATTGATTTCCCAGCGCTTGGTGAAGGTGATATCACAGCACCGAGCACATTGTCTGATGTTCTGATTCATTGTCATTCAAATCGACACGATCTGCATTTCTTCATCCTACGTAAATTGCTATCTGAAGTAGCGGCAGACGTTGAAGTGGTTGATGAAACCTACGGTTACCGCTTCCTAGATTCACGTGACATGACCGATTTCGTTGATGGCACAGAAAACCCGAAAGACGCACAGCGCGCTGAAGTGGCGATTGTACCTGAGGGTGAATTTGCTGGCGGTAGTTATGTGATGGTGCAACGTTTTGTGCATAACCTACCTGCTTGGAACCGATTGAATGTATCGGCACAAGAGAAAGTCGTTGGTCGCACTAAGCCCGATTCAATTGAGCTAGACGATGTTCCTGCGGCGTCTCACGTTGGTCGTGTGGATATCAAAGAAGAAGGCAAGGGCCTTAAAATTGTTCGTCACAGCTTGCCTTACGGTACAGCAACGGGCGATCACGGCCTATTGTTCATTGCTTACTGTAATGTCCGTCATAACTTTGATGCGATGTTAGAGAGCATGTACGGCGTGACAGATGGTAAAACAGACCAACTGCTGCGTTTTACTAAAGCGGTGACAGGCGCTTACTACTTTGCTCCTTCAACTGACATGTTGAGTGCATTAACGGTTAAGTAAATCGTCTCAAAATAGAATAAACAAAGGGAGCCTCAGGGCTCCTTTTTTATTAAAGCTTTAGATAGATTGGTCGATATAAGAGCAATCGTGAGTTTTATTCATCTTTTTGTAAGTGAAGGTCTATGGCTATAACTGTTAATACAAATGTCTCAGCGCTGGTGGCTCAGAGGAATCTGTCGAACGCCAACAACATGCTGAACCAATCTTTGGAGCGCTTAGCTTCAGGGAGTCGTATTAATAGTGCAAAAGACGATGCGGCTGGCTTACAAATTTCGAATCGATTAGAAGCGCAGATGAGCGGCATTGATGTCGCGGTTCGAAATGCGAACGATGGAATCTCCATTATGCAGACGGCAGAAGGAGCGATGAATGAAACCACTAATATCATGCAACGCATGCGAGATTTGTCGCTGCAAGCGAGTAATGGTTCGAATAGCCAGTCGGAAAGGACGGCTATTCAAGAAGAAGTGACCGCCTTAAATGATGAGTTGAATCGAATTGCTGAAACGACTTCGTTTGGCGGTAAAAAACTCCTTAACGGTAGCTTTGGTAGCTCGTCATTTCAAATCGGTGGCAGTTCTGGTGAAGCGGTGCAGATAGGTTTGAAAAACATGCGTACCGATGACATCAACATGGGTGGTTTTAGCTATGTCGCCAATGGCATGGCAAGTGACTCGTGGGAAGTCAAATCCAACCAGAATGATATGACGATGTCGTTTACCGACCGTTTTGGTCAGCCACAAGAGATAACCATCAACGCGAAAGCGGGCGATGATATTGAAGAGTTGGCGACTTACATTAATGGTCAAACGGATCAGATCTCGGCTTCAGTTAATGATGAAGGACAGCTTCAGATCTATATGTCAGGCGAAGAGACGGCCGGCACGATCTCTTTCTCAGGTTCGTTAGCCAGTGAGCTTTCGATGTCGGCGGGTTATTACGAATCAGTCGATGACATCAATGTGACCGATGTGGGTGGCGCGCAGCGTGCTGTCTCTATTTTGGATACAGCGATGAAGTATGTGGATAGTCACCGCTCCGAACTCGGCGCGATGCAAAACCGCTTTGACCATGCAATAAACAATCTCGAAAACGTTCATGAGAACTTGGCTACATCCAACAGCCGAATCAAAGATACCGACTACGCCAAAGAAACCACTCAAATGCTCAAGCAGCAAATACTGCAGCAAGTGAGTACCACAATATTGGCTCAAGCAAAGCAAGCGCCGAATCTTGCTTTAACCTTACTGGGTTAATAAATCGCCTCGAATTTCATAAAGGTAATTCAGCTTAACTAAAGCCCTTTGGTTAATAAAAATACAACTTTTCGCTCGACTGACATCTCGACAACTTTAGCGTTTTTCTCATCTTTTTTTGATAATTTTACGGCTAGTCACGCTTTCTTCCGCTTTCTCGCTATTTCTTTAATTTTATTGTTTTTTTCCTAAAGGTTTCAGTATTCACGCCGTTATTAATAGTAACTTAGAGATAACTACTTGGTTTTCCGAGACGTCGGAAACCGCTATACCGGAAAATCAATTGGAGAAGTCACCATGGCAGTGAATGTAAATACCAACGTTTCAGCGATGACAGCACAACGTTACCTAAACAACGCAAACAGCGCACAACAAACATCAATGGAGCGTCTAGCTTCAGGCTCTAAAATCAACAGCGCGAAAGATGACGCTGCGGGCCTACAAATCTCGAACCGTTTGAACGTTCAGAGTCGTGGTCTTGATGTTGCTGTTCGTAACGCGAACGACGGTATCTCAATTGCACAAACTGCTGAAGGTGCAATGAACGAGACAACAAACATCCTGCAACGTATGCGTGATTTGTCTCTACAATCTTCAAACGGCTCAAACTCAAAATCTGAGCGTGTAGCGATTCAAGAAGAAGTAACAGCACTAAACGACGAACTGAACCGTATTGCGGAAACCACGTCTTTTGGTGGTAACAAACTGCTTAACGGTACTCACGGTACGAAATCATTCCAAATCGGTGCGGATAACGGTGAAGCGGTAATGCTTCAACTGAAAGACATGCGTTCTGATAACGCTCAGATGGGTGGTAAGAGCTACCAAACTGAGAACGCGAAAGACAAAGACTGGAACGTTCAAGCTGGCGCAAACGACCTAAAAATGTCGTTCACTGATAACTTCGGCCAAGCACAAGAAATCGATGTGTCTGCGAAAGCGGGCGACGACATCGAAGAGCTAGCAACTTACATCAACGGTCAACAAGACTCTGTTAAAGCGTCTGTAACTGAAGACGGTAAGCTACAAATGTTTACTGGTAACAACAAAGTTGAAGGCGAAGTGGCATTCTCTGGCAGCCTTGCTGGCGAACTAGGCATGCAACCTGGCAAAGATGTAACGGTTGATACTATCGACGTAACATCAGTTGGCGGTGCACAAGAGTCTGTAGCAGTAATCGATGCGGCACTTAAGTACGTAGACAGCCACCGTGCTGAACTGGGTGCTTTCCAAAACCGTTTCGACCACGCTATCAGCAACTTAGACAACATTAACGAGAACGTTAACGCATCTAAGAGCCGTATTAAAGATACCGATTTCGCGAAAGAAACGACTCAGATGACTAAATCTCAGATCCTTTCTCAAGCTTCAAGCTCGATTCTTGCTCAAGCGAAGCAAGCTCCGAACTCGGCACTTAGCCTACTAGGTTAATCGATTAAAAAGCCACGTTGACTAAAAGCGTTGTTGCTCATAAACGTTGACGTTAGGCTTCCACAAATTAGCTCGTGGTGAGAGATGAGCGCTAAACAGACCCAGCTTCGGCTGGGTTTTTTATTGCCTGTTATTTAGTTAAGGGTGTCGTTGGAGAAAGTACCGTAGTACTGAAAGGAGCAAAAACGTGATTCCCTATCACGCTCGTCCCTCGCTGTAGGGAATGACGGTATAGAGAGGTATTTGACTCATTGCCTACTTGAATCGAAGTCGTTGGTCGTCATCTCAGAATCGAGTAGAACGAGATATCAGGGATCTCTTTTGGTGGCAACTTGATTCGAATTAGATGTCAGGGCTTTTGTTGTGGTCGAAAGTCATCCCTTATGATTTAACATGCAGGAGCAGCGCCTAGAATGGCGTTTAACTTGGTTTAATAACAAAGTAGGGTGGGTTAGTTGGTAATTAAGGATTGGTATTGCTGTGGCTTATTGAGGGGCTGTCTACAACGAGGTGAAGAGCGGCAGTCAGAACCGTTGGTTAAGCGGCTGGATCAATATAGTAGGCACAAAAAACGCCACCCTTAGGTAGCGTTTTAATTAAAGCAGTTAAGTAATCGAAATTACTTAGTTACTTTAAGAACTGGAGTTTCGCCAACAGTTACAGAACCAGAAAGCTTGTTCAGCTCCTTGATTTCGTCCATGTTAGAGATAACAACTGGAGTAAGTGTAGATTTCGCTTTCTCTTCTAGAAGCGCTAGGTCGAAAGTGATGATAGTGTCACCAGCTTTAACAGATTGACCTTCTTCAGCTACACGAGTGAAGCCTTCGCCTTTAAGTTCAACAGTATCGATACCGAAGTGAACGAAAAGCTCAACACCGTCGTCAGACTCGATAGAGAATGCGTGGTTAGTTTCGAAAATCTTACCGATAGTACCGTTAACTGGAGCAACCATTTTGTCGCCAGCTGGTTTGATCGCGATGCCGTCACCAACGATTTTTTCAGCGAAAACAACATCTGGCACATCTTCAATATTTACGATTTCGCCAGATAGAGGTGCGATGATTTCGATTGCACCAGCGTCAGCGCTGTCGTCAGATACTAGCTTTTTCAGTTTGTCAAACAGACCCATTGTGTCATGCTCCTAACGTTTAGTTTTATTCTGTAGAATATACTATACCAATCTAACAAATTAGACGACTATTTTTAGCCGTCTAACTTTATTAAGCTCTTGGTGATTACTGAGTTTTCTCAGCGATGAACTTTTCTACGCAAGCTTCAATTTCTGCAGCTGTAGGTAGAGATAGTGCTTCGTCAGCCATAGCTTTAACTTCTGCGAAGTTAGAGTTACGGATTACTTTCTTAACTTTAGGGATAGAGATACCGCTCATAGAGAACTCATCTAGACCCATACCAAGAAGAAGTAGAGTTGCACGCTCATCGCCTGCTAGCTCGCCACACATACCTGTCCATTTGCCTTCTTTATGAGAAGCATCGATTACTTGCTTGATTACAAGAAGAACCGCTGGAGATAGTGGGTTGTAAAGGTGAGAAATCATCTCGTTACCACGGTCAACTGCAAGAGTGTATTGCGTTAGATCGTTAGTACCGATAGAGAAGAAAGCGACTTCTTTAGCAAGGTGGTGTGCGATTGCAGCTGCTGCTGGAGTCTCAACCATTACGCCAATTTCGATGTCTTCATCGAATGCATGACCTTCAGCGCGAAGTTCAACTTTGTACTCTTCGATTGCTTTTTTCAGTTCACGGATCTCTTCAATAGAAATGATCATTGGGAACATGATGCGTAGCTTACCGTGTGCAGATGCACGAAGAATGCCGCGTAGTTGGTCACGTAAGATTTCACGACGATCCAAGCTGATACGTACTGCACGCCAGCCTAGGAACGGGTTCATTTCTTCTGGAAGATCCATGTATGGAAGATCTTTATCGCCACCGATATCCATTGTACGGATAATCACTGACTCACCGTGCATTGCTTCCGCTACTTCTTTGTAAGCAACGTATTGCTCTTCTTCAGTAGGAAGTGCAGTACGGTCCATGAATAGGAATTCAGTACGGTACAGACCAACACCTTCGCCACCGTTGCGCAAGATACCGTCACAGTCTTTAACTGTACCGATGTTGCCGCAAACTTCTACTTGATGGTTATCAAGCGTGATAGCTGGTAGGTCTTTAAGTTTTGCTAGTTCAGCCGCTTCTGCTTCAAAATCAGATTTGATTTTCTTAGCTTCTGCTAATTCAGCGTCAGAAGGGTTGATGATGATCTTGTTGTTCATCGCGTCTAGCACAAGCATGTCGCCGTTCTTAACTTGCTTAGTGATATCGTTAGTACCAACGATAGCTGGAAGCTCAAGTGAACGTGCCATGATTGAAGTATGAGATGTACGACCGCCGATGTCACAAGCGAAACCAAGAACGTAGTCTAGGTTGATTTGTGCAGTTTCAGATGGCGTTAGGTCGTAAGCAACTAGGATAACTTGTTCATTGATATCTGCTAGAGACACAATGTTGATGCCTAGTGCATTTTTAACGAAGCGAGTACCGATATCACGGATATCAGTCGCACGTTCTTTTAGGTACTCATCATCAAGTGACTCTAGTGCAACAGCTTGCTCTTCGATCACTGTGTAGATCGCGTTGTCTGCGTGCATTTTGTCTTTCTTGATGAGTGCTAAAATCTCTTCTTCTAGCTCTTCATCTTCAAGCAGCATGATATGGCCTTCAAAGATTGCTTCTTTTTCTTCGCCAAAAGTTTCAAGTGCTTTTTGCTTTACAACTTCAAGTTGTTGAGAAGATTTGTTACGAGCGTCAAAAAAACGCTGAACTTCTGCTTCAACTTGATCGTCTGAGATAGATTGAGTGTTTAGGACAATTTCATCTTCTTGAAGTAGTAGTGCTTTACCGAAAGCAATACCAGGAGATGCTAGGATGCCTGAAATCATAGCCTTACCTTAGTTGTTCAACTGTAAACGGGAGAATGTGTGACTTTAAGTCGTCGACTAAATGTCGCGCTTATCGCTATCTATTTCGAACAAAGCCACTTTTCTGTGCAAAATGGCTTTGAAAGAAGGAGACCGTATTAGTGTAGTTGATCCATAAGAGCAACTAGGTGGTCTACTGCTTGCTGAGCTTGAGGGCCTTCAGCTGAAATAGTAACGTTAGTACCTTTTACTAGGCCTAAAGTTTGTAGCTTGAACAGGCTTTTCGCGCTAGCGCTTTTGCCGTTAGAAGTCACTGTGATGTCAGCATCGAAAGATTTTGCTTCTTTAACGAACTGTGCAGCTGGACGTGTGTGAAGACCGTTTTCTGCTGTGATTTCTACTTGCTTCTCGTACATTTGATATACCCCAATTAATTTATTTTTTGTAAGTTTGTAACCAGTTCAGCTTAACTGCTTTAACGTAAGTTCGCTAGAGGCTAGTACGCTATGTTCGTGTTAGAACTTAGACTGATTATAAATTTTTATCCAGCCATGGTCGTCTTTTGTTGAGTACTCATGACTTTCAGAATCTGTTTATTGCTTCTTTTATTTTGAAGCGAAAAATAAAACAGAGCTGATATTACCAAAGGTGGGGCAGGGATCAACAAAAAAGCCCCTAAACGGGGCTTTTTTGGACGAAAAATTGATTTGACCACATATTACTGTTGGTTCTCTTTTTCCGTAAAGATGCCTGCAAACAAGGCTGTGCTCAGGTAACGTTCACCAGAGCTTGGTAGTACGGTAACAATAGTTTTCCCTGCAAATTCAGGTAGTTCTGCGATTCTGTTTGCTGCAACAACAGCTGCGCCAGATGAGATACCAGCAAGGATACCTTCTTCTTTCATTAGGCGTTGAGCCATCTCAATCGCTTCTTCAGAAGTTACCGATTCAACTCGGTCAATAATCTCTAAATCGAGGTTTCCGGGGATGAAACCTGCACCAATACCTTGGATTTTGTGCGGAGCAGGTTTGATTTCTTCGCCTGCAAGCGCTTGTGCGATAACTGGAGACTCTGCTGGTTCAACCGCTACTGAAGTGATGGCTTTGCCTTTTTCACCTTTAATGTAACGACTTGTACCAGTGATAGTACCGCCCGTACCAACACCCGCTACAAACACGTCGATCTCGCCGTCTGTTGCTTCCCAAATTTCCGGGCCCGTTGTCTGCTCGTGAATTTGTGGGTTCGCTGGGTTGTTGAACTGTTGTAGTAGTAGGTACTTGTCTGGGTCTGAAGCAACAATCTCTTCTGCTTTAGCAATCGCGCCGTTCATGCCTTTTGGTGCTTCAGTTAGCACTAGGTTTGCGCCAAGCGCTTTAAGCAGCTTACGACGTTCTAGGCTCATTGACTCAGGCATAGTCAGCGTTAGCTTGTAACCGCGCGCCGCTGCTACGAATGCAAGAGCAACACCGGTGTTACCACTGGTCGGTTCAACAAGTTCGATACCTGGTTTCAGAGTTCCTGCTTTTTCTGCTTCCCAGATCATGTTTGAACCGATACGACACTTAACACTGAAGCTTGGGTTACGAGCTTCGATCTTAGCTAGGACGTTACCTTTGCTTACTTTGTTAAGGCGGACTAGCGGTGTGTTACCAATCGTTAGGGTGTTGTCTTCGTAGATCTTGCTCATGCGATATTCCTTCATTTAATGACAGAACTAAACGTAGTATATCAATCACTTTACCGTCTAGTGTCTTTCGATGTTTGTTCAGCTTGAATTTAGATTAAACAACTTGAAAAAAAGGTAAAAGGATTAAAAAGTTATATCATATAGATATGTAGCAGAGTTCACGCCTATCTTTATTGGTAAGTGAATCCTCAAAAGATAGGCGCGGAAAGGTAAGTTGGCTCGTTTATCGACGAGAGTGTAATGCTTGTTCTTTGAATTCAACAACCCACATGGCTGTGGCACCACAAACAGCAACAGGTACCACGATGAGGTTTAAAATAGGGATTGTCGTAAACACAGAAACAAGCGCGCCGAAGCTGTAGGTCTTACCTTGTTTTTGTTTCAAAATATTTCTCATATCATCGAATTTGATTTTATGGTTATCAAATGGGTAATCAGCGTACTGGATAGCGAGCATCCAGGCAGTGAAGATGAACCATAAAAACGGTGCAACGGTTTGTCCTAGTGCTGGAATTAACAAAAGTAGGAATAAACCTATCGCTTTTGGCAGAACGTAGACAAGCTTGCGCCATTCTCTCGCTAATATACGTGGCGTATCTTTGAGGACATCAAGAAAACCATCGTCATTTACTTTTTTGCCACTAAGCAGCTCTTCTACCTTTTCTGCGAGTAATCCATTGAACGGCGCAGCAATGAAGTTAGCGAGCGTGCTAAAGAAATACGAAAATGTGGCCAAGACGGTTATGACCAGTAGCGGCCATAAAATGTATGACAACCACGACAAGAAGCTTGGCAATGCACCAATCCATCCTTCAATCCAAGTGTTGAGGTTGGAGAAGATATAAAACAAAGCACCACCAACGAGTAACACGTTAGCGATGAGTGGAAGTAAAACAAACTTACGAATACTCGGTGACAAAGCGATTTTTATTCCGAAAATAAAATAGCCAAAGCCTGAGCGTGGAATGGATTCAATAGTCATATTTAAATTAGGTCACATGTGAATTTGGTTAAATAGCAAACATCCCTAGTGTACTCGACCGAAATTAAGAAAAAAAGCGTGGCGAAAATCACACCATGTAAGGAACTAATTGTATTAAGTTGTTCTAAAACAGTGGCTACTTTTGATAGAGTAGTGAGATTGGCCAAATTAACCCAACTTAGTGACAGCTTCTATATAGCTAGTTGACTAAGAAAGCTGAGAGCGAAAAATGCAGGAATTGCGATTTGTACTCATTATTGTTGGCGCGTTAGCTATCGCCGCATTATTGTTCCATGGTCTATGGACGAGTAAAAAAGAAGGGAAAGCAAAGTTTGGAGATAAGCCGCTTGGTAAGCTTGATAACGATAGCTTAGATGAGTCTGAAACGATCCCAAACCGTTCATTCGCCCCAGAAGATGATTTTGAGATAATCAGAAAAGAGCGTAAAGAGCCGGACTTTGCGGTTTCACCGTCTGCTACGGATCCGCTGATTGACTCTGACCCACTAACAGCACCACAAACGAAAGAAGTTATCGAAGACGACATCGAATTGAATGATCTTCCTTCTTTCAGTGTTAAAGAAGAGCCAGTTCAGATCGAAAGTGAGCCAGAAGAGATCGAAGAAGTCGCCGAACCTGAGGTTCCAAACTTCGAATTGACTGACGAACAAAAAGAAAACCACGCCGGTTTTAAAGAGCAATACGGTTCGTTTGCAGAAAGTACTGATACCGTTACTGAGCCGCTAGCTCCCAACAAAGCACTGACGCCAAGTGAACCGCTTGTTACTCACGTAGACGTTGCTAAAGAAGTCGTTGCTCCACAAAACGCAGCGCCTACTGAAGAAGCTAAGCCAGATGAAGAACTTGGCCTAGACGTTATTGTTCTCAATGTTCACTGTGCTGGAGAAATCCCATTCGTAGGTACTGAACTTTTCCGTAGCATGGAGAATAACGGCTTAACTTATGGTGAGATGTCTATCTACCACTGCTTTGCACAATCTAGCGATGAGCCAAAAGTTATTTTCAGTGTTGCGAACATGATGCAGCCGGGAACGCTAGAACATGATGATCCTGCTGATTTTACAACGAAAGGTATTTCGTTCTTCATGACGCTGCCTTGTTATGGTCAAGCTGATCAGAACTTCAATGTAATGCTAAGTGCAGCTCAGAAGATTGCAGATGATATGGGCGGAAACGTTTTGGACGAGTCACGTAACTTAATGACACCCAATCGCTTGTCTGACTACCGTAAACAAATCAGAGACTTTATGACGGCAGCCAATGCCTAGCCGTCTTGTTTAGCCTTATAAATAATCTATATTTATAGAAAAGGGCTCCTAAGGGAGCCCTTTTTGATATTTCAATCACGACAGAGAATGATATGAAAGAATCGATTCAAGTTACCTTAGAGCAGTTAAGAGAAACTCTGCACTATCATGCCGTTCGTTATTACGTAGAAGATAGCCCCGAGGTTCCTGATGTTGAGTACGATCGATTAATGCAACAGTTGCTAAAAATCGAAGAAGAGAATCCAGAGCTTGTGACGGTGGATTCGCCTAGCCAACGTGTCGGTGGGCAGCCTTTAGATGGGTTTACGCAAGTGGCTCATGAAATCCCAATGCTTTCGCTCGACAATGCATTCTCTGACGATGATTTAGATGCATTTAACAAGCGCATGTCTGATCGAGCGCCAACTGCGAACCTAAAGACCTTCTGTTGTGAGCCTAAGCTTGATGGTTTAGCTGTGAGCCTACTCTATGTAAACGGCACCTTAGTACAGGCAGCGACGCGTGGTGATGGTGCGACGGGCGAAAATATTACTGAAAACGTGCGTACGATCAGCTCGATTCCGCTTAAGTTACAAGGCGAAGGCTGGCCAGAACGTATCGAAGTACGTGGCGAAGTGTTTATGCCAAAAGCGGGCTTCGACAAATTGAATGAGCTGGCATTGAAGAAAGGCGAGAAGGTCTTTGTGAACCCACGTAATGCTGCCGCAGGTAGTCTACGTCAGCTAGATTCTCGTATTACAGCTAAACGTCCCTTGGCTTTCTACGCATACAGTGTCGGTGTTGTAGAGGGCGCTGAGCTTTCAAATAGCCACTATCAACGCTTTCTGCAGTTGAAAGGTTGGGGTTTGCCTATGTGTCCTGAAACTAAGCAGCTAAGCTCGCTTGAGGATGTAAAGGCGTACTACCAAGATATCATGACTCGTCGTGATGCTCTCGCTTATGAAATTGATGGGGTGGTGATTAAGGTTGACGACATTGCCGCACAAGAAACTCTCGGCTTTGTTGCACGAGCACCTCGCTGGGCAATTGCTTATAAGTTCCCAGCTCAAGAAGAGATCACTCTGCTTAACGATGTTGAGTTTCAAGTAGGCCGAACAGGCGCTATTACGCCCGTTGCTAAGCTTGAACCTATCTTTGTCGGTGGTGTGACGGTGAGTAACGCCACGCTACACAATGCCGATGAGATCGCTCGTTTAGGTGTGAAGGTAGGCGATAGCGTGATTATCCGTCGCGCTGGTGACGTTATCCCTCAAATTGTGGCTGTGGTGCTCGATCGTCGTCCCGAGTCGGCAAAAGATATTGTATTCCCGGATGCTTGCCCTGTGTGTAGTTCTGCCGTTGAGCGCGTCGAAGGCGAAGCAGTAGCGCGTTGTACTGGCGGTTTAGTGTGTCAGGCACAGCGTAAAGAAGCGCTTAAGCACTTTGTGTCTAGAAAGGCGTTGGATGTTGATGGCCTTGGCGTAAAAGTGATAGAGCAGCTTGTCGACCGTGAAATGGTAGAAACTCCAGCTGATCTCTTTAAGTTAAGTGCGGGCGTGATTACGGTTCTTGATAGAATGGGGCCTAAATCGGCACAGAATGTAGTGAGTGCGCTTAATAAAGCTAAAGATACGACATTAGCGCGTTTCCTTTATTCTCTAGGGATTCGAGAAGTGGGCGAAGCGACGGCTATGAACTTAGCTCAACACTTTAAGACGCTGGAGTTGGTTCAAGCAGCAACCCATGAACAGTTGGTTGAAGTGTCAGATATTGGTGACATCGTCGCAAGTCACCTCACGAGCTTCTTCTCGCAGGAGAAAAACAGAGCCGTAGTCGAGCAGTTGCTAGAGCTTGGTGTTAACTGGCCTGCAATCGAAGCTGTTGCGGATGACCAAGAGCTACCGTTAGAAGGTAAAGTGGTTGTGTTGACGGGCTCACTGTCTAAATTAGGGCGCAGTGAAGCGAAAGCCGCGTTGCAAGCTTTAGGTGCAAAAGTAACCGGTAGCGTGTCTAAGAAAACGGATATCTTATTCGCGGGTGAAGCGGCTGGTTCTAAACTGACTAAAGCACAAGATTTAGGTATCGAAATAAGAACAGAAGAAGATCTAATTGCACTTATTTCGTAAGTAAACCAAGGTAAAAAAAGCTCAAAAGCACTCCTTTAAAGGGAGTGCTTTTTTTTGTGTCTGCTGCAAATTAGATGTCTTTTTAATTGTTGAGAATTTTGTACCTATACGAACTCTCAAAAAGGGACAGTGATGCCGCTCAACATTAATGAAATACCATTCCAGTTGTATCATAATTGCGAGTCATATCTATTTTTATAAAGTGAATATTTCTTCAAGTTGTTGAATTTATTGGTATTGATTTTGTTTTGGTGAGGATTTTTCTATTTGTCGATCTGGATCACTAAGTACCTACTAAATTTGCACCAACTCATATTTTTTTAGATGAAAATTAAGTTCTCATTGATCTTTTTGAGGGCGAAGTTAGTCTTAATGCCATGGATGCACATGATGTGTATAACCAGAAAGGAAATAGAGAATTCAGAGTTTAGGGTTCTCAAACAAGAAAAGGTATTTCTCTCTACGGCGGCCAACTTTAGGCGGGGAATATTCAAACAGCTATATCCATTTTTAGGAGTTTTATTCCATGGAAAACAAATTTTTTAAAGTATCTGCGATTACTGCAGCAATGGTAGGTGCACTTTCTGCTGCTCCAGCTATGGCTGAAGATCCAATCGGCCCTGAGTATTCTGGTGAAGTATCTGAGTTCTTCTCTGAATCTACAATTAGCGGCAACCTCAACTTCATGATGCGTGCTCGTGATCGCGGTAATGTCGATGCGAATGGTAACAACACGAAGAAGACCACTAACTTGGATCATGGTTCTGTCTTTGCTAATTTAGGCTTTAACTCTGGTTATGTAGGTGGTGTTGCGGGTGCCGATGTTGTTATCTATTCAACATTTGATATGTGGAACAATGGTGGTCCAGACCATGAGATGAACTTCTGGGGTGTTGATAACCCGTATGATAAGAACCCTTCTGATAGCGGCTGTTCAGGTACTTGGGATTCTGACTGTACTGATAACGGCGTTTCGTTTGCTACAGCAAATGCTAAATTCAAGTTTGGTGATAGCGTTACAGCGAAACTTGGTTATTTCCAACCATCAGTACCAAGCTCTCTAGGTGTTAACTGGTCTTTTGCTCCTGGTACTTACATGGGTGGTGAAGTTGGAGCAACGTTTGGTGATTTATCTTTAGGTTTGGTTGTTGCTGACGAGTACAAAGCTCCTTGGTTCAAAGAAACGTATGAATTCCAAACTACAAATGGCGAAGATGCGGGTACTCTATACTCAATAGGTGGTCGTTATGCTATGCAAAATGGTATCTCAGTTGATGTTGGTTACGGTGCATTGACAGACGGCGATCGTAAGAACTTCCACGTTAAGGTTAAGGGTACCACAGAAGGTGGTTTATACTGGTCTCCACAACTTTATGTAGTTGATGATGACGAGCAGTATGATAGCACTGCGTTCCAAGCAGCGATGTTAACGGCGTTTTCTTCAGGTCAATACTCTTACCGTGCTGAAGCTACATATACCGCAGCAGAATCAGTTGACTCAGCACTAGCTGGTAATATGGCTTACCGTCTGACTAGTCAGTATGGTGGTTCAAATGGTGCTTACGATATCTGGTGGAATAACCGTTCTGACTTTAACCATGATGGTGAAATTGCTTTCTTCCTATCAGCAGCTCGTGACTTCTCTGATATTGGTGGTAAAGGCTTTAGTGCTGGTGTGAACGGCGCATACGGTTTCGGCTCAGAAGCTCAGGGGTACGATGATCTAACTGAGTACTCATATAGCTTCTTTGCAAACTATGCAATTCAAGCGGGTGCCTTGAAAGACGCAAACGTTAGTTTCTACTACACTAACTACTACAATGATACAGATGCACCAAGCTGGGCTGGTTACACGAACCTATTCCAAGATGAAGAAGACTTTAAACTTATGTTAACAATTCCTTTTTCTGTAAAGTAAGTTGATGACATGGTAACTGAAGCTGGGCTAGTGCCCAGCTTTTTTCGTTATGAGGTAATTATATGAAACGTTTTTTTTATGTCGCGCTTTTGTCTTTTGGGTTGTCAGCTTGTTCATCGTCACCTCAAACAGCATCTGAATTCTGGTACGGACAAGGTGAGCGCTTTGGAGCCAACGGTCATGTGGTAGATAATGACGCGTTGGTTGATATTAAAAAGAAAGTACCGTTTGACGAGTCTTCTTATCAAGAGGGATATGCAAAAGGAAAACTAGAATATTGTGACCCGTTCAGAGCTTTTGAAAAAGGAATACAAGGGACAAGGTATGATGGTCAATGTATCGGAATGCCCCAAGAAGTTATGACGAAAGCTGAGTGGCAAAGAGGATGGGATGCGTTCATCGGAGCTGATTTTTACCGAGTTAGGTAGGTTGAGGTATTTTTCCCTCGACCTACCAAATGAAGCTTTATTGATGAGAACCACCATAAGCTTTGCACAACTCGCGGGGGAGTTGCTTGACTGCCCCGTCACTAAATGTGCAAGCGACACCAGCGCCAAATACTTTACCTGCACTATTATTTGCCATGGAGATTGGTGTGGCAAAAATGAAAATTGAAGCTATCACTATAGTTATAAATTTCATGTTTGATATCCTTTCTTACTTACCAAAAATATAAACCGCACGCAAATGGCATGCTTAATAACCAAGTATGATCATGCTTTATGAAAGATCAAAGTAATATAAAAATTTTCTATTAAAAATAACAGGCACGTATTTTAATAATTCAATCAGTAACTTATTGATAATTGGTGTTTGACTTTGTAGAAAAAACTAAGCTATTTACATAATTTGCCGTAAAATCGTCATAAACAGCAGACTTTATTTTCGGTCATTATATTGGTTTTAATGTTTTTGTTTAAATGACATAAATCTATAGGTATTTGAAGATAAGTTATATGCTCCGAAGTGATCTCTATTCGATATTTATTTGAGTAATATTATGAACATAAGCGAAGTTGCAAGCCTCATCCAACTATCACCAAAGTCTATTCGTTTGTATGAAGATAAAGGGGTGATATCCCCGCCATTACGCTCTGAAAATGGCTACAGAACCTATGGGGCTAAGCAGATTAAAGAGCTTGGGATCGTTGCGAAGGCGAGAAGTGCTGGATTTTCGCTTGATGAGTGTCGTGCGCTCGTTGAATTAGCTGATAACCCATGCCGTGAAAGTGCCGATGTTAAAGCAAAAGCACAAAGTAAACTAAACGAAGTGAACAAAAAAATCGAAGATCTATTGGTAATTCAAAAGACTTTAATAGAGTGGGTTGAACAATGTCCCGGTGACTCAAATAGCCATTGTCCAATTATCGACTCGCTTGTAGAGAAAAAGCCATAAGTGTTTTTACTTATGGCTTGGAAGCTCATCTGGATTATTCTTTAGTTGGGCTGATTGTTAGAACAATACCATCGACAGCAGTAATCACGACTTCCTCTCCTGCATCAATATCATGCGTACTAATCGCAGACCAAGAACTGTCTCCTAGGTTTATTCTACAGTTACCTTTTTGTACTGGTTCTAAAAGGCGAGTGGTTCTTCCGATTAGTTGCTTTTCTCTCTGATTCAGTTCCCGACCCGCATCGGAATGCTTGTCATTGGACAGCTGTCTTCTCCACCACAACCAAGTGGTGATGAGCGAGAAGCTGGCGAATGATAGCCATTGCATCTGCCAACCCAGCGGTAATGCACCCAAAAGAGCCCCGACGAGCATGGCGGATATACCAATCCAAAGAAAGTAGCCAGCCGTTCCGATAAGCTCAAGAGCCAATAGTGCTAGACCAAACGCCAACCAATGCCAGTGGTTTACTTGTTCTAGTAATTCGACCATAACTTAGTCCTTACTGCCTTTGTCATTGCTTTGTGCAAACATCTCGGCGATGCCTGCGACTGAGCCCATTAGCCCTGTCGCCTCTAACGGTAACATAATGATCTTACCGTTTTCTGCTTGGCCAATTGATTTCAGAGCATCAGTATAGCCTTGTGCGATGAAGTAGTTGACGGCTTGCATGTCGCCTTGAGCAATCGCGTTTGATACCATCTCTGTCGCTTTAGCTTCTGCTTCTGCTGCACGTTCACGAGCTTCGGCTTGCAGGATTGCTGCTTGCTTTTGGCCTTCCGCTTTTAAGATTTCTGATTGCTTATGACCTTCGGCTTTTAGGATCTCAGCTTGCCTTACACCCTCAGCCTCTAAGATATCAGCACGCTTGTTACGTTCAGCTTTCATTTGTGCATTCATCGCTGCGGTTAGATCCGCTGGTGGCTGCACGTCTTTGATCTCGATTCGGGGTGAGTTATTAGGATTGACGCATCACGGTGAGTTATAGTAGTTTGACAGTCCTTGATTGACAGGGATACTTAGCCATGACAACCGCAGGCCGCATCACATACATAGACAGAATTCCTTTTGCTTCCGGCTCAATTATAACCGAAAAGCCAGACTTCGTTGGTCGCAGCCAAACCGTCACCGAATGCCCCGTTGACGGACGCGAGTCTTACTACATTCACTCCGAATCCAAGCGCCCTAAGGTCACTCGTTTCGATGATACCGTATATAACTTCCCGGTGCTGTGGGAAGACGATGGTATTACTCCTTGGCATGATGGTAATCAATTTCTATGGTCGTTACTGTTTAACAAAACCGACGCCACCTTTAAGCAGCTAAATCATAAAGCCAAGCAGCTGATGGAGTACAAGCTATTTACTGAAGCTAATTATGGGTATGATCTGCTCGACTTTAAATCACTGCGTCCAGCCCACCGCGTTTCCTATGCCTACTTTTATCACCTTCTGAAAAGAGGGATCAGCGCAGGCAACCTGAACCAGCACACTGCCACCGTTTACCAATTTTATGAGTGGCTGCACGAGCAACCGCATATTGAGCTTGATTTAACTCGTGTAGACAAAACCCATAGGGCATTTATCAAATTCGAGACCAACTGGGGCAAGGTAATGTCGAAAGAGGTCAAGGTACGCTCCCAGACGGTTGTTACGCCACAAGCATCAAGTGTCCGTCAGGGCTTCGTCAGGGATGAGGGGGAGGATCTAAGGCCCCTGTATGATGATGAGTTTGACTTGCTGCGCGCTATACTGGGGACAACGCAGTTTACCGCGACTGAGCGACTGATATACCAAGTAGCGCTGGATACGGGAGCGCGTAAACAGACTGTGCTGACCTTGCGCAAGAAGCATGTAGACAAGTTAATGCAGGGGAAGCCGGATGAGTATGGCACAGTGCGATTGAATTGCTCATCTGCTATCGGCATTGACACCAAGGGTGGCCGAGTCCTCGCTATTCATTTTCCTCGTGAGCTTATCGAGCGGCTCCACATTTACCTCAATAGCGCGGATTATATGAAAAAGGTTGCAAAGTTCAAGGCAGCGAGAAATCCGAGGTCTGAAGACCTTCAAGAAGAAAACAATGAAATGCCGGACGATGATATTTACGTTTTTCTGTCGAATCAAGGCAACCCGTTATATATGGCAAAAGATGATCCGCTATACCGGAAGTTGAAGACACCGCCGGAGGGTAATTACCTCCAGACCGTTACCCGGAAAATAAAGGCGGCAGAGCCTAAACACTTTCCTTCGGATTACACCTTCCATTGGACTCGGGCAACATACGCATATCGCTTTTACAAATTTCTTACGCCTCTGGTGGACAGTGGGCAACTGGGTATGAGTGATGCTATAGTTCTGATCCAGAGACGCCTCGGACATAAGCTGCGCGAGACCACCGAGCACTACCTTCAGTTGTTTAAGATGACCAACCTTCGCCTCGAAGCACAGGAGCGTTACGAAGAGCGCTTATTTGACAGTGTGCAGATTAACGAGGAGGTCGCGTAATGCCCCTTGCTTTGCGTAATGTCTCCATCGAACCACAAGATCCAGAGTTTGTCGGCTTGGAACGCATTCATCCAGAGAATGTAATGGTGAAGCTGGCTACCATTGAAAATCCGCGAGATATCGGCTCTCTCGCATATTCAAGGCGCGAGCTTGGGACACGCGAAAAAGAAACATGGTCTAAGGGACTTAAGGTTGATAAAGGCAGCCTGATAGTGTCTCGTCGTCCCTTTATTCTTAACTTCCTCGATTATATCCACTCGACCAAGGACACCGACAACACTATCCGTGGGTTGCATTATGAGTTTAACCGGGCTCTGCGCTGGTTTGACGAGAATGGCCATGAAGAAGTGCTCAGCTCTGTCAAAGCTGCGACTGCGGCATACTGGGCGTATACTGAACATCTCAGGGACGGGTTACTTAATAAGTTGGTGACAGCACACGCTGCGTTTCGAGACCAGCAGGCTGCCCGAATACTATTTAAATACGCCTTCCCCGAGGATTACCGCTTCATTAATGCTTCCATCTCTAGAGTAAAGAAACCACCATCAGGCACAGAGGCCCCAAGAACCAAGAAGGTTGAAGAAGCTATGGATGTGTTTCTGACCACCTTTGAGACTATCGCCGACTGCATCATTAACCACAAACCGTACCCGTGGGAAATCACATATAAGGCTTTCACGGCGTATGCATTTCCGATTAAGGTTCGCCCGTTTCTGACGCCTTATCAATCCGACGAAAATAATGGTAACCGAGGTTCAATACCATATCCCTTTGATTACGAGACGGGGAAGATATTCGATTACAAGACGATTAAGGAGAGTCTGCCTAGGTATTATCCACCAAGAGAGTACAGGGTAGTCATGGATAACCTTGCGCAAGCAAACAGCGATAAGTACCATGCTGCGCGCTGGTCGATGGCGACGCTTGCAATGCGCTGCTACATACAGCTATTCAACTTCTCGGTCGCTGCAAATACGTCAACTCTCCTGACTATTCCTTGGGATTCCCATTATCAGCTGCGCAAGGAGAAATTTAATAATAACTTTGGAAGCGTGAAGCTTCGCGCAAAAGGTAAGCTGGTAATCTACCCATTAGGTCGAAGGGGCATAACCCTGTTCAAAAAGTTTCTGAAACTACGGGATCATATATTGGACGGTCAGGAGTGCGAGTGGCTGTTTTTCAGCAAGCGTTATCCTCACAGCCAACCAAAGCAATTAACCGAAAGGTTCTACACAGTGCACTGGAAAAAATTTCGAGGCTCCATATTGCCGGGGGACTTTAAGACCCTGACTACGGGCGAAATGCGCCTGTGGAAAACTAACGATATGAAAAAGGCGGACGAAGATGATGTTGTAGTGGCAGATAGCTTGCAGCACGGAGAGGGAACGTCAAATAAAATCTATAGCAAGGGCACAGCGGAAGACCAAGAGAGTGAGTTAGGTAAATACTGGGCGTCGGTAAAAAGTGTGCGTATTAAAGTAAAAGATCTGCAATCAGCGTATAAGGACGTCGAGATTGCAGCCGGTCACTGTGTAGAATATAACCACCCTGTTGCAGGCGACGAAACCCCTCCGATTCAGCCAGATTGCAATCGGGGTCAGGGGTGCCTGTTTTGTGTTAATTATGCCTGCCATGCTGACGAAACAGACGTGCGCAAGCTATTAAGCCTGCTGTTTGTTGCACAGATGATGCGCGAGTACCTACCCGATTATAAGCGGGCGGATGAGGTGTATCAGGCGCTAGAGCTTCGCATCAAGGGGGTGATTGTAAGGTTACGAAGATTATCCTGCGAAATCAACGATATGATTGACAGGATAAAGGAAGAGATCTTCGAATACGGGGAACTGTCAACGTATTGGGAGTTAAAGGTTCGCCGACTAGAAAGGGTAATGGGGTTGCAATGAGCACAGATGAAATACTGAAATTCAAACTATCCTTGGAAGGCATACCATCGGCTTTAATGCCTGACGAGTATTCGAGTAGCGACGGTATAGACAACCTGAATGACTTGGTATTGTGTCGGGACGCTGAGGGCGAGCCTCATGCCGTTTACCATCAGGTAAAGTGGAGCTTCATTCCGTATGATCCGGTAAATAAGCCTGTGATTAACTTCGACATGTTGGTGGGGCGCAAAGCTCTTGATGAGGAGCAGAAACAAGCGCTAGCGGGCTGGATTGCTGAGACGAAGTATATCTTATTCCTGTTGATGTACTATCGTCAAACTGGGCACACAGGGCGCATGACCATAGGCACCCTCTACTTGTATTATCGCTTGTTGTCTCACATGAGCTGCTTCTGTCTGAAAATGATCTCCGACAATCCATTTGTGACGTCACTTTCACTAAGAGATGTGTTTAGCTCAAAGATGTGGATCGCCAAATATCTCATGCAACCAGATATACCTGAATGGCGTATCAGATTACTTCGAGGCTTGTTGTCCCACCTTGAAACAATCGGTGAAAATAAGACCGGCATTGGGATCCCCAAGGGCTTTCGCGAAGATATTGAGGTTGACAGTGAAGAAAAAACAGTAAACCAGCACCCCCCGATACCGCCGGATATATATGTCGCTCTATTGAATCGCTTCGATGATTCTATGGACTTGATTGAGCCTCATATAAAGAAGCTTGAAAAGTTTATAGCTCGCTTTTCTGATCCGTTTTATGGGCGTACAGAGGAAACTCAGGAAAGGCATTCGCGAGACATATTAGATTTTCATTACCGCCCGACATTCCCAGAGGCTCTCAGCAAATACCGCTTAGTTGGTTTCGCCAAAACATTCGACATCAATAGTGTCAGGGATTTAACTATGTGGTTACACAAGGTGCAGGCGCTGTTAAAAATGACTATTCACATCTACACTGGTATGCGCGACAAGGAGGCTCTGCGCATCGAGTATAACTGTGTTGAGCAAGAGGAGATCACGTCCGAAAGAAAGGGTGATGACGGCGTAGTCGTTGAGGCGCGAATGATTGACGTGATCAGTACCACGACCAAATTCACTGGCTATCGAAAGGTTTCTCGCTGGCTATTACCTGAAGAGGCGCTAAGGGCAGTTACAATCGTTAAGGGAATAGCCCGTGGATTATCTGCTGTTTGTGGCGTGAATTATTCAGAGCAGAAAATCTTCATCAGCCCGACAGTAATTACCCACTCGGCACAGCGTGGGCAGGTGGCATACCCTAACCTTAGAAAGCGTCATATAAGTCACTGGATATCCGACATCACTATTACCGACAAGGACCTGTCTCTTCTCTCGGCGATTGATGGTTCTCGCGACTGGATGGATGATCCTATGTTTGGCGTGGGAGAGATATGGCCATTGACTTCCCACCAAGGCCGACGTTCACTTGCAATGTACGGCTCAAACTCTGGGTTGGTTAAATTACCCACCCTGCGGCGACAGTATCATCATGTGTGTGCAGGGATGTCGCGCTACTACACGAACGGCTTTGACAAAATAACTCAGGTGTTCGGGGTATATGATGAAGATACTGGAGAGTATGTGCTTCCGGATCACCACATTATTCACGAAGTGCAAACCGGTATTCATGTGGCTAAGGCGGGTCAATTAATGAACGAATTAATCCTTGGCGATGAAAGTTTATTTGGTAAGCGCGGAGGTTATATTGAACGATTGCGTGCTGACACGCCGGATGACGAGGTATTTATCATCGAAGTCAGAGCCGAAACCGAGAGAAAAGTAGCGGCGGGTGAAATGACGTACCGGGAGAACTTGGTGGGTGGCTGCGTCGGGCTGACCCCCTGTGACGATTATGTATTGGGAGACGTCAGTGCTGGGCACTGCTTAACTTGCCCTGACTCCAGTACGAAAATGTCAAAGGTGGAAGCGCTGATTGTGGAAATCAAACAAGATATGAAAAAGTTTGAAAAAGACAGTGGCGAATATAAGAGTCTGGCAGCGGAGCTGAGAACGCTGGAGGATTATCGTGAGTACAAAATTAACCGTAGGGAGACCTTCAATGGCGGGTAAAGGCTTAGATCGTTGTGAAGAAGCGTTAGAGCGCCTGATTAAAGGGCAGCCAAATAACCAGAAGTTTCTCGGTGTTCCGATCACCAATTCGATTGTGTCGCAGGAAGCTGGATTTGATTCTGGCTATATCAAACCGAAGCGTCACCCTGAGTTAGTTGAGAAGATCCAGCAGGCACGACGCAAACAAGATGCCGGGCATAACACCGTCGCCAAACGCAAGTTCGACAGCATGAAGAAAAAGGCTATCGAATCCGAAGGCTCGTATGCTGACTGCAAAGCCAAGCTTGACGCAGCGCTGGAGCGCGAAGTAAGACTTATCGATTATGCCCGTAAGTTAGAGGCTCAACTGGCGGAGCTGACAGGCAAAGCCATAAAAAGCGAAATTTGATATGTCAAAGCCACCTCTTCAACGGCGGCCAGCCAATAAAGGGGGCTTCATGCCCCATTTAGACCCAATCACGACCCCGAGTTAATCCGCGTAAACCCATAGTGACGTATAAGCCAAGCCTTCTCGCACCCTATAGACTCCTTATTTACGTCCCCTCAAGCCGACTGGTATTTAACTCTGCGATGATGAGTATCCGGCATCATACCTGCTGCAATTTTGCATGTGCAGGCCTACTATCGGCGGGCAATAAAGCTCGTTCATTTACAAAAAATATTGATCTGTTTTGAGTAATGTCAGGTCTGGCGGATTATGTGACGCCGATCTCGGCAAACACGTCTTTGTCGGGTGGACGACACTTGTTACCAAGTGCCGTCTCCCTAAGAACCCAGCGTGCAACTTTCACTGCACTAGGCTCAAGCCTCCACAAAGGCATCAAATGATACCCAGCAACTTATAACGCAGTCGGGACAGGCTCTTTCCAAGAGTTACGGGCTAGCCTTTTGGACTTTCTCTTTGCCAAGTACTCTTGGTATTGAGGGTCAAATGGTGTCGCTGCACTTCGGATTTTCACATGTCTTTCTATCGGCACTTTAGCTATTTGGAAGAGATTGAACTGGCAATCCATATCCATGATCTTCTGCCAACCGTGAAACTGCCATTGTCCTTTACGGTTGATGAAGTATTTTAGGGCGATCCAAGTTTTAGACTTTGTTGGATGACGCCTTTTCGTCCAGTGCCATAACGTATGGAATAGTTTGTGACCTACATAACCGAATATCTGTTTTGCCACGCAGTGTCGATAGTAGTTCGACCATCCCCTGAGTTTCGGATTTATCAGTTTGATAAGATCATTCACTGGAAGGGTTACGTGCTTTTTGATGAGTTCACGCAGATTACTTAAGAACATTAACGTGTTGGATTTACTCGGCTTAATGAGCAATTTTCCTTTGTACTTCCTATGATTAAAACCTAGGAAATCAAAGCCATCGTTGATGTGAGTGATGTGCGTTTTCTCTTCGGAGAGTGTTAAGCCTCGTTCAGCTAAGAAGTCAGCAATCAACGGTTTGATATCGTTCTCAAGCACTTCCTTTGAAGCGCAAGTGACGATGAAATCGTCGGCGTATCCAATAAAGTTGGCTCTTGCTCCCTTTTTGAGAGCGGTAGACTTAATTTGCTGTTCGAGACCAGAGAGCGTCATTAACATCAAGGTTGGGGATATAATCCCACCTTGAGGCGTGCCTTCGTTGGTGTCATAGAACAGCCCTTTGTCTATAAAGCCAGACTTTAGCCATTGCCCCAACATACGCTTATCAACGGCAACATTATTCATCAGCCATTGATGCCCGATTTTGTCGAAACAGGCTTTGATGTCCCCTTCAAGAACCCATTGCGCTGAACGCTTCTGACTCAGGCAGATGAAACACTGTCCGATAGCATCAGCCGTGCTGCGTTTTGGTCGAAAACCGTAACTGTTAGGGTCTGCAAGGCTTTCCGATACGGGCTCTAACGCTAATAGGTGAAGCGCTTGTTGCGCTCTGTCTATCATGCACGGGATACCCAGTGGTCGAAGTTTGCCATTCTTTTTGGGGATATAGAGACGCTTGAGTGGTCTAGCTTGGTAAGCTTTTCGACTCAATTGATTAACTGCTTTCATGCGGCGTGTATCTGTATTCCAGATAACACCATCTATTCCAGGCGTTTTACTGCCTTTGTTTTGTGACACTCGCTTAACAGCAAGAAGTTTTGCTGAACGCGAGTGAGTCAGTATCCATTGCAAAGCTTTCACTTTGCCGTGTTTACCTTCTCGAGTTGCCTTTGCGATACGCATCTGGAGCTTTAATACGTGCGACTCAACAGATTTCCAGTCGATTGACTGCCATTGAATGCTGTCAGGAGAGGCACTAATCTCTTTTGAAATCATCATTTGCGTTTCTCCTTGAATAAAGTTCTTCAAATTCTCTCGCAACGGGAGACCAGTCGGAAGTGGGCTCACTTTCGTGATCAGACACAGGTCTGTATCTGCATCGTTACAATGCAGCCTTCGCTTTTTCCAACCTCCTATACCTGCATCACTATCGGCCACATAGGCTTTCCCAAAGGGAGTGATACAGGCTTACCGTGTTCCGTATGTTGCGCAATGTCAGGGTAGATGCCCGCTATGGTGCGAAGAGTTCAATGATCACGAAAGAGCATGGGGCAATCTCTTTCCGACTCTCGTGCCTTTTGGCTACAGCGTATTAACCACTTCCGCTGTTTCATCACATAACGCACTTTACGCGGATTCACTTCTGTTCATCATACTGACTACCTAGCACTCACCCGATTGTGGTTATCAGGAGGATCGTTCTCTCACGATTCAGATCCCGATTGGCTAATAGCCAATCTTCGTTACATTGTCAGACTCGCTACTTTATTCAGAGCCTTAGGTTCATCTGGTGATACAGATGGTTCACACATTAAGCGGTGAACAGCGCTTCATACGACTTCACGTCGCACGCCCCAAAGTGAGTTTCAAACTTTGTTGTCACAATTTTCTTTGGATAGGCACGTTGATTGAATTTAATTTTATTCTCATACATTCCACTCTATTAACACGAAAGGAACGGAAATAAAATTTCAAATTTTAATATCCTTTTACATTTAGCGATGTCCTCTTCCGACTTAGTCTCAGGGCTACAGCACACCATATATTCAATTCCATCTCTCTTAAATTTAAGCGCATCCCTGCAACAAGCGGGAGGCTTTGTTGCGTAATTCAGTTTAGAGACAGAGCAGCCCCATTTCGCGTATTTCTTAGTCAATACGACAAGTTTCAGGCATACCTAATCCAGTAAGCTTGTTCAACGCTTTTATCATCGCGTAAGTTTCACCCACCTGTGCATTATAATTTATTAAGCTCAATCGTCCTCCTAGTAACTGTTTAACTCGATACATCGCCGTTTCTGAGAGTGAACGTTTGTGGTATCCATACCGCTCTTTCCAATACTTATTTGAGCCGTATAACTTCTGACAACCCACGGCAATATTTCGAGGGTGACCACGCTCCCAGAAGGCTGCTCCTTCTCTTGGGGGAATAAGCGCAATGGCCCCCTTAATCTTAATAGCAGCGTGACACGCTCTCGTGTCGTAAGCGCCATCACCAGACACCTCAAGGATACTTCGGCGTGTTTGTTTCAGTAAGTTCGGGAGTACTTCTCCATCTGTAACCGTCGATAAACTTAGCTCGGCGGCAATGATCTCATGAGTGTTGGTATCGACGGCAATATGAAGCTTTCGCCAGACTCTACGCTTGCCATCCGTCCCGTGTTTTTTGACTTTCCATTCACCTTCGCCATAAACCTTAAGGCCAGTAGCATCAATAGCTAGGTGCTGTATTGCTCCTCTCGCTTTAGTCTTAAATGAAACCTCAACTTGCTTGGCTCTACGACTGATGCAGGTGTAATGCGGACAACTTAACGGTACATGAGCTAACCTAAATATCGAGTCGATAAATCCTTGAAGCGCTCTCAATGGCATAGAAAAAACTCGTTTGACCATAAGTGCTGTCGTGATAGCTAAATCACTGAACCGACGCGGCCTCCCGCGCTTATTCTGTTTGCTTTGCGCCCACCCGCTTATTGCTTCTTCATCAATCCAAAAGGTCAGAGAACCACGGTTAATGAGTGATTGGTTGTATTGCTTCCAGTTGGTTGTTTTGTAACGTGGTTTAGGCATAGGGCTACGAGATAGAGTGAACGTAGCTGATCAGATCGTAGGTTCTTGATTTAGTTCCATTGAATTACGCAACAAAGCCTTAATACGGTCGCAAACTCGACTATCACGCTCAGTGTCTTGCATTTGTTCGAGTTGCCGTTTCTGTTGAGGAGTCAGTGTAATTTTCATGATACGTAGCGTGATCCTAATTCTATTGAAAATCAAGCATCTACAATGATTACGGCTCTATCACAAAAGAAACGGGATTGCTACATATAGTGACATAATTGATAACATCCACCCAGGTTTTGTGAAAAATGCCACATTATTCAGAATGAAAGATGTGCAACACATTGATAAGCAACACAAGTGTGTGTAAGGTGCATCTCCAGTTAATTTACACCCTTGACTCGGTAATATTAAGTGATTTCATGGGTGCTATTATTTATATTTTTAGCTAAGTTATAAACCACGAATGGAAATTAAAAAATGATAATTTAAAATTGATAAATAATAGTAGACATCCGATAAATTCTTCAACAAATTTAAAAAATAAACCTATGGAGTTTACGATAGAGGAACTGTAAATAATGAGAGCTATTTCATATTACAGGAGGGTGAGTTTCCGATAGCATCCTCGATTTTAATAAATATTTTTTGATAACTAACACCGAGGTTTTAGAAGGTTTGCGTATGAGAAAGATACTCGTAATTACTCCATTTTGTTTGGAACGTGTTCCTTTTTACAGATGGCTTGAAGGAAATGATACAGAATTATATTTACTTATAGGTGAAGAGTCTATTCATCAGAACATGAGTGTGTCACCAAGGTTTATATTATCGAAGTTTAAAGAGTATCACTACTTTACTAACTTTAGGAAAAACTCTTTAGTTGTACAAAAAGCCGTTGAGATAATAAAAGAACATGGAATTACTCATTTGATTGGAATAGATGAGCACGGCTTAGAACGAGTAGGCAAGTTACGGGATATGTTTGATATTCCGGGACAAAGGTTTTTATCAGCGCATGCATATAGAAACAAAAAAGTGATGAAAACCTACCTCAAAGATAAAGTTGATATGGCAGCTTGGGAATCTGGCAATTCAGTTGTAGATTTAATTGAACATGTTAATGACTTTGGATTCCCATGTGTATACAAAGATGTAGATGGTGCCGGCTCAATAGGTACGAAAGTAATAAGTTCAGAGGAAAAATTAGCGAGTGTGGTAGCTGATTATGAACAGGGAAAGGAATTCTTAGTCGAAGAATTTATTGACGGGAAAATGTACCATATTGATGGCTTTTATCAGGATGGTAAAATTAAATTTATTTGGGCATCTTATTATTACAATGATTGTCTTAGTTACCAAGTGAATAAACCTTTAGGTAGTATTTTCGTTGATAAAGATAGCGCTGATTTTAGAACATTAAAAATACTAACTGAAAAGGTACTGAAAAACTTACCTTCTCCAGATGCAACTACATTTCATGCAGAATTTTGGAAAACGCAAGATGGAAAATTCGTTTTTTGTGAAATTGGATCACGCTGCGGAGGTGGAGGAATTTGGGAAACAATTAATTATTCTATGAACATTGACCTTTGGAAGGTTCATGTTCAAGCTCAGGCAGGTCTCGAGCCAGATTTTGAAAATGTTATACATGAACCTGAGGACACTTGGGGTTGGTACTTAATTCCGCCAAAAAAAGGAGTGTTAATGTCACTTCCAAAATCCTGCACTATTAAAGGAGTTGAAGATTATCAAGTCCAAGGTGTTATTGGTACGGAATATACAAACCCAACCGGCAGTGTTGCAATGGTTCAGCAGTTTGTTACGAAAACAAACGGGGATAAAGAAATGAAATCTTTGTTTATGGCTATTGATGATTGGGTAGAAAATCAAAACCTCTGGTATATGAATAACTGATGGGGGTTAATATCTTAAAGATTGCAGTCTTTAGTATGAGGATATTTAATTTATAATTAGTATTTTCTAAGTCAAACATAGTAATAAATTGATCCTCAATAACGAATACTAGGTCAATAAATACATAAAAATAATACTATTAATGCTGTTAATAAACTAATGGTTATTATATTTTAATTAATTTTTCATATCACTTATCTAAAATAAAAAGAGAATACTATGGAGTTGATTGCTGAAAAGAAAGCTTATAAATCAATACCTTTTGAGAAAAAGTATGCTATGACGACCAAGTCCACAACTCAGCATATTAAGACGCTATTATCGGAACAGATCCAACCTTGGCAAAACCTAGGTACATATTGTTTGACTAACATGGATGACGAAGTTGCTGAAGTCATAAAAAACTCCCTTAGTTACAATAAAGTTAATGCAAATGAATATCACAGTTTTCAAGATATGAATAATAGTTGCATCGACTTTTTATTTAAGCTATTCAACATTGATACTAGTGAGAATGGACTTGGGTTAAGTACGGTAGGTTCAAGCGAAGCAATACTATTAGCATGTTTGAATTGGAAAAAAAGAAGCCGACTTTCTAAGGGACTTAATATTGTAATAAGCGATCACTCTCACTCTGCATGGACTAATGCGGCAAAAATACTCGATATTGATGTTAAAACTGTTAAGTATACAAAAGATGAACGAGATTTTACTCAAAGATTTTTGCTTGCTGTAGATGAAAATACTATTGGGGTGGGTCTAACACTTGGTACCACGGGTATAGGCATGTTTGACCCAGTTTATGAAATCCACAATGCCCTTCTCAATTATTCGATTAAGGAAGGAAGGGAAATTTCAATTCATATAGATGCTGCCAGTGGTGGTTTTGTAGCTCCATTTAGCTTTCCTGGATATATATGGGATTTCCGATTGGAGCTTGTTCAATCGATAAGTGTTTCAGGTCATAAATACGGTTTTACATATCCTAGCATAGGTTGGATTCTCTGGAAAAATAAGAATGAAATATCCGAAGGTTTATGGAGCAGAATCGGCTATTTAAAAGAAGAGTTCAATCATTTAGGTGTGACATTTAGTCAAAACTGTGTGGGGATTATTTCTCAATATTATTTGATAAAACGCTATGGGTTTATCGGTTACCAATCAAACATTGAATATTTGTACAGAATGAAAAATTATATGGAGTCACGTTTAGCTGATATTCATAAAGTAAAGTTCATTAACCATAAAAAACACCAGCTTCCTATTTTGTCGTGGTTTATTGAAGGGGGAGATAAGTCTACCTATGACGATATAAGCCAGAAATTTGAATCCCTAGGGTGGCTGGTGCCATATAGCGAAGTCCTGTTTGATGGGCAGTCCGTAAATTGTTTCCGAATAGTAATAAAGCCTACCTATACAGAAGATGTAATAGAGGTTTTAATCAACGACTTTTTTGTTTCTCACAAATTAATAAAGTAAAGGTATATTTTGCAAAGTAATATAATTGATATTATCGGTGTGGGTTTTAACGTTTCTAACATAGGTTTGGCAATTTCCTTACAAGAAAACAATAGCCAATTATCTATGTTGTTCTTGGAGAGTAAAGCCAATTCGAAGTGGCAAGAAGAAATGACGATTCCTGGGAGCGACATTCAAAATTCTCCTCATCGAGACTTGATCACACCAGTAAATCCAAGAAGTAGATATACGTTCATAAACTATTTGTTTGAACATGGAAGGCTATTTTCTCATTTTAATCTAGGAATGAAGTTTCCTTTTAGAACAGAATATTCAAAATACATCGAATGGTGCTCCAAATTTTTCGAGGACAAAGTCAAGTACAATGAAGCAGTCGTCAGTATTGAATATACTGGTGACTTTGAAAATGAAGAACCAATCTTCAAAGTTACAACCTCAACAGGTGATACTTACCTGTGCAAAAAAGTTGTTCTAGGCCATGGTCGCTCAATTAACATACCAGAAGAGTTTTCTGGCATAAGCAATGGTAGAGCGACTCATCTTACAAACTATCGTTCTTACATATCCAACATTAAAAATGGAGATGAGGACACTTTTTGTGTTGTTGGAAGCAGCCAAAGCGCCATAGAAATTGTTTTAGATCTGAAGTCCCGCTTCCCTAATGCAAAAATAACTAATCTGATACGATCTTTCAGTTATAAGCTTAAAGATACAAGTCCATTTTCTTATGAGGTTTTCTATCCAGAATTCATTGATCACTTCTATAGTGCATCTAACTTGCAAAAGGAAAAGCTTACATCACATTTACGTAATTCTAATTATTCATCTGTTGATAAAGATGTACTTGATGGTTTGTATCAAAGTTTATATGAAGACAAGATTTTAGAGAGAGAGAGGGTGTTTATAAGGAATAACAGTAAGATTAATAATGTTGTTGAAAAGGATGACTCAATAGAAATTTCATATACAAATGAACTTTTAAATGAGAGCTCGTCTGAATCCTTTGATCACGTAATATTGGCAACAGGCTTTAAAGATTTAGGTCATGGGGATAGATATGATACTTACTGTCCATTACTACATAATGTAAAGGGCTATATTAATGAAAGTGAACAAGGGCTTTTACAGATAAACCGCGATTATAGTTTAGACTTCGTACCGCCAGGAACAAACAGAACATATAAATCGTTCTATCTAAATGGATTATGCGAATCAACGCATGGACTAGGTGATGCAGGCTCAATTAGCTCGGTATCTATACGCAGTAAAGTAATCTGCGATAGCTTGATAAATAGTCACGAAGTTTAAATATGGTAACGTAATGAAAAAAATAATATTTATTGATGCATCACACATTAGCTCGCCGTCTGCAGCAAAGGCTTGTGAAAACATGGGATACGAGCCTGTATTTATTCTTAACCCTGAGCTGTATCGAGGGGATATACTAAAAGATATTTTTTGTTATACCTTATACTTTGAAGATACATCTCGTTATGAAAATATAATTCAATGTATTCAAGATAACGATATTTCTGATGTTGAAGCTGTAATGTCTTTGACTGATCGAGCGATGCGTAATGCTATACAAGTTGCACTAGCTCTAGACGTTAACGGTCCAGATTTAGCACTTCTTTATCTATTACAAAAAGAAATTACAAGCAAACTTGCCCTAGAGGGAAGTCCGGAAACGCTATCTTTTAACCTTACAGATTTTAACCCGAACAAAATTTCTCAATTACTTGATAAGCATAGGAAGTTAGTGGTTAAGCCATCTGAAATAAGCGCTAGTATTGGGTCATTTCCGATTGACCTAGAAACCAACGTTAATGAAATACCGAGTATTATAGAAGAAACGTATAGTTCAAGTCTGGCTAAGGGTACTTGGTTAGCACAACAATACATCGAAGGGGAGTTCTTTAGCTTAGAAGGCTATATAGAAAACGGTGATGTCAATATAGTTGGCGCGACTTATAGGGAAAGACATGAGAATACTTTGACCGTAGCTTACTTTCCTGGTGAAAAAGAGATAGATCCAGGTTCTTTTGCCATGGCTAAAGAAATTATTTCCAAAGTGCTTGTGCGCAGTAAGCTTAAGAATGGATATTTTCACTCTGAGTTTTTAGCTTCTGGTGGAAAGTCTTATTTGATCGACGCCAACATCGGACGAATAGCAGGTGGATCAATATCTCAATTGATAGCTGACTCCAACTCAATACCTTTGTCGAAGGTTATGGAGCATGTTATTAGACTAACGCTTTTCCCGAATAGTCTCCCTTTAGAATCGCCTTACAAGGGCAATCTTATTGAATGCATGGGGGTAACGTATGGTGCGCCAGAAAGTTGTAAACTGGGAAGCATACATATACCTGAATCTACTAAAAGCAAACATGTTCAACTTTGTAACGAAAATGACGATCTAAAAAAAGTTGGTGTTGATGGGGCTGGCTGGGTAGGAATCTTAACTGGCAGTAAGGTCGATGTCGAGACAGATATTGTGAATATTAGAATAAAAACGAACAGTGGCGAGTTACTTACTCCAGTTTGGTAGGATAGTTTATGTGTGGTTTTGTTAGTCAATATAACTTTTCAAATTTAGAAAAAGTAGATGTGAATAATGTTCGTCGTGCACTTGATGATATCAATCATAGGGGCCCAGACGAACGAAACATTTGGACTTCAAATGATGGCAACATCTCTATGGGGCATACTCGATTAAGCTTAATCGGATTAGACTCAGGGTTACAACCAATTGTAGATGATACAGGCTCTGTTGTTTCTGTCGTAAATGGTGAGCTCTATGGATATAAAGATATAAGAGAGAAGTATCGCCAATCTTATCCTTTCAGAACTCAATCAGATAGTGAAATACTTCTTCCTTTGTACAAACACTATGGGTTGAATCTATTTGATCACCTCCGTGGAGAGTTTTCTTTTGTTCTCTGGGATGATGTTAACAAACGTTTGTTGGCCGCACGTGATAGGTTTGGGATTAAGCCTCTCTATTATGCGATTAGTAACGGAAGTGTATATTTATCTTCAGAAATTAAAGGTCTATTGGCTCTTGGTGTCAAACCTGTTTGGAATCAATCCGCTGTATATAGCTCAGAGCGAATGCTTTACCCTAGTCGAGATTCGTGTTTTGAAGGTATTTACCAGGTACCAGCAGGTCACTATTTGACTATTACGGATAATAATTCCGTTGAAATAAAACCGTATTGGGAAAAAGGTTCCTATGAACCGGATCTTAATCTCAATGAGCATGACTTTGTGACTGGTTTCCTTGAGCATTTTGACGATGCAGTTAAACAACGCATGGTTGCTGATGTCGATATTGGCTGTTATTTGAGTGGTGGTATTGATTCAGGGGCGGTATTAGGGACAGCTGCAAGAGTCAGTGGTAAAGCACCAGAATCATATACCATTGTATTTGATAATGAAAACTACGATGAACTTGATAGGGCGAAACTTCAAGCGGACTTTGTAGGTTCGAAACTGAACGTATTACGAGTTACTGAGCAAGATATTGTAGATAATTTTGATAAGTCAGTTCGTTCATTCGAAACACCTTTTGGGAACACACACGGTATAGCGAAAGTACTACTGAGTGGCTTTGTGCGTCAAAATGGATGTAAAGTTGTTTTAACTGGTGAAGGGGCTGACGAAGTTCTAGGTGGTTACCCCCATTTTCGTGAAGATGTATTTCGATATGAACGCCAACATATGTCTGAATCAGATGGCAAAAAACTGTTAAATGAAATGTATGGGAATTACTCTAAGTTTCCGGGTTTTTTGTTAGAAGGAGAGATCGAGAAAGACTTAGAGCGATTTGGAGAAATTTTTGGTTACAAACCCGGGATGATGAGGACGGGAAGTCAGCGAGGTAAAGTTTTTTCAAGTTTATATAAACCAGAGCTAAGTGCTCATCACCAAAGGTTGACCCCCTATACGGATATTATAAAGCACATTGATTGGTCGAAGACAATGAAGGGTGACATATTACATCGATCTTTGAATTTGTGGCAAGAATCGGTCTTACCATCTTATATTTTAAATGTTTTAGGTGATAGGGCAGAAATGGCTAATTCCGTAGAAGGTAGGGTGCCTTTCTTAGATCATAATCTTTATAAGTTTCTTATGAGCGTACCAAGCAAATTGAAAATTTCAGGAAGTACTGAAAAGTATTTGTTAAGGGCGGCTATGGAAGGGCGTGTACATCCAACTGTGCTCAATCAATGTAAAGAACCATTTATGGCTCCTCCAGTAAAAGTACATTCTAGCGACTTAGTAAGTTCTCCTTTGTATGATTACATGGGTGATACTTTTACTTCGCAGAGTATTAAAGATCAGCCATTTTATTGCCCCAAGAAGGTTCTAAAGTCATTCGATAGCCTCAGAAGTATAGAACCAAGTTCGAGAATGGAATTAGATCGAATTTTGACGTTTGTGCTATCAATTTGTATTATGCAAAGAGAATTTAATATTGGTGTTAGGTAGTTTATGATTAATTGCATTGCTTGTTCAATTTCAAAAGGTATAGAACAGTCTCACGTAATTTATGAATCTGACGATATTATATGTTTTTTAGATCATCGACCGATTACTAGAGGGCATATTTTAATTTGCCCCAAAGAACATTTCGTAGATTTTTGGGATTTACCTGAAAATGTATCTAGAAAGATATTTTCAAAGGCAAAAGAGTTAAGTATATTATTAAAGTACTGTTTCGGTGCCGATGGTTTATCAATGATTCAGAATAATGGAGAGTTCAACGAACTGTCTCACTTCCATTTACATTTATTTCCTAGGAAAAAGGGTGATGGTTTTAGTTGGGTTTCTTCTAATGGTTCGATTGTAAGTGCAGAAGATCTTCAGGAAGTTAAGGATAAAATACTTAGTTTTAATTTATATACCCGTGATCATTGAATTTACAATAGCTATTAATGAATTTTTCAATGTGATGCTGCCAAACGTTGCAGGCTCACCGGTATCCAGAATTACGGATAATTTTCAAATTATGAAACCTGCATCTTCAAGTTGAGCGGGTATAGCGTTAATTTTATATAATTAATTATTTACTTCTTATCTTAAAAACTATTGATTTGACAGGTTGCTCTGAAAATTGTTCATTTGTCTGATCTCTAGTTTTTATACTTGTCGTTTTAGGTTTTTAATTAACTTAATATAGTTCAATATATGGCTATTTTAGTTTTGTTTTTTAGTTTTCATTATAGAATTGGGTTTATATGAGGTTGTATTTTTTTCTTATTGCAAGTGCATTAAGCCTATTGGCTTATCGAAGTTTTAACATTATATTGGTTTGGTTTATCGTTACCAAGTCTAGTAATAGCCTAGATTTAGGTACAATTGTTGCCCTAATGTGGGCTTTCAATCTTACTTCCTTACCTTTAGTCGGTGACAGTTTTGACAGATTTAAAAAGAAAAACATCCTCATTTTAGGAGGTATTTTTTCACTCTCGTTTTCATTGATTTTCTTGATTGATGTTGGTGTTTATAGCGGATCAATTACTATTATTAGTATGTGTGCATGTGTATTGGCTGTAACTAACTCCATAACTACCGCGAGCATAAACACTCTGCTTCCATTCATTGCAACTAAAGAACAACTGGATAAATCTGTTAGTTTAGCTGCTACTTTTAATTCGGCACAATCAATAATAGGATCGGTTATTGGTGGGACAATGATTGCTTTACTGGGGGTTGAACCTGCTAGTCTTGTTGTTGTGTCCTTTTTCTTGGTCTCACTAGTGTTAATTTTATTTTTATCCATTAATGAAAAAGGAAGTGTTTCTGTTGATATTGTCCAAGGTGAGAAATTTATAAGCCGTATTACACAAGGATTCAAAACGTTACATTATATAAAAAGCGAAAAGATCATATGTTATACAGCAATGCTTAATAACTTCGTATTAACACCATTGTTAATGGTAGTGTTACCATATTATGTATCTCGTGAATTGAAGTCTGATGCTACGACCTTAGCCCTACTTGAATCCATGTTTGCAGTTGGAATGCTATCAGGGGCAGCCTTAATTTCAAAACTAGATTTCAATTTATATAAGCGTATTTATCCTATTGTTTTAGGTAATATGATGATTGGAATTGGCGTTATTTTATTCTCTGTGTTTGATTGGGTTTATATTAAAGCTCTTGGCTTGTGCATTTCTGGATTCGGACTTACTGTTAAAGGTGTAGCGTGTAATAGTGTTCGGGTTTTTGCAGTCCCAAACTCTTACAGAGGTAAGTTGGAAGGTGCTATATTGTTTTTATGTATTGGAACCATACCGTTAGGAAGCTATTTGTTTGGTTATTTTCAGGAAAGTTTTGATTACGAACAGAAATACTGTTTAATCGGATACATGGGGGTAATAATATTTTTTACCTCTTTTTTACCTATATTTTCGAAGAAAACACGGTTCGTTCTAGGTCAGTCAAATCAAAAGTTAGATGGCTTATATAAATCTATGTACCCATCAGCATTCAAACAATAAAATCGGGTTGTGATACCAACTATTAGGTAAGGAATCTCAATGTTTCCTTACCTGAACAGTAGCGGCTTAATTCATGACAAAATAAATGTGTGGCAGACCTAACTCTTACCCTAATTTAAAACTGAGTGTTAATTGAACGCTTTCGTTTTGTCTATGCAAGCTCAGCAGTAAACCGAAACGTCACTGTGTTCACCACCAAAGATGCTGATGGGTATTGCCATATCAGCTATATTCAGTATTAATCGGATTAGACTCAGCTAATCCGAAATCTAACAAGCTCCTAATCTCGCCAACTCGCCTTTGTCCAGAGACGTGTTATGCCGCCATGCTTTGGGACAAGAACGCCTTAGTGCTATGACTCTAAAACGCGTGTGCCTCAAAATCCGTCAGAGTTAAACCCATACATATACATATCCTGTTCCTGTTTTTCACCAGATTATTTAGTCGTGAAGATCTCGATACGATTGAAATTAATGTGAGGCGGGTGATATAAATGTAACCTTTAAATGCAGGAATTAATAAATTTAGATATGGTACAAATGGATAACTTTCCCACCGTAGGACTTAAAACCTCGTTACCCATAAGCATATTGGCACTTGCCTTATATTACCTATGGGGCGACATGGGTTTTAATGATCTTCGAGGCCTTTTTTGGGTGGTGGCGTTTGTGATGATGCTTACTTTAAAGAAAAGTGAAAATAGCCTCTTTTCAGTAACTCCACAAGTTTCCTCTTTTACTCATCATGTATTCCCAATTACTGTGCTAGCGATTGGCGTGGCTTGTATCACGTTGTTCTATATGGAATTTATCCGGAAATATGTCACGGGACAAGAAGTCGACTATATCGTAGGATTTCTCGTTAGTGGTGAACTGGAAGTAAGCGAGAAACTAAATTATCTTTTCGAAACCGTTATATTAGCTCCGTTATCAGAGGAGTTTTTCTTCAGGTTTATCTTGCTAAGTAGCATATGCTTACTTTTGAGAAACAAGTTTGTAGGCGTAATTTTATCGTCACTCTTATTCGCCTACGGCCATGAAGACCCTGTCGTTGCTTTTTCTCTAGGTATCACTGCATCAATAGTTCTACTGAAATACATGAGTATATATAGCGCTATAATTTTTCATACGATTTATAATTTGTGGATATATACAGTGGAAGTTTTTATCGTACCCGCATTTTTCTTTAATGATTGGGACTTTGCACCAAGTGGGAACATCGGAACAACCGTTTCTATAATGGCATTAGCTGTATCTTTTTTGGCACTATTGATTATTAAACGCAAGGAAAAATCAATACAATAAGGTTTTAGTAACCGCTTCATCACTATAAGGACTGAGGCAATAATCAATGAAATCACCACACTTATCGACACCTCGATAGTAAAGTTTCTGACACACTTTTGTCCAAAGACGTGTTACGCCTCTACAGTGCTAGCTGTCTCTACAGTGCTAGCACTTATTGGGATGCAAACTAGACAGAATTCAGCTTAAGAGGGCTATTGAAATTGTAGAAACACTATTACAACCAGAGCTGAAAAGTAATAACAATAGTGACGGTCCAGCAGGAGCAAGAATGGTAAAGTTATGATTTAGTGGCGGAGATTGATCTTTTCAATCAGGAAAATCTGTCAGGTTTCTTCACAAATAGATAATACCAATCGCATTCAGGAGTTAACTGTCCATAAAGTCATACTAAAGTTACGTAATTACAGCCCCTTTATAGTTGTGTTGCCTAAGAAGCGTGTGACGAATTGGGTTAGCTTATCGCAGAAGTTAGTGAGGCTATGGCATCTCCTGAAAAGTATCAATTTGCGGGTTGTAGGAATTTGTAGCACTGAGCTACACTGGGGTCATCAAGTATTATCAAAGTAGATATTTATGGAAATCTGCCATCTCTCTGACCTTCATTTGGAATTTGGTCCAATGGAGTGCCCGCAAACTGACGCAGATGTCGTCGTACTTAGTGGAGACATCCACCTCGGTACCAAAGGAATTGATTGGGCTGCACAATTTAATGTGCCTGTTGTGTATGTTCTAGGTAATCATGAGGCCTATGGTGCTCCATCGCTAGAGCTATTGATAGAAGAATGTAGGAGCAGAGCTGAACGTTATTCCAACGTATATTTTCTTGAAAATGATAGCGTTGTAATCAATGGTGTGAGATTCCATGGCTGTACTTTGTGGAGCGATTTCGAACTTTATGAGACCCCTAAAAAGTCGATGAAATTAGCTCGTTCAGGCTTGAATGACTATCGAAAAATTCAATATCATGGAAAGCCATTTTCACCATTGGATGCGAGAGAAATTCACCAGATATCTAGACGCTTCCTCTATGAATCAATAAGTAAAGCCAAAGAGGATATCAATGTTGTCGTTACCCATCACCTTCCATCTAGAGAAGGAATACAACTTGAATACTTGGGTAGCCCACTTGGTCCTGCATTTGCATCCCAATGTGATGAATTTTCAAATCTTGCTGACAAAATTGCAGTCTGGTTCTACGGACACAACCATGATTGTATGGAATTCTCTGATTTCAATATTAAATTTCATACAAACCAGCGTGGATACGTTGGTTATGAAGAAGTTTCGAGCTTTGATCCATCAAAAAAAATTTTAATTTCCTAATAATGTGTGCGTTAGACGGATTCTCGTTATCATAGTTTATGTGGCGGTAATAATGTTCACGGCAGAAAAAGTGATTGTTTACGTTGGGACTGCTAAGTTGATTAGGGACAGACATCTAATCTTTTACCCCAAGCCCATAAAATATGAATTTGGGTATCATAATGCGGCTCTTTCGTTATCGTTTGTAAACATTGAATCTGATGTTCAGTTCTTCGAAGGTGGTGTGCACTGCTGCACACCGATGCACACCAATACTCAACGAGCATTATTTCTGCGATGTAAGTTTCATGGCCGATCTATAGGAGGATGAGTATCACTGGTTTTGTTTGGCTTTGGCTCCACTTTTTACATCGATGTAAATTCAAAGCCAATCTATGGGCTGATGATTAGAGTCCTTGTCACGTAAGGGTTCTCGGTGAATTGATATCGCAGTAAACCCCATGGCCGCTCTATAGGAGGATGAGTATCACTCGTTTTGTTTGGCTTTGACTCCGCTTTTTACATCGATGTAAATTCAAAGCCAATCTATGGGCTGATGCTTAGAGCCTTTGTTACGCAAGGGTTCGCGGTGAATTGATATCGCAGTAAACCCCATGGCCGATCTATAGGAGGATGAGTATCACTCGTTTTGTTTGGCTTTGACTCCACTTTTTACATCGATGTAAATTCAAAGCCAATCTATGGGCTGATGCTTAGAGCCCTTGTTAAGCAAGGGTTCGCGATGAATTGATATCGCAGTAAACCCCATGGCTGATCTATAGGAGGATGAGTATCACTCGTTTTGTTTGGCTTTGACTCCACTTTTTACATCGATGTAAGTTTCATGACCGATCTATAGTTTTCGCTCGTAAACTTAAGCCCATCTTCTAACTTAGTGGTTAAAATCAGTCCCCAGCCATACTTAGAGTCTACAATATGTCGATTTTTGCGTGAAGTTTATAGTCTGATTTTTACCGCGCATAAAATCTCTATTAAATTCTTCTGGGCGGCGTGTACTGCTGCACAGCGGTGCACACCAAGACTCACGTAGCTGTACCTAGTGTAAACTCCGACTTAGACACAAGAAAGGCTCTCAAAGGGATCCATTTTTTTACAACAAGGGAACAAAGGTGGGGCTTTTTATGATAATTGGTATTTTGGTTAATAGTGTTTGTTGGCGCTAAATTTAACGTAACCGCACTTAGTACGCACCTAAATAATTCCTTTTTGTTAGTGCGATTTACTGATCGCATCAGATCTTCAAACTCACTTTGCAATACCTGTGATTATTCATAGCTTGTTAAATTAGCAAAGGCATTGAGAAATTTTGCCCCAAAATGTTTTTGAAATTGATCAATTTTTTGTGTGATCAATTTTGATTGTCATTTTTACCTTTTTGTTGATAGCAATATGCCTCAAATATGATCAAACTTTTATTGTCCACGGACATTTACAGCTTGTAAATGGGCAATTATTGACACATTTACCCCCGATTTTTGTCAATTTTAGAGACACTTTGCTTTGTCAATCGGTCTGGCTTGGTTTAAGGGAGAAGATCAGGCTGGAGTCTTTGATTTTGCTGGTTTTTAGCTGTCAATTGAGGGGGTGTCAATCTTATCTCATACTGATGATGCTTCGATACGTGTAACTTTGACACCCCAAGGGTTTGTTGCTTCATCGACGATATTGAGCAGCTTAGTATTGATCATGTCACGTTGGCTAAGCATCTCATCCAATTCCATAGAACCCAATACGGTACGGATGTTAGTGAGGGTCAAATTACGGATAGCGTGTTCAAGGTCGTTGACCTCGTAGGTTGCTTTGGGCGCATCAATAACCTGAACAAAACAGACAGCATCAATCATGACATTGGCGTTATCTTTTGAAATGACTTCCTGAGCTGGAATATCGAGTACGCGTTCTATCATGCTGATTTTTTGACCAACCTTGTCAATGAATGGAATGATTAGGTTCAAGCCGGGTTGAAGAGTGTGTGTGTAGCGACCGAAACGTTCGACAGTCCAGTTATTACCCTGTGGAACGGTTTTGACACCAGCGAAAATAAAGAGCAGTGCGACGGCAGTAAAGACGCCAATAGTAATCAATGTATCAATAGGCATACGAAATC